>JAHDHN010000049.1 GCA_020631295.1 Rickettsiales bacterium
TACTACAGGCTATGCCTCTTCTTCCAAGCGGCCATGGAAGCGTTGGATTTCCTTGTATAAGGCGCGGATGATTGGGGTGAGGTTGTTGTGCGTGGCGCTGGAAAGCAGATGTACCTCTTTTTTGCATGCAGCTTGCAGCTGCACGCGCTGATCTTCCAGCAGCTCTTCATCATTTAGCAAATCGGTTTTACTCAGTGCAACCAGTTCTGTTTTGTTGGCCAGTTCTGGGCTATAGGCCTCCAGCTCAGCACGGATGGTGTTGTAGTCTTCTGCCACATTATTACTGGTGCAATCAATCAAATGCAGCAGCACACCGCAGCGCTCCACATGTTTCAAAAAGCGGTGCCCAAGGCCTGTGCCTTGGCTTGCGCCTTCAATCAGGCCAGGAATATCGGCCACCACAAATTCGGCACCATCTTGCCGCACTACACCCAGCTGTGGCACTAAGGTGGTAAAGGGATAATCTGCCACTTTTGGCGTCGCGCGCGAAACAGCGCGTACAAAGCTGGATTTTCCGGCATTAGGTAGCCCCACTAGGCCCGCATCGGACAGTAATTTAAGCTTTAGCCACACCCACATGCCTTCGGCCTCTTCGCCTGGTGTGGTTTTGCGTGGTGCCTGGTTGGTGCTGCTTTTGAAGGCTGCATTGCCAATGCCGCCTCTACCGCCTTCAATCAGTGTGGTGCGCGTGGCTTTGTCAGCAATATCGGCCAAGCAAATGGCTTGGTCTTCCATAAAAATTTGTGTGCCTACAGGCAGGGAGAGTACCAAGTCCTCGCCTTGTTTTCCGTTGCGGTTGCGGCCTTTGCCATGCTCGCCTTTTTGTGCCTTAAAATGTTGCTGGAAACGGTAATCTACAAGTGTGTTTAGATGTGGGTCTGCCTCCACAACCACGCTGCCGCCATTGCCGCCATTGCCACCATCCGGTCCGCCTTTAGGTAAATTGGCTGCACGCAAGAAACTCAGGCAGCCTGCGCCACCATCGCCTGCTTTTACATATATTTTTGCTTCATCAATAAAATGCATATCGCTATCTTACGTAAATTTCTATTTCCTAAAAAGAAAAAAGGGATGCGTGTTGTTGCGCATCCCTTTTGAATTCTCTTATCTACGCTAGTAGTATCTAGCTAGCAGCTGCTTTTTTCTTTTTAGGTGCTGCTTGCTTTTCTGTATTCTCGTTTGCAACCGCTTGTACAGATACATATAGGCGATTTTTTGCTTTGCGTTCGAACACCACACGGCCTTCTGCTGTGGCGAAGATAGTGTGGTCTTTACCCATACCCACATTCGCACCAGGCCAATATTTTGTACCGCGTTGGCGAATGATGATGTTGCCAGGGATAACCGCTTGGCCACCAAATTTCTTTACACCGAGGCGTTTACTCTCACTGTCTCTTCCGTTTCTGGAACTACCACCTGCTTTTTTATGTGCCATGGACTAACTCCTTACTTCTCTGTTTTCTTTGCTGCAGGCTTTTTCGCCGCAGTGGTTTTTTTTGCTATGCTTGCTTTTTTAGCAGCTGGCTTTTTTGCCGGTGCTTTTTTTGCTTCGCCTTCAGTCTTTTCAGCGGCGGGCTTCTTGGCAGGCGCCGCTTTTTTCACTTCCGTGCCAATAGAATCAATTTTGATCCAAGCCACTTGCTGACGATGGCCTACTTTACGGCGATAATTGTGGCGGCGCTTCTTTTTGAAGACCAACACTTTATCGTCTTTTTTCTGCTCAATCACCGTAGCAGCCACTTTCATACCTTTTACGGTAGGCGTGCCCACAGTGGTTTTCTTGTCGTCGCCCACAAGCAATACATCTTCAAATACCACTTGCTTGCCTGCTTCTGCGTTTTCAAGTTTTTCTACTTTAATCACATCATTCGCGGCAACTTTATATTGCTTTCCGCCGGTTTTAAATACTGCAAACATAGCTGCTTCCATTCTAACTTTAGTAAATTTATTTATGCTTGCGCATAAATCGCTCGCTTACGCGGCGGAATCCCGCCAGTATATGGCGGTCTTCATGGCATATGTCATAAAATGAATATGCCATAGGCGGCGTAACATAGTCTGCGGAATGGCCCTGTCAATGCAAAATAGAGCTTTTTATGATTTTCTATGTACCGCATAGGCGGCAATGTCATGAAGCGCCTGTATATGCTGTGTTTGAGCAATGTCCGGCAAGGTTGCAAGCGCTTGTTGTGCTTGCTTTGCATATTCCGTTGCTTTGGCATGGCATTTAGCATCTATTTGCTGCTCTTTTGCAAGTTGCAGCAGCGCATCTACCTCTTCTGCTTCAAATGCTTTCATCGCCTGTTTGGATATAGTCTCATCATCAGAGTCGCGCAGTAAAATAAAAGGCAGCGTTACTTTGCCTTCACGAATATCATCCCCTGGTGCTTTGCCCAGCTGATCCGCCGTTGCTGTATAATCCAAGCTGTCATCCATCATCTGAAACGCCATGCCTAATGCACGGCCATAGTCTTTCAGCGCTGCAATGGCTGCTTCATCTTGCGTGGCGATGCGTGCGCCGGTTTCGGTCGCAGCTTCAAATAAGGCGGCAGTTTTGCCGTAAATAATGTGTTTATAGCGTGCATATGGCAATGCAACATCGCCGGAAGAAACCATTTGCGCCACTTCACCTTCTGCAATAGTTGCACTTGCATCGGCAAGTATTTGCGTGATCTTTGGGTTTTCATCGCGTGCGATCAGCTGAAATGCACGGCTGAGCAAAAAATCACCCACTAGCACGCTGGCCTGATTGCTCCAAATTGCATTGGCGGTCTCTTGACCACGGCGCAGGGTGCTTTCATCCACCACATCATCATGTAGTAAGGTGGCAGTATGAAAAAACTCAATTGCGGCGGCCAGCTGAATATGCCTCTGGCCTTGATAGCCTAATAATTCTGCAGAAAGTAGGGTGAGAATAGGGCGCAAGCGCTTGCCGCCTGATGCAATAATATGCGCAATCAGCTCTGGGATAAGCGGCGTATCTGCCATCGCTTGCTGCTGCATCACACTATTTGCTGCGCCCAACGCCTCAGAAAATAGCGGCTTATATGTATGTAGCGGATATTCCATGCAGAGGGTTCTATACAGAAACCTCTGCAAAAGGTCTAACGGTTTTGCTGCAAGAGGGTTTCTCTAGGTAGTGTGACTACACTATCTGGTGTACGCATAAAAAAAGGGCCCGCAATGGGGCCCTTTGCTATATGTATGTTAGCTAGGTTCTGTTGTGATTTTTCTATACCGCCCCTTTCACCTCTTTTTGGCTTTATTTTTCCTACTCTTTCTTAAAATAGCGCCACTATTCCTGCAAAAGAGCAGAAAAAATACGCACAAAAGGAGTGCAAAATGGTCGATATAGAAAAATCACAACAGAACCTAGTGTTATTTGATTATATCTGCATCATCACATAGCTCACCTGCATTAACGGTTTTGCAGAATGTACCTGCAATATCAATATTGCCACCGGCAGCAGGTGCAATATGGTAAATGCCTGTTGTATAGCGGCCATCACGTACGTCACCTTCAATCTGACGTATGCTAAGCACAGGGTCAATAGATTGATTTAGTACAGGTGCCGGAGAAGCAGTAGGTTCCTTGATAATAATAGTTTCCGGTATAGTAACACATGATTTAGCAGTGCATTCTGTAACTAGAGTAGGGGGAGGGGAGGGGACTGGGCCGCCACACATAGTGCCACAACCTACTGTAGGCTCAGATATTGTTGGTGGTGTGGGGTCGTCTGGTAGTGTTACACATGTTTTGCCATCACACACCGTTGTTTGTGCGAAAGCAGCATTAGCAATAAACGCTGTGGCTAGAATGGTTAAAATACGTTTCATGTTGTTCTCCTTAAATATTTACCTATATGTAAATATAAATTTTTATATAAGTTAAAAAATTCTTAACGTAACAATGTTACAAAATGATTACAGTTGGGCATGGATATAGAAAAATACCTTGTATTCCAGGAAAAAATAGCGTTATAATGTAGCAATTATAGCAATTATGGACCGTCCTTCTGAGCGAAGAATGTTATAGGTGCGGCAGGCAGCGCCTGTGTTCATGACGTCTACAGAGATAGCATGGTCACGCAGAGGAGATAAATGTGCGGCAGGTAATGGCGCCCGTTGTTCGCCCGTTCCAATCAATATAATTTCAGCATCATTCAGGCTCTCTGCATCTAATGCATTAATAGCATCTTCCATGGTATCATGCGTGGTGTGGTTGTTTTCTGTAATAGTGATTGCCGCTGCTTCAATATGTTGGTTGCCTAGCCGTACATAACCTGCGCCATAACCGGTGATTACGGATGCTGCTTCTTGGAAGATGGGGGCATTAGACATTTTATAGTTATCCTATTGATAAGTTAACAATCTCAATGCGTTTGGTAGATGACAATATTTGTCATTCCGAACGTATGTGAGGAATCTCGTGCCCGACTATTAAGGCGCATATGAAAGTAAAGTATGCCACATTTTTTAGGAGCCTTTATATAAGGGCATACGCTGTTATAAAACAAGCCGCAAAAACTGTGGCACGAGATCTTTCGGCGTTGCCTCAAGATGACACAATAGAACCTAATAAATTTACGCAAATACATGCTTTGGTTTTTGCCATTTTAGCCAATAAATCACCAGCAAGCGTGTGAACATGATGGCTGAGAACATGGAGCATAAAATACCGATGGAGAGTGTTACCGCAAATCCCTTCACCGGCCCAGCACCAAAGGTAAACAGAATGAGCGTGGCAATCAGCGTGGTGAGGTTGGAGTCTAAAATGGTTTTGAAAGCTTGGCGGAAGCCTTGATCCACCGCGGCGGCGGCTGATTTTCCGCTGCGTGATTCTTCTCGAATACGCTCAAAAATAAGCACATTGGCGTCCACGGCAATACCCATGGTGAGTACGATACCGGCAATGCCAGGCAGGGTGAGTGTGGCGCCCAACAGGGAAAGTGCGGCCAGCATCAGCACTAAATTCACCACCAGTGCGATGTTGGAAATAATACCAAACACGCCGTAGCTCAGCAGCATAAATACCACCACGGCTAAAAAGCCAATCAGCGCGGCGGCCTTGCCCGCGGCGATAGAATCTTGGCCCAGGCTTGGACCCACGCTGCGTTCTTCTGGCACAGTGAGTGGCGCAGGCAGTGCACCTGCGCGCAATAACATGGCCGTTTCACGTGCTTCTTCCACGGTAAAATTGCCCTCAATAATACCAGAGCCGTTAAGAATAGGAGAGCGAATCACCGGTGCGGTAATCACCTGATTATCGAGCACAATGGCGAACGGTTCACCCACATGCTCCTGTGTGATCTTAGCAAATTTACGTGCGCCTTGGTTGTTCATGCTAAAGGAAATGACAGGGTCCACGGAGCTTTGGAAGGTGGCCACGGCGTTTACCAAATCCTGACCGTCCAGCTCAATGCGTTTATTGAGCTGATAATATTCTGAGCCATCGCGGCTAGGCACCATAATATAGCCTGGCTCTGCAGCGCGCTTATTGGAGAACGTGAAATTATTTGGGTGCGCCAAATGGAAGGTCATTTTCGCGGTGGTGCCCAGCAGGCGCTTGAGCTGACCCGGATCTTTCAGGCCTGGCACCTGCAGCAAAATACGTTGCTCACCTTGGCGCTGAATAATTGGCTCTGTGGTGCCTGTTTGGTCCACGCGGCGGCGTACAATCTCCATGGATTGCTCCACCACATTTTGCTGCATCTCTTTTTGTAGCTCTGGCGTGTAGGTGAGGGTAAAGCGTGTACCTTCATTGGTAATATCAAACTCATTCTTCAGTTTTTCCAGCACCTCAGCGCCATCATTCGGCAAGGTCACCTGCACAGAAGTGTCCGTGGCGTTCAGCTGTTGGTAGCGCACACGTTGTTCACGCAGCAGGCTGCGCACGTCATCTTCCGCAAATTGATACCGCTCTTTCAGATAGCTCTCCACATCCACATTCAGCAATAAATAAGAGCCGCCTTGTAAATCCAAACCCAGACGCACGGCATTATCCGCAATGGCGGAGTTCAGGCGTGTTTCTTTGTCAAAAAAGTTGGGAATAGCATACCAAATGCCCAGCAAAATCACTGCCAGGACGGAAAGCCGTTTAAAGAGTGGAAAATCGAGCATTTACTTGTCTACTTTCGTAAGCGTGCTGCGCAGTGCCGTTACCGTAACACCTTTAGCGATCTCTACTTCGGCATCGCCGTCGCCCACTAGCTTGGTGATTTTACCGCGCAAGCCGCCGCCGGTGATAACCTTGTCGTTTTTCTGCAAACTTGCCACCATCTCTTGATGCTGTTTAAATTCCTTCATCTTTGGGCGGATAAGGAAGAAATAAAACACAACTGCAATCAACACGAATGGGAAAAGGGACACCAATGCGCTTGGTGCTTCTGCCTGCGCCATTGCTTGGCTTGAGGCGGTTGCTGCAGCCATAGCTGTCAGTAATTTCATATGTTTCATGTATCTATATACTCCCTATTTTAGATATTTCTTTGGATCTTTCGCACTCGTGCCTTTGCGAATGCTGAAATGCAATTGCGGGCGGTCCACATTGCCCGTGTCGCCCACTGTGCCAATCACTTGGCCGTTTTTTACTGTCTCGCCTTTATTCACCAAAAACTCTTTTTGGTGTGCATAGCTGGTGAGCCAATCTCCGCCATGGCGGATGATGATCATATTGCCATAGCCCTTCAGGCCATTGCCGGCATATACCACTTGGCCAGGTGCAGCTGCTTTCACGCTAGTGCCGCTGGCTGCAGAGATATTGATGCCATCATTACGGTAGCTGCCAGAGCCATCGCCAAAGGTGGAAATTACCTTGCCGCTCACCGGCCAGCTGAAGCTGCTGGGCGCTGAAAGGCTGGTATAGCTTGCTGTTTTAGCGCTGCTGGTGGCTGCAACGGCAGAGGAGGTGGTGCCAGCGGCTGGCTTAGCTGCATTATAGCTGGCTGCGGAGATGCCCTGTGGCAGCAGCAATGTTTGGCCAGGTGTTAGATTGTAAGGTGCTGCAATATTGTTCTCAGCGGCAATAGCGGCCACGCTGGTATTATGTGCGCGTGCTATACCGTAAAGCGTGTCACCTTTTTCAACATTATAGCTGTCATTGCTGTCTGCATTTGTTGCAGAGGCTGTTGTGCTGCGTGGTTCTTCTGTTGCTGTCTCATCTGTGGCTACTTCTATAGCCTGCGTGGCGTTATATGTGCCGCCAGGAATGGTGAGGCGCTGGCCTGGTGAGAGCAAATAAGGTGCAGAAAGATTATTTGCTGCAGCAATGGCCGGAATTGTGCTGTTTTGTGCACGTGCAATTGCATAAAGCGTATCACCCGCTGCCACTATATAGGCAGAGGAAGACTGGCTTGTGTTATACTCTGGTTGATTGGTCACCACTTCTGCCGGTGGCTGGGTGTTGTTGCCATCCACCACATAGCTTGCTGGGTAATATTCACGTCCATAATATTGGCTGCCATAATCATCCACCGGTGCGGGTGGTTGCGTGGTGCACCCTGCTAAAGCTAAAGAGGCGAGTGATGTGATAACCAGATGGCGCATGGCTCATTCCTTCATTATAGAACTAATACAGGTCTTAATACTGCCTGCTGCACCGCTTGGCAACACTCTCTATTTGTAAGGTTCAAGATTATCCAAAAAAAGCTGCGCGCAAGAGCCCCAACTATAGGTGAGGGCAAAATTGCGGCAGTCTTTGGCGCTTAATGTAAGTGCTTTTTCTACAGCCGCTTGGAGATTTTCATCCAATATACCTGCTTTTGGGTTGGTAATCACATCAATGGGCCCGGTAACAGGATATGCGGCTACGGGCACGCCGCAAGCCAGTGCTTCCAGCATCACCAGGCCGAATGTATCGGTCTTGCTAGGGAACACAAATACATCACCCATATTATAATATTCGGCTAGCTCCTTGCCGGTTTTCTTGCCTACAAACACAGCATCAGGGTAGCGTTTTTCTAGGGCAGCGCGCTGTGGCCCATCACCCACCACCAGCTTGGTGCCTGCTACATCCAGTTCTAAAAATGCTTCAATGTTTTTTTCCACGGCCACACGCCCCACATAAAGCAATACTGGTGAGGTATGTTCATGTGTAACCTCCATCGGTGCAAATTGTTCTGTATCCACGCCGCGTGTCCACATGCGGATATTGGTGATGCCTTTTGTATGCAATTCATCGGCCAGGCTTTTGGTGGCTACCATCACTCCTGCAGCCGGCTTGTGAAAGCGGCGAATCCAAGCATTGAGCCAAGAAAGTGGCAGCTTCGTACGTACATGCACATATTCCGGAAAGCGCGTGTGATAGGCAGTGGTGAAAGGCAGCTTGTGTTTTATAGCATAGCGTCGTGCTTTCATGCCCAGCGGGCCTTCTGTGGCAATGTGAATGGCATCAGGCGCTGTGTCTTCAATGAAGTGCGCAATGGTGCGATAGCGCACTAATGCCAGGCGGATTTCTGGGTAGGTAGGGCAGGGAAGTGTGCGAAATAAGTCCGGATGCAGTATTGTGACCTCATGGCCTTGCTGTTTTATATGGGAGATAGTGGTGTCTAACGTGCGCACCACGCCATTTATTTGCGGAAACCAGGCATCTGTAACAATAAGTATTTTCATTTACAGCTCATGCTTATCCATGCGTGATTCTTTGATCCAATCAATAATCTCTAATCGGCCATCTTCATGCTCTACTAATGCAGTGCAGCTCTCTACCCAGTCGCCATCATTGCAATATAGCACATCGTCAATGTCTTTGATTTCTGCATGGTGAATATGGCCGCAAATCACGCCATCCATGCCACGCTTTTTTGCTTCCTTGGCCAAAGCATGTTCAAAATTGCCAATAAATTCCACCGCCTTTTTGACCTTATGTTTAATGGCAGCTGACAGCGACCAATAAGGCAGTTTCATCCAGCGGCGGATGCGGTTAAAATGCGTGTTCATCCATAATAACGAGTCATAGGCCGCACTGCCCAGCTTGGCCAGCCACTTATAGCGCATCACGATAACATCATATTTATCGCCATGCGTTACCAGCATGCATTTGCCATCTGCTGTGGTGTGCACCACCTCATCGACCAATTTCACCTTATCAAAATAAATATCCAACATGCCGCGGAAAAATTCATCGTGATTACCAATCACATAATAGGTTTCTTTGGTTTTGCGTGCGCGTTTCAAAAAATGTTGCAGTACATGGGTGTGGGATTCTTTCCAGTAAAAATCGCGGCGCATCTCCCATAAATCAATAATATCGCCCACCAAATAGAAATAATCCGATTTGGTGTGTTTTAGGAAATCCACCAGCAATTCTGCCTGACAGGCATGCATGCCCAGATGTACATCTGAAATCCAAATGGAGCGATAATGCCGGCGCTTGCTCATGGTTGTGCATGAACACAAAACACCACATTCATGCAAGGGTTTTTATATGGTTGTTAATCAGCGCGCTCAAGCAGGCAGGCATCGCCGTAGGAATAGAAGCGATATTCTGCCTCAATAGCATGCTGATAGGCCTGCAATATCGCTTCTGTGCCGGCAAAGGCACTCACCAGCATCAGCAGGGTAGATTCTGGCAGGTGAAAATTGGTCAGCATGCGGTCTATATAGCGAAATCTGTAGCCTGGTGTGATGAATATATCTGTCTCGCCCTGCATAGGCTGCAGCACGCCATGCTCATTCGCAGCGCTTTCTAATGCGCGCATTACTGTGGTGCCCACCGCCACAATGCGCTTGCCGGCTGCTTTAGCAGCGTTGAGTTGTGCAGTGGTGTCTGCTGTGATTTCTAGGGTTTCGCTATGCATCACATGCGCATGTACCTCTTCTGTTTTTACTGGCAAGAACGTGCCCGCACCCACATGCAGCGTAATTTCTGCCATTTCTACGCCGCGCGTCTGCAACTGCTTTAATAATGCTTCGGTAAAATGCAGGCTGGCCGTGGGTGCTGCCACTGCACCTTGATGCTGTGCAAACAATGTTTGATAATCTTTCTTGTCGGCCTCTGTGGCACCTTCACCGCGCTGCTTGGTGATATAGGGAGGCAAGGGCATGCTGCCATGCGTCTCCAGCCACGTCAAACATGCTGCATAGGAAAAGGGGAAGGAGAGGCTGATACTGCCATCTTCATGCTTAGCGGTAACGGTAATGTCAGCATCTGCGATATTAATAACATCACCCACCTGCAGCTTTTTGGCCGGTTTGGCAAAAGCCTGCCATATGGTGTGGTTTTGTTGCTCTGTTGCTATGTCTGCCTTTAGAAGCGTGATAGAAATACTGGCCTCACCCTTTTTGCCCTGCAGCTGCACAGGCAGCACTTTGGTGTTATTCACCACCAGCACATCATTTTTATCCAGCAGAACAGGGAGGTCTGCAATGGTATAATCAGCAAGATTATGTCCATATATATGCAGCAATTTGGCAGATTCTTTAGGATCAGCAGGGTAAAGAGCAATGCGCTCTTTGGGTAAGGAGTAGGAAAAATCGGACGTTTTCAC
>JAHDHN010000050.1:0-8842 GCA_020631295.1 Rickettsiales bacterium
CAGAAGATGTGCAGCAGCATATAGCACGCTTAAAACAGGCCACAAATTTGCCCATTTGCATCGGATTTGGCATTAAAACAGCTGAGGACGCCGCACAATTTGCCCCACTGGCAGACGGCGTGGTAGTCGGCACCGCCCTGCTCAACACCTTAAAGCACGAGGGCAAAGAAGAAGCACTGCAGCTGGTGCGATCACTGAAAGCTGCGATTTAAGCTCCAGGCTTTGTTATAATTTTTCTACACCAGTTTCCCATGGCATTGCTTGTATTTTTTGCCACTGCCGCATGGGCAAGGCTGATTGCGCCCAACCCTGCCCCAGGTGCTAGGATCCGCCTTATTAAAGGGCTTATCACTCTGGCGGATTTGCACAGGCGCGTTACCGCCGCTTTGCGCTTCGGCGGCTTGCGCCTGGCCGGCCATGGCAGGGTCTTGCCGCGTTTCTTGCGCTTGCTGCAGCTGCACTTGGCGGCGGTCAAACATTACCACACCATTTTCATCTTGGCCTAATTCCACATGGCTCAGGCGTGTTATCACGCTCTCCCGCAGGCGGTCTAACATGGCAGCAAACATGGAAAATGCCTCCTGCTTATATTCATTCAGCGGGTCTTTCTGACCGTAAGCACGCAGGCCAATGCTTTGGCGCAAATAATCCAAGCTGTGCAAATGCTCTTTCCACAACTCATCTAAGGTAAAGAGCAACAAACGCTTGGCAATATCGGCCACGGCTTCCTTACCATAACGCTCTTGCTTCTCTTCCAGCTGCGCGGTGGCGGCCTGGGTGATTTTCTCAATCAGTACGCTGTCATCCACGCCTTCTTCGGCCGCTAATTTGGGAATATCCAAATGCAATCCAAACAGGCGGAACACGTCTTTATCCAAGCCTTCCGTGTCCCATTGCTCTGCATAGGAGCCTGGCGGAATATAGCTCAGCACACTGCTCTCAATCACCTCTTCCAGCATCTCCGCAATGGTTTCATCCACCGCTTCCGCTTCCATAATCTCCATGCGCTGCTCGTAAATCACCTTACGCTGATCATTCATCACATCGTCAAATTTCAGCAGGTTTTTGCGGATATCGTAATTGCGCTCTTCCACCTTTTTCTGCGATTTTTCCATCACCTTGGTCAGCATTGGGCTCTCAATCGGCTCGCCCGGCTTGCCCATCTTGCCCAAAATCCAATCCATCTTCTTATCTGCACCAAAAATGCGAATCAAATCGTCCTGTGCAGAGAGGTAAAACTTGGTATAGCCCGCATCACCCTGGCGGCCGGCACGGCCACGCAGCTGGTTATCAATCCGACGAGATTCATGGCGCTCGGTCGCCAACACGCACAAGCCACCTGCTTGCTGCACAATCTCGCGGTCTTTTTCCACTTGTGCGGTAATGTCCTTGGTAATCTTCTCACGCTGTTTGTCGGTCGTATCTTTTTTCAGCTTATCCGCAATCAACATCTCTGCATTGCCACCCAGCTGAATATCCGTACCGCGGCCAGCCATATTCGTGGCAATGGTCACCGCACCAGGCTTGCCCGCCTGCCCTACAATGCTGGCTTCCTTATCATGCTGGCGCGCATTTAATACATTATGGGGAATTTTTGCCTTTTTCAACATTTTGGATAAAAGCTCAGATTTTTCAATGCTCACCGTACCCGCCAATACCGGCTGTTTGCTCTTATGACACTCGGCAATTTTCTCCACAATGGCGAGATATTTTTCCTCTGCCGTGCGGTAAATACTGTCATCGTCATCAATGCGCGCCACAGGCTTATGCGTAGGTACCGCAATCACATTCAGGCCGTAAATATCTGCAAATTCGGCTTCTTCTGTAAGCGCTGTACCGGTCATGCCTGCAAGCTTGTCATAGCCACGGAAATAATTCTGGAAGGTCACGCTGGCCAATGTTTGATTTTCCTGCTGGATCGGCACCGACTCTTTTGCCTCCAGCGCCTGATGTAACCCATCAGAATAGCGGCGCCCTTCCATCATCCGGCCGGTAAATTCGTCAATAATCACCACCTTGCCGTCTTTCACAATATAGTCCGTATCACGGTGAAACAGCACATGGGCGCGCAAGGCCTGGTTGGCGTGATGCACCAGCTGCACATTCTCAATGTCATACAAGCTAGAGCTCTCTGGTAGCAAACCCGCCTTGTGCAACTGCTCTTCCATGAAGGCCGTGCCGTCTTCTGTGAATGTGGCATTTTTGGATTTTTCATCCAGCTCGTAATGCGCTTCTTTTATGCCAGGAATGAACTTATCAATCTGCGTATAAAGCGCGGTATTATCATCCACCGGGCCAGAAATAATCAGTGGCGTGCGCGCCTCATCAATCAAAATACTGTCCACCTCATCCACAATGGCAAAGTGATGATCACGCTGCACGCGCTGCTCCAGCGTAAATTTCATATTATCGCGCAAGAAATCAAACCCAAGCTCGTTATTGGTGGCATAAACAATATCCGCTGCGTAAGCCGCTTTGCGCTCTTCGTCATTCATGCCATGTTTAATGCAGGATACCGTCAGGCCCAGATATTCATGCACACGCCCCATCCAGCTTGCATCACGCTCTGCTAAGTAATCATTCACCGTTACCACATGCACACTCTTACCAGAAAGCGCATTTAAATAGGCCGGCAAAGTCGCCACCAGTGTTTTACCCTCACCGGTTTTCATTTCCGCAATCATGCCTTTATGCAGAATAATGCCGCCCAGCAGCTGCACATCATAATGCCGCTGCCCCAGCACACGCTTGGCCGCTTCACGCACAATGGCAAAGGCATCAGGCAAGATAGCGTCCAGCGACTCCCCTTCAGCCACACGGTCTTTTAAGGAGATTGTGAAGGCCTTCACCTCTGTCTCACTTAAGCTTTCAATATCCGCCTCTTTGGCATTAATTTCCTCCACCAATGGCTGCATTTTCTTCAGAAAACGGTCATTCGAGGAACCAAAAAGACTGCGGCTGATTGCACTAAACATACGATATTTCTTTCACTTTTTTCCCATGTATATAAGTGCTTATAATAGAACTACAAGCGGTGATGTAATAACTTCATTTAACAATTTCCTCCCCCCACACCCGTCATTCCATGGCTTGTCCATGGAATCTCCTTATTAGGACACGACAATTGGCAGGAGATCCCACGAACAAGTCGTGGGATGACGAGGAAATTGTTAAGCGGGGCGGTGATAATGTAAATTATCTATCGACATTACATAGCAGAGTACGCTAGAGGCTCAGCCACATAAAACAACCCATGCAAGGAAGCAACAACATGACCGCTATTATTGATATCTTCGCCCGTGAAATTATGGACAGCCGTGGCAACCCCACCGTGGAAGTAGATGTGATACTAGAAGACGGTGCAATGGGCCGTGCAGCAGTACCAAGCGGTGCATCTACCGGCTCCAAAGAAGCGCTAGAATTACGCGATGGTGATAAAAGCCGCTTCCTTGGCAAAGGCGTGTTGCAGGCGGTGGAAAATGTGAATACCGAAATTGCTGACGCGCTGATTGGCATGGAAGCCAGCGAGCAAGTAACCATCGACCGTGCATTGATTGCATTAGACGGCACAGAAAACAAGGCCCGCCTGGGCGCCAACGCCATGCTGGGCGTGTCTCTGGCCGTGGCAAAAGCGCAAGCTGAGAGCGCTGGCCTGCCATTATTTGCTTATCTGGGCGGTGTGAATGCACATGTACTGCCAGTGCCGATGATGAATATCATCAATGGCGGTGAGCATGCCAATAACCCTATTGATATCCAAGAATTTATGATCATGCCGACAGGCGCAAAAAATATTGCAGAAGCCATCCGTATGGGCGCAGAAGTATTCCACGCGCTGCGCAAAAACTTGGATAAAGACGGCTTCAGCACCAGCGTGGGTGATGAAGGTGGCTTTGCGCCAGATATTCAAAGCACAGAGGCCGCGTTGGATTATGTAATGCAAGCCATTACAGATGCCGGCTACACACCAGGTGATGATATTGTGCTGGCTTTGGATTCTGCCTCCTCTGAATTCTATAAAAACGGTAAATATGAGCTGAAGGGCGAAGGCAAAAGCCTGAATGCCGCTGAGATGGTGGCGTATTATGAGGCGCTGGTAGCAAAATATCCGATTGCATCTATTGAAGATGCGATGGATGAAAATGACCGTGAAGGCTGGCGCTTAATCACCGAAGCACTGGGCGATAAAATCCAGCTTGTGGGTGATGATTTATTCGTAACCAACCCAAAAGAGGTAGCGCGCGGTATTGAAGAGAATATCGCCAATGCGGTGCTGGTGAAGGTAAACCAAGTGGGCACGCTAACCGAAACATTGGAAGCCGTGAATATGGCCGCCAATAATGGCTGGCGCAATGTGCTTTCTCACCGTTCTGGAGAAACAGAGGACAGCACCATTGCCCATATCGCCGTGGCCACCAATTGCGGCCAGATCAAAACAGGCTCACTGTCCCGCTCTGACCGTTTAGCGAAATATAATGAGTTGCTCCGCATCGCCGAAGATCTAGGTGATGCCGCACATTATGCCGGCAAAGGCTGTTTTTAGGATAGGCTCTACCTACAAAATTTAGTGCCCTAAATGTTGGTTGCGCCTTGCATTTGTGACAACGCCCTTATTAGTAGCAAAACGCATCGGAAAAGAGTGGCGTGTGTAGCCGTTATCCGGTGCATATACACCAACATGCAAATGCGGGCCTGTGCTATAGCCCGTATTGCCAGAACAACCGATTTTATCGCCAGCTTTTACCATATCGCCCACGCGCACAGCAGCGCCTTCATAACGCAAATGCGCATATTCAGCGATGGTATTATCAGGCTGCAATAGTGTAATTTTATTGCTCTTCCGCAGATATTTTCGTTTAGGGCCACCATAGCGATGATGGTCAATCACCTCCACCACTACTCCACCGCGCATAGCATGTACGGGCGTGCCAACAGGCATGTCGAAATCTACAGTATAATAGGCTTCGCCTGTGTGGGTGGGCGTATCATTCACGCCTTGGCTGACACGAAATGTGTGGCCTTTTGCAAACGGTAATTGATAGAGAGGGTTACTGTGTTTGGCATCTTTATCCCCAGGTTGGAAATGAAAATACGGCCTGAATCGCACCGGCTTTTCTGGGTTCTTTAACGTCAGATGCAGCACCTTTTTCTCCTGCTGCGGTTGCAATGTAACCACAAGCGGAAAGCTGTGCTCGCTGGTTAGGTTCTTCATAATTTCAGGCTTTATGCTAAGTGTGGTGGGGTGCAGCCGTGCATTATGCATATAAAAATCCAGCCCAGAAGCGGTTTGCACGGTACGCGAACAAATATAGCGCGTGCCCACGCATTGCGTCTGTTCTTTTTCTGTTTTGATAGGCGCTTGTGAAGGCGTCGCACAGGCTGCTAGCCACAGCATCAGCGCATATAATGTATATTTTTTTATATGCTGCATATTGAAATCCCTTTTTACGACCCTACATAAGGCCCATAACCATTAACTGTGCTGTGGGAATAAGCCTTCCTGCATCACTATATAAAAGGAACAAAAGATGAGCAAGATTATTGGTATTGATTTAGGAACCACCAACTCCTGTGTATCGGTGATGGATGGCGGACAACCACGCGTGATTGAAAACGCAGAAGGCAAGCGCACCACACCCAGTATTGTGGCCTACACAGAAAGCGGTGAGCGTCTGGTGGGTGAGGCTGCCAAGCGCCAAGCGGTAACCAACCCGAAAAACACATTATTTGCGATCAAGCGTCTGATTGGCCGCACCTATAACGATCCGCTGACAGAAAAAGATAAGAAGATTGTGCCATATAACATCGTGAAGGCGGATAATGGTGATGCATGGGTGGAAGCGCAAGGCGAGACCTATTCTCCAAGCACCATTTCTGCAGCGATTTTGCAGAAAATGAAGGAAACAGCTGAAGATTTCTTGGGCGACAAAGTGACCAAGGCGGTGATTACCGTGCCGGCCTATTTTAACGATGCACAGCGCCAAGCCACTAAAGATGCCGGTAAAATTGCCGGTTTGGAAGTGGAGCGCATCATCAATGAACCTACCGCTGCCGCCCTGGCATATGGCTTGGATAAAAGCGAAGCCAAAACCATTGCTGTGTATGACCTTGGTGGTGGTACGTTTGATGTGTCTATCCTAGAGATTGGTGACGGTGTGTTTGAAGTGAAATCTACCAACGGAGACACGTTCCTGGGTGGTGAAGATTTTGACATGCGCGTGCTCAACTATCTGGCCGATGAGTTCAACAAAGAGCAAGGTGTGGATTTGCGTAATGACCCGCTTGCCTTGCAGCGTTTGAAAGAGTCTGCAGAGAAAGCCAAAATTGAGCTTTCTAGCGCCTCTGAAACAGAGATCAACCTGCCATACATCACCGCTGATGCAAGCGGGCCAAAGCACCTAAACATCAAGCTTAGCCGTGCCAAATTGGAAACATTGGTGGACGACCTGATCGACCGCACCATTGAGCCATGCAAGAAAGCATTGAAAGATGCTGAGCTCTCTGCCGGCGAAATTGATGAGGTGGTATTGGTGGGTGGTATGACCCGCATGCCTAAGGTACAAGAGCAGGTGAAAGCCTTCTTTGGGAAAGAGCCGCATAAGGGTGTAAATCCGGATGAGGTGGTAGCCATTGGTGCTGCCATTCAGGGCGGTGTGTTGCAGGGTGACGTGAAAGACGTGTTGCTGCTGGACGTAACGCCACTCTCATTGGGTATTGAAACGCTGGGCGGTGTGTTCACGCGCTTGATTGACCGCAACACCACCATCCCAACCAAGAAGAGCCAGGTCTTCTCTACGGCGGATGATAACCAGTCTGCTGTGACCATTCGCGTGTTCCAGGGTGAGCGCGAAATGGCAGAGCAAAACAAGGCGCTGGGCCAGTTTAACTTGGAAGAAATTCCGCCTGCACCACGTGGCATGCCACAAATTGAAGTGACGTTTGATATTGATGCAAACGGCATTGTGAATGTGTCGGCGAAAGACAAAGCCACTAATAAAGAGCAGAAAATCACCATCCAAGCGTCAGGCGGATTGTCAGATGATGAGATTGAGCAAATGGTGAAAGATGCCGAAGCCAATGCAGAGGAAGACAAGAAGCGCCGTGCTAATGTGGAAGCACGCAATGAGGCAGATAGCCTGGTGCATTCCACGCAAAAATCACTGGATGAGTATGGTGATAAAGTCTCTGCCGATGAGAAGGCAGCGATTGAAGAGGCACTGAAGTCCGTGAAGGATGAGTTGGAAAATGAATCTGCAGATGCAGACAGCATCAAAGGCAAAACCGAAGCGCTGACGCAAGCCGCCATGAAGCTGGGCCAGGCCATGTATGAAGCCAGCCAAGCAGAGGCACAAGCGGCTGAGGCAGCAGGCAATGATAACGGTGCCGGCGAATCAGGTGAAAAAGTGGTCGATGCTGATTTTGAAGAGGTGAGCGAAGACGACGATAAGAAAAGCGCGTAACTGTTTCTATTATGGCGTCATACACCGTCTTTTATATATCTCGTCATTCCACGGCTTGTCCGTGGAATCTCCAGCGACATACTGTGTCCTTACAAGGAGATCCCGTGGATAAACCACGGGATGACGGGTATAAGATGGTATGGCGTGTCTAACGCAACATGTAAGGCAATCGCATGAACAATCCGTATCAAACCCTTGGTGTGCAACAGGCAGATGATGCAAAGACCATCAAATCGGCCTATCGCAAGCTGGCCATGCAATATCACCCCGATAAAAATCCGGGCGATGAGGCCGCCGAGCAAAAATTCAAGGAAATCAATGCAGCCTATGACATTTTGAAAGATGAAGAAAAGCGCCGTGCCTATGATCAATATGGCGAGGCTGCCTTCCAAAATGGTGGGCCAGGTGCAGGCGGCGGCAACCCGTTTGGCGGCTTTGGCGGCGGCGGTGGTGGCTTCTCCGATATTTTTGAGGATTTATTCGCCCAAGCCACAGGCGGGCGCAGAGGCGGTGGTGCGTCCAAACGTCAATTTGCTGGCAGCGATTTACGTTATGACATGACACTCACGCTGGAAGAAGCGTTTGACGGCAAAAAGGGCACCATCAAAGTGCCTACCTTAGCCACATGCGGTGATTGTGATGGCAAAGGCGGAAAAGGTGTGGAAACCTGTGGCGATTGCGGTGGCATGGGCCGCGTGCGTATGCAGCAAGGCTTTTTCATGACCGAACAAACCTGTGCTTCTTGTCGTGGCACGGGTGAAACCATCAAAGAAGTATGTGGCACCTGCCGTGGTGATGGCCGTGTGCGTGACACCCACACGCTGGATGTCACCATCCCAGCCGGTGTGGAAGACGGCATGCGTATGCGCTTAAGTGGCAAGGGCGAAGCAGGGTTGCGTGGTGGCCCGGCCGGTGATTTATACATTATGATCAGCGTCAAAGATCACAATCTATTTGCACGCGATAATGCGCATCTGCATCTGGAAGTACCGCTTGCATTCACCACTGCAGCCCTTGGCGGTGCAGTCGAAGTGCCCACCATTGAAGGCAAAAAAGCCAAGCTCACCATTCCTGCTGGCACGCAATATGGCGATACGTTCCGCTTAAAAGGCAAGGGCATGCCAGAAGTCAATCGCGGTCGGATGGGTGATTTATACGTGCATGTAACGCCTGAAATTCCGAAAAAACCCACGCGCAAACAAAAGCAACTGCTGGAGCAATTACAAGAGCTGGACGATAAAAGCCTCAGCCCCGATGCCCATAGCTTCGGAAAATCAGTGGAAAGCTATGTGAAGAAACGTGGTTAGCGATTAAGCTACAATATAGTAAAAATAATACAGCGTCACCCCGTGGCTTGCCTGTCCGCCATAGCCTTGGCGACG
>JAHDHN010000050.1:8942-10363 GCA_020631295.1 Rickettsiales bacterium
AAAAATAATACAGCGTCACCCCGTGGCTTGCCTGTCCGCCATAGCCTTGGCGACGGCGAGAGCACAGTGTCCAGAGCAATAAAATCAAAAAAACTACAGGCCAGTATGGGCGGCTTGCTCTTTTGACTGCTCGCTGAACCATTGCTGTAATGCTTCGCCAACTTTCCCGTGGATATAAGAGACCGTAGTGTCCACAGGAAGATCCGACTCATTATACAGCTTTTCAGCCAGTTTTACTGTAGCCCCTATGCGTAAATAAGAAGCTAGGTTAATTGCTTGAATATATGTGGCAATACCGCTTGGATTGCAGATATTTTCACGTGCGGTATACATGTCTTTTTCAGCTTGAACACGCATATCAATAAAATTTGATAAAGTATGCGTAAATATATCAAGATCTATTTCTTCACTTTCAGCTAGCTTAGTCTCTGGATTGTCACCTGTCTTGGAATAGGTCATTGCATCAATATAATGCAATTTTTACAAAAAAGCAATTATAGTTACTCTGCTCTATCTTCTTTCTCATCGCCACCGCCGGGGATGATGGCTTTTGTGCCTTTATACACGCCTTTACCCACAGCTGTTCCTGTATTCACCACCGCGCCCACAGCACCCTTGGTTACACCCACAGCAGTGCTCACCAAGCAACCAGAAAGCAGCATGGCGGCGGCACTTAATAATAGAAATTGTCTCACAGCGAACCTCCCCTTTGTTATGGATAGCATAACTTTGTTCATAAGAGCGTACAACGAAGATTATCAAGAAAATACAAGGAGGTAATAAAAGGAGGAGTAAGCAGAATGTATTAGCTGCGCTGCACAAGATGCAGCCCAATATGGTTGTAATGCTTTGCTATTCTGCCTTACATGCCTGGCAACGACCTACTCTCCCACACCTTAAGATGCAGTACCATCGGCGCTGAAGTGCTTAACTGCTGAGTTCGGGATGGGATCAGGTGTGACCACTTCGCCAAAATCACCAGGCAAGTAAGACAGAATAGAATATATATCGACATGAGTGATACATGCATAAGAACATAGTCCCATACACGACCATCGTGACTCATCTATAGAATTTGTTAATCGAATTCATTTATTAAGAAGTTTAAGCCAATCGGGTTATTAGTATCAGTTAGCTTCATGCGTTACCGCACTTCCACACCTGACCTATCAACGTGGTAGTCTTCCACGACCCTAATGGGGAAACCTAGTCTCTAGGTGGGCTTCCCGCTTAGATGCTTTCAGCGGTTATCCCTTCCGTACTTAGCTACCCTGCGATGCCCTTGACAAGACAACAGGTACACCAGCGGTACGTCCACCCCGGTCCTCTCGTACTAGGGGCAGCTCCTAACAAGTTTCCTTACGTCTACGGCAGATAGGGACCGAACTGTCTCACGACGTTCTAAACCCAGCTCACGTACC
>JAHDHN010000113.1 GCA_020631295.1 Rickettsiales bacterium
GAAGAGATCATCGCCGAGGGCTTTGCGCCCGACCGCGGCGAGCTGACCGACCTCCCACCCATGGGCGGCGATCCTAATAAGATCACATAGTATTATTATAGAGAGACACAACAGCACATAGCACAAAAACTATTACGCATATTAATATGGACAACATCCACTGCATTATCTTATTCATCATAATACAAGTGTACCTCACTTTCCTCTCATTAAGAAGCCAAAAATACAAATATGTGCAAATAATTGACATTTATTGCGCATATTGTTACAATAATGCATATGAGAGCCTCTACAAAATCTTCTGCAAAACCAATTAAACGTCTTAGCACCACATTGCCAGACTCACTGGCGCATTATGTGGCTGAGGTAACGGGTGCGCATGGGTTGTATGAAACCCCCACGGAATTCATCCGTGATCTGATTCGCCGCCATATGGAACAACGCGAGCAGACAGAAAGTGCTGCAATAAATGCTGCGCTGGCAAGCAGCATGGAACATGGCCACTATAGCAGCTGGACAGAAAAAGACATGCACGCCTTGCGCGACTTGGCCAATAATAGCAGCTAATAATTATGGCACGTGTTATTCAAAAAAGCAGCGGCTTCTCGCAACAACTTGCCAATGCCGTTACCTATTACGCCACAGAAGCCAGCAGCGACATTGCCCACCGCTTTCTTGATACCGTTGAAAAGGGCATTACTTCTATTGCCGAACCCCCTACCGCCTATGAACGCTATATGGCTGCAGCACAGCATAAAGGCCTTGCAGCACATGAATTTCGCTGCCTGCACCTTTCACCGTTCCCATACACCATCTTTTACCGCATCGTTTCACATCAGCATATTATTTTGGAATATCTGTATGCACAACGGCAACAAATTAATCATCATGGCAGCCTTACTTAATACCACCCGTCATCCCACGGCTCGTCCGTGGGATCTCCTGTCAATTACTGTACCCTTATAAGGAGATTCCATGGACAAGCCATGGAATGACGGGTGTGTGGAGGTAAGAAATTATTAAGTAACATCCCACTAACTTCCCCCTTGCCCTTTTACTCATGCATTGCTAGATAGTGCCGCTTTAGCGTACCGACCTAAAGCTCGCGTGGCGGAATCGGTAGACGCAACGGACTTAAAATCCGTCGCCCTTTTTGGGCGTGCCAGTTCAAGTCTGGCCGCGAGCACCACCTGCTTTCGCTTATTTTGCCAAAGGCAAAATATAGCTTCAGCGCGGCAAGCCGTGATGAAGCGTGCGAAACGGAGTGCCTCGCCGTAGTTGCCTATGCAACGCAGGCGGGCATGTTGCCACACAAACAATTACAGCTACAAAAATACCACACCCACAAAGGCATAAGAGATCATGACCATTCGCACACGTTTTGCCCCCTCACCCACCGGTTTTTTGCATATTGGCAATGCGCGCACTGCCTTGTTTAGCTATCTCTTTGCACGCCATCATCAGGGCGAATTTTTGCTGCGTATTGAGGATACCGATAAAAAACGCTCCACGCAGGAAGCCATTGAGGTGATTTTGCGCGGCATGGAATGGATGGGGCTGGACTATGATGGTGATGCCATCTTTCAAAGCCAGAATGAAACACGCCACCAGG
>JAHDHN010000051.1 GCA_020631295.1 Rickettsiales bacterium
CTATAGTAGTTAGCATTAACATTTGGACATATCCAAATGTTAATGCCCACTGGCTATCGCCGTGCAATCCACGCTTACGCGTGTCTTGATAGCAGTTATGCTTTTTTTGGAAATGTCCAATAATTAAGCAGAACTGCTATACTGTTTCCTGCGGCTCGTCCGCAGGATCAAATGCAACAGCTATGCTGTATCACTATTTGACCCTGTGGTTCCCGCTACGCTCTTCGAGCTTCGCAGGACGCAGTAAACCACAGGGAACGGTATCTTCATGATTTCTCAATTGAAATAACCATATAGCAAAAAAGGCAGCACGGTGGCTGCCTTTTTTAAAAGGGTGGATGTGTGGAGTAGCTACCAGCTATAACCCACCTGGCCTTTGAACATTGTTTCAGCATCATCATCCAGCGGTGTGCCACCACCAGAAGCATAACCCACGCTGATATCAAAGGTGTCATTCATATTGTAACTATAGCCAATACCGTACCCAACTTCGCCGTCATAAGATGAGCCGCCGAAGAAAATACGTGAAGACTTACAACATGGTGCTGCGGTGAAGTCCAACGCACTGGTCATAGCAATAGCTTTGGACACTTTGCTGTCTAACGCATCAATACGCGCGGTGTTATTACTGATTTTCTGGTTCTGGCTGGCAATAGCAGAATCAAAACGGCTCACATCATTTGCCAGTGCAGTCACTGCAGAATTGATATTACTATCCATTTGCGTAAGTGCAGAAATCACATCCATATCATCGGCAAGCGGTGCAGCAAAATAGTTGCCGCCGGCATTAAGCTGGCTCACATCACCAATGGCATTAGATACATTATTGATTGCTTCGGTTGTGTTGGTTGCCGTAACGGTAACGTTATTGTTGGTGAACTGATTCGCCACACCTACATAGTTTTGATCGCCCACTGCGGCATCCAGCGCTGCTTGGCCAACACCGCCACCTGCAGAAATGTTAGCGAGTGCTGTATCTAATGCGAGTAATGCATCATTGATATTACCGCCTCCATTTGTTGCGTAGCCAATGCCGGCAAGGCCATCAGCACCTACACCGCCTGCACCATTCCAACTGCCAATAATCATGCTATTAGCTGCAAGTTCTGCATCCAAGGCTGTTACTGCAGTAGTTACCGTATCATTTTGGAAAAAGAAGTTGCCGTTTGTCGGCATTGTGGCTGTACCACCTGTGCTATTATTCAGCGCTGTATATACATCGTCAAATTCTGTGTTAATATTATTAAACACCTCTTCTAGAGTGTTGCCGCCATCGAAATTGTTATAGTTAACACTAATATTACCAAAAGCTTGGTCTAAGGCAATGGCTGCATCTTCCACATTATTACCGGCATTAATGATATTATATGTACCGGCAGGAATCACGATATTGCCTGTGCCACCCGTGCCGCTGCCTGCATTTGCATCCAAATGTACCAACATATCTGCTATAGAGACACCTGCTTGACCGTCCACATTGTTGATTGTTGCATTCTCAAAGGCACCACCTGCCTCAAATAAAGAGGCAAAGTCACCCACAGCTGTATCCACACCTACTACGGCATCGGTTAGATTTGCAGCGCTAGGCGCGTTGGCAAAGCCATTATTTAGCGCTCCAGGTACATTACCCATATGGTAGTCCAAACCTATTACAATATTTGTGAGGTCTGCATTGCTACTATTTGTTACCCAAGGTGCGTTCATGAAAGGTGTGGTTTGGTCTGTAATGTCGTTCAGATCATTGGAACTACCTGGTACAGAGTTCCAGTTGGTAACATAAGCCGTAAGAGCACCAATTGCTTCATCCAGCTCACTTACTGCTTCATTCAATGTTGGGTTTGTATCATTGGAATCAATATTATAAAAATTATCAGGGTCATCATCACTGATATTGTTAAATAAAAAGTTCGCAGCTACTGTGTCATTCCACAAGCCACTATTTATCGCAGGTGCAGAGATGCCAGCACCCTGATGCGTTACCGTTACAGTGCCTACACCGCCACCACCGCTTGCATTCACGATAGCATTATCAAGAGCTGCAACAGCTTCAGCAATAGAATCGTTATTATCTACATATTGTAAGGCATTACCACCAGAACCATCGTCAATAGTTCCACTCCAATCACCAATCACACCATCAATGTCAGAGAACATGAGTGCCAATGATGTTGGGTTGTTATTACCATTAGTCATGTTTTGGATGTTGTCATAGTTGAGTATTTGGATTGGACCAAATGCTTCGTTGATCAGAGATAGATTATCAGTGATAGAAAAATTCATGGTAGCTGCATCAAATGCGTTATTACTCAATGGCATTAAGTTACCAGCAACCAGGTTAGGGTTGTTTAAATTTATAGTGTTCCATGCACCAATAGCTAATTCTTGGCCTAGATCTACCTCTAGCATAGTCACGGTATTAGAGCCTGAGTTGTTGCTCAAATTTAAGGCATTAACAAACCCATCCTTATTACTACTCGAGAATCCAGTGCTGTTGCCAGTAATAGGGCTAATATTCAAATATTGATCACTGGCGCCAAGCTGAGATGCATAAAAGCTATTACCACTATTAAAATGGTCATCGATATCGATCATGTAGCTGTCTAGGCTACCAATAGTTTTGTCTAAATCATCAAACATTGCTGCTATTGAGCTGGTATCATTGAAGTTTTGGAACCCTGTGTGGAAGCCATTTCCATACTCCCCCCCCAATGTTCCAAGTGTTTGGTAGAAAGCGGTGCTAAATTGTGTGTTAGGATTTACATTATTATTATCATGATCGCCTTCTAAATTCCCAATTGCATCATCCAAGCTTAGCACCACATCTGCAATAGTGTAGCTTGAGGCATTACCATCAGCGCTTACATTAAAGTTATCTAAATTAGCACCGGTTGGTGTATCAGTTGCGGCATCCCATTGGAACACAGTGTTACTGTTAGAGATATTTACAACGGATCCATCTGTATTTTGGTGTGTGTTTTCATAAAAGGCACCAAGCAAGCTATCCATATCATTAACCACTTGCACTACAGTATTATTCTGTGAACCAATGGCCGAGCCTGCATTGAATAGAGGGCCAGAAACTGATTCATCTAAAAGAGCAGTTGAGAGTGCATCGTCAAAACTGAACAACACATCAGCTAATGTATGGTTATTTACATTGCCATCTGCTCCAGCATTGAAGTTTACAAGATTCGTTTCCCATGCACCGCCATCATCATTAGTGAAAATAAAGTTAGGATCTGCAGCGCCACCACTATCTGCATCATCTGCATCATATAAGTTGCCAAAAATTGTATCATAATCTTTAAATGCTTCTACCACTTTAGTAGAAGTTGTGTTTGTTAGGGAGTAGTCTTTTGAAACAAGTGCCGCATCAGGGTCGTTAGGGTTAAAAAGAGCCTCATCAAATACAATTACATTAGATTGGTTAAGTCCATATACGGATTGAAAAGCATCTCCAATATAGGAAGACAATGTGCGATCACCATATGCAGTAGCTACATCATTTCCGAAACTGATCATGTTAGCAATTTCACCAAGGTCAAGGCCGTTATTGTTTATATCAAACGCGCTTGAGTCTGTGTAGAATAGATCAGATAAAATGCTTCCTTCGATAAATGCTTCATTGGTTGGTGATGTATAGTCACCATTATTGTTAATAGTTACGTCCAATTCTTCTAGAAGAATAAGCATATCATTATCATCAATTGTTTGTGCTGAAAGCACAGTGCTGGTTACAGCGAGAGCGGTTAGGGTGTGGCGTAAGTGGCGCATGCATTATCTCCTGAGTTTAAAATTTTTCTTAACAAAAAACGTTATACATTATGTTATACAGAGAAATGTTACAAAATGAATACAAAAGGAGCAGTTTTTTGTGGCAGTGTGATAATATAATGTTTTATAATTTTATTGATGAAATCAATAAAATTGCTCCACTGGCTTCGCCGTGCAAAATCACTACGTGATTTTCATAGCATTCCCGTTGGTAAATTTCGAAAATGCTATATATAGTAACCTGCATAATTAACAGCACAAATACCCATTTCGCGTTATACCGCGACTTGATTGCGGTATCCAGGGCAGCAACGCTAAATCTCTCTTTGTTGCTCTGGACCCCGTGGTCCCGCCGTCGCCAAGGCTATGGCGGACAGGCAAGCCATGGGGTGACGCACTGATTGAGATATCCTGTTAATTATGCAGATTACTATGGTTTGTAACTAATTCCCGACATTGTCCCAAAACCGGTCATATTCTGCATCGCGGCCATGCGGGTTTTGAGGAAATGGTTGTGCTGGAGGTTGCTGCTTAGCGCGGCCTGGCAGGTGAAAATCAGGCCGTGGGGCGCTGCGGCGCGTAGGCTTATTGCGCCCTAACAGCTTGTCAAAAAATCCGCGTTTCTTGTGTGGTGAAGCAAAATCCCCACCATTGCGGTTATTCTCTTCAAATATTGCTGCATTACTGCCCGGATTCTGCCAGCTATTTTCTAATGAACGGCCAGAAGACGTTGTAGGTGCTGTGTGTGCAAGCCATGGGAGTTGCTCTTCCATATCCACATCCGGTGCGCTGCGTAAGCTAAGGTGGCGGTAGTTTTTCATCGCACCACGCATATAGTCATGGAAAATCTTAGTTGGAATACCGCCGCCAGACACACGTTTCATCGGGGAGTTGTCATCATTACCCACCCACACGCCGGTGGTGAGCTGGCGCGTTACGCCAATAAACCAGGCATCGCGGTAATTCTGGGTGGTGCCGGTTTTGCCGCCCACATCACGGCCAATATTAGCACGGCGTGCAGTGCCTTGTTTGATCACGGCTTTGAGCATGTTATTCATATAATTCACCTGCCCGTCACCCAGCAGCTGTGGCGGTTTATAGTCTGCATTGCGCTCATAGAGCACATCGCCATCGCGTGTGTAAATGGCTTCAATACCGTAAGCACGCACTTGCTTGCCCAAACTGCCCAGATGCGCATAGGCTTGGGTCATTTCCAGCAAGGTGGCTTCTGCGGTGCCTAATGTGATAGACGGGCTCTCATGCATGGGCGTGGTGATGCCTAAACGCGTGGCCATCTCAACTACTTGTGCTGTGCCGGCAATTTGGCCCAGCTTGGCAGAGATAGTATTTATCGATTCCGCAAAGGCGCGTTTGATGGTCATCTCGCCTTTATAGTCACGGCTGTAATTTTTCGGGCGCCAACGGCCAATACGGGTAGGTTCATCCACCATAAAATCATAGGGCGTGATGCCATGTTCCAGCGCTGCTAAGAAGACAAAAAGTTTGAAGGAGGAGCCAGGTTGGCGCAGCGCCTGTGTGGCGCGGTTAAACTGGCTGCTATTGTAATCTTTACCGCCTACCAGCGCGAGCACACGCCCGTCTGAGGCAATGGTTACCAAGGAGGCTTGGTTGGCATTGTAATTTTCATCGGCGCCTTTCATATGGGTGAGCAATGTTTCCTCTGCCAGGCGTTGCATGTCTGTATCTACAGTGGTGTTAATGCGCAGATCGGTGCTGATGTCGCCAATATAGAATGGCACTTGTGTGGCCACCCAGTCGCTAAAAAAATTGCCTCTCTTTGCTGGTAGAATCAGCGTTTCATCCATGGTTTCTTTGGCAGTCAGCGCATCCAGCTCTGTAATATAATCCGCATCCACCATGCTGTTTAACACACGTTCCATGCGCTTTATGGCTGTTTCATATGACACATGCGGAGAATAACGTGATGGCTTATTGATAATGCCCGCGAGCATAGCAGCCTGCTGCAAAGTAAGCGCGGTGGCTGGGTTGCCAAAATAGCTTTGGCTGGCGGCATCAATGCCGTAATTCCCACCGCCCAGATACACACGGTTGAGATACATGGCCATGATCTCTTTTTTGCTGAAGCGCAGCTCCAGCCAGAAGGAAATAATCAGTTCTTGAATTTTACGCTTGGCAGTACGGCTTTGGTCTAAAAAGGCAATTTTTGCCAGCTGTTGGGTAATGGAGCTACCGCCTTGTTTCATTTTCCCCGCACGCACATTGATCAGCATTGCGCGGAGAATACCTTTGAGATCTATGCCAAAATGCTTGAAAAAGCGACGGTCTTCTGTGGCCATCAGGGCTTTTACCATCACATCAGGAATTTCATCGTAAGCAAGCAAGCGGCTGTTCTTAGCGCCCACCTGGCCGAACACATTTCCGTCTTTATCCAGAATTTCAATGCCAGGCTTGGCCGGTGCATCATGCAGGCGGCTGATATTTGGCATGCCTTGGCTGTAAAATAGCAGCAGAAACATCACGGCAATACAGCACCATAGGCCAATATAGAACACTGGCTTTATCAACCATACTATAGCGGCCCACCACCAGCGTCGCTGCGTGGTTTTTTGGCTGTTTTCTGTGAGCGTGTCTGTCATTGCGCGCGAAATAGCAGAGCCAGCTGCTTTAAGCAAGCAGGTGCTTAAGGGCAACCGGCTGTGGGCGGTACAGTAGAGGTGGAGCCTGTGCCGCCAGAGTCCACATCTTCGCAGGTTGTGCCTGCCGGCAATACATCTTCTAACACCACACTTGTTGCAGCACCAGGGCCTAAATTTTCCACTGTGATGCAGTAATATACAGTGTCGCCTTCATTTACAGGGGCTGTGACTAATGTGGAGCATGAGCTATCTGTGTAGGCACGCTTCTGCACGAATAAATCTGTATCGCATGTATCGTCCACAAATGTTTGATTAAACACCAGAACACTCACCGGCTCAGCTGGGTGGCTACGCTCATTGTCATTGGCGCGGTCTTCATCCATGG
The DNA here is from genome assembly GCA_020631295.1 of Rickettsiales bacterium. Classification (GTDB taxonomy): domain Bacteria; phylum Pseudomonadota; class Alphaproteobacteria; order Rickettsiales; family UBA8987; genus JAHDHN01. The sequence continues at coordinate 6,778 of JAHDHN010000051.1, forward strand.
TTAGCCCTATTTGGGTGTTGTTAATATTACAGCGACGTGGCCAGCCGCCATCTGCATCCAGCCGGTCACGCTTGCTCCATAAGGCAATGCGTGTAGCGCTGTTTATTGTGGGGAAATTAATAGTATCACAGCCATTGTCCCATCCATCCACCACATTCCCCGTTGCAAATGCATCAAAATCTATAGCGGTGCCGCCATTGGTAGTGAAGCTACCGCCGCTTATGGGGTCAATGGCAATATAGCCAATTTGTTCCAGTGCAGAGGTGGGTGGTTGGTTTTGTTCCGACAGTTCAAGTGCCACATCTGCGCCGGTAGAAGAAATATTGGTAACTGCTTCACTGAACCATGGTACAGAAGGAGGGAAGGGAGCATTAGGGCCCGGCACTACGGTAATATTTGTTTCATTATTCATGGTTTGTATTTGGTGTAAAAGGACCGGTGCTGCAGTAAAGCCACTGGTGAAGGAAACAGCATTCCAGGCAGAGTTTCCTGGATCAAATTTATTTTGGAAACGGTCAGTGCTAATATGCCCTGCCTCTACCTTGGTGCCATCAGGCATCACACAATTGCCAGGTTCCATGGCAATATAGTGCATGTTGGTCATGCCGGTGTGCCTGCCGTCCCAGCTATCAGGCTCTACTTGTGCCATGTAGAAACTATTGGTGGTCACATCACGAATGCGAATATGGCAGCCATGGCCACCTTGTGATGTGGCATACACAATCACCACCGGTGGATTATTATAGGTTTGTTGCAGTGTAATAAGTTTAAAATTGGGATCACCACTTGTAGAGTCAAGGTTAAAACTGCCAGCTTCCCACTTGCAGCTGCATGCCATGGTCGCTTGCGGCAAGAAAAAGAATAATGCTACCAATAATGTGCGTATATAAAAACTCATTTTCAAAAAATAACATCCATGTGAAGGTAAGGCAACATAACACTCTCTAAGCAATAGCATCAGACCATTGCTGCTCGTCCCATATAGTAATGTCCAGTGATTCGGCTTTTTTGCGCTTGCTGCCGGCAGCTTCTCCTGCCACCACAATATCCGTTTTCGCGCTCACGCTGCCGCTTACCTGCATGCCAAAACGTTCGGCAATGGCTTTGGCCTCGCTGCGGCTCATATGCTCCAATGTGCCGGTAAACACAATGCGTTTGCCTGCCAGTGGTGAATCATGCGTTGCTGCTTGCTCTTCTGGCAGTATTTCTACATGCTCTAATAGCGCATTTACAATCTGCATTTGCTCCATATCGGTGAAAAATGTTGCTAAACTTTGGGCCATCACGTTGCCCATGCCGTCTTGCTCTTCCAATTGTGATATTGCATCTTCAGCCAGCATGGCGGTCTGCAGATTTCCCCATTCTGTATAATGCTGTGCCAGCTGCTTGGAGGTGGTTTCTCCGATATGACGAATACCTAGCGCATAAAGAAAACGTGCTAGCCCAATCTCGCGCTTTTCATTAATCGCTTGGAACAAATTTTGCACCGAAAGCGCGCCAAACCCGTCACGTGATTCTAGTGGTTGCTCCAGCGCTTCATTGCGCGCCTCTAGGGTAAAAATATCGGCCGGTGTGCGGATCAAAGACTCCTCCCAAAACAGCTCCAGCTGTCTGCTGCCTAAGCCGGCAATATCAAACGCAGCTTTGGACACAAAATGCTTCAGCCGCTCTTGCATTTGCGCGTTGCAAGCCAGGCCGCCAGTGCACCGCGTTACCGCCTCACCCTCTTCACGCACCGCAATGCTGTTGCACACTGGGCAATGGGTGGGAAACACATAAGGCACGCTGGTATTGACGCGTTTTTCTTGGATAACTTCTACAATTTGGGGAATAACATCGCCCGCGCGCTGGATCACCACCATATCCCCAATTTGGATATCTTTGCGCTCAATTTCATCTTGATTATGCAAGGTAGCACGGCTTACCACCACACCGCCCACAGTAATCGGAGTAAGCTCTGCCACTGGTGTGAGTGCACCGGTACGCCCCACTTGCACGGTGATATCGTTAATCTGCGTAATCGCCTTTTCTGCCGGGAATTTTTGTGCAATGGCCCAGCGCGGCGCGCGGCTTACAAAGCCTAGCCGCTCCTGCAATGTGAGCGAATTGGCTTTATAGACCAGCCCGTCAATATCATAAGGCAGCTCGCTGCGCGTTGCGTGCATCTCTTCATAATAATCCGCTACTTCTTGCAGGTTATGCGCTGTGCGGTTCAGCGGATTAATGGTGAAGCCTAACGTACCCAAAAAGCCTATCATCTCTGATTGCGTATCAAAAGGCAGCGTGCTCATCTCCCCCCAGCCATAGGCAAAATAGCGCAGCGGGCGAGAGGCAGTGATAGAGCTATCCAGCTGTCGCAAACTGCCCGCAGCTGCGTTGCGCGGATTGGCAAAGGGCGCCTTACCCGCTGCCTCTTGCGCCGTGTTTAATGCAGCAAAATCTGCATGTGTCATATACACCTCTCCACGCACCTCGCAGATATCTGGCAGGGCTGGATGATCAAGGCGAGTAGGGAAATCTGGTAGCGTCCGCATATTAGCGGTGATATCTTCACCCACGCTGCCATCACCACGCGTGGCCACATGCATAAGCGTGCCATGCGCATAGCGGGCAGAAAAGCTCAGCCCATCAATTTTCGGCTCCATAAAGAGCGGCAAAGGCGCACTCTTATCCCATTGTAAGAAGCGTTGCATTTTGGTGATGAACTCTTCCACATCTTCCACAGAAAAGGCATTGCCGAGCGAGAGCATGCGCACCGCATGATTAATCTTGCTGAAACCGTCTTTGACCTTTGCGCCCACTTTTTGCGTCGGGCTGTCACTCGCGGCCAAATGCGGATGTTGTGCCTCTAGTGCTGTTAAGCGCCTCATCAGCGCGTCATAGGCGCCGTCACTAATTGTTGGCGCATCTTGCGTGTAATAGGCTTCATTATGCTGCGCAATCTCCACAGCCAGCTGCTGCATCTCTGCCTGAATCTCTGTATCTGAAAAAAGTGTGTTCATCATAGGAATATTTACTGTGCGTTATGTATAATGTCTAGGACGACTA
>JAHDHN010000052.1:0-6383 GCA_020631295.1 Rickettsiales bacterium
GGAACCAAACGCTATGACATTCGATATAGACGCCGCGCTTAGCAGCAATGCGTGGGTATTTAAGGAAGCCGAAGCGCTAAAGGCGCGCGTGGAAAAGCAGCCGCCGGAGAAGGGCTATGTGCTGTTTGAAACCGGCTATGGTCCTTCTGGCCTGCCGCATATTGGCACCTTTGGCGAGGTGTTCCGCACCACCATGGTACGCCAGGCTTTTATGCGCATGAGCGATATTCCTACCAAACTCTTCGCCTTTTCTGATGATATGGATGGCTTACGAAAAGTGCCTGAAAATCTGCCAAATCAGGAGATGATTGCCTCGCATCTGGGCAAGCCACTTACCTCTATTCCTGATCCGTTTGGTACGCATGAGAGCTTTGGCGCGCATATGAATAACCGCCTGCAGCAATTTTTGGATCGGTTTGGGTTTGACTATGAGTTTAAGAGCTCCACTGCATGCTATAAAAACGGCGTGTTTGATGATGCGCTGCGTAAGATGCTGCAAGAATATGACACAGTGATGCAGGTAATTTTACCTACGCTGGGCAAAGAGCGCCAAGCAACGTACAGCCCGTTTTTGCCTGTGTGCCCAAAAACAAACATAGTGCTGCAAGTGCCGATGGAAGAGGTAGATGCACAAGCTGGCACCGTAACGTATAGTGACCCAAATGACGGCGAGCGCATGACCGTGCCCGTAACAGGCGGTGCCTGTAAACTCCAATGGAAGCCCGATTGGGGCATGCGCTGGGCAGCCCTTGGGGTGGATTATGAGATGTATGGCAAGGATTTGATTCCGTCCGCTGAGCTCTCCTCAAAAATCTGTAAAATTCTGGGTACAGCAGCGCCTAACCAGTTTTTCTATGAGCTGTTTTTGGACGATAAAGGCGGTAAAATTTCCAAATCCAAAGGCAATGGCATAAGCCTGGAAGAATGGCTACGCTATGGCACAGAAGAGAGCTTGAGCCTCTATATGTTCAACAGCCCGCGCAAGGCCAAGCGCCTCTATTTTGATGTGATTCCCAAGGCGGTGGATGAGTATGTAACTCATACGCAAAAATGGCCAGAGCAAGAGCCCAAGCAGCAATATGCCAATCCAAGCTGGCATATCCATAATGGCGATGTGCCGCAGCGGGACGTGCCGGTGAGCTTTGGCTTGCTGCTAAATTTGGCCAGCGCCTGCAACCCCGAATCGCCGGATGTGTTATGGGGCTTCATCAGCCGCTACGCCAGCGGTGCCACGCCAGAATCGCACCCTTATTTGGCCACCATGGTGGAGCTGGCCATGCAATATTTCCAGGATTTTGTGCTGCCTAATAAAGAATACCGTGCACCAACCGATGCGGAGCGTGCCGCACTGGAAGATCTCAAAGCCACGCTTGAGGGCATGCAAGGTGAGAGCGATGCGGAAACGCTGCAGACCGAAGTGTTCAGCGTGGGAAAACGCCATGGCTATGAGCAATTGCGTGAGTGGTTTGCCGCACTTTATGAAACGCTTCTGGGCCAATCACAAGGACCACGCATGGGCTCTTTTATCGCACTCTATGGCACTGCAGAAACCATTGGTCTGATCGACGCAGCATTAGGGCGATAGGGCTATTCTTTATGTTCCCTGTGGTTTAGCCACAGGGTCAAATGGTGATACAGCATAACTCTTAGATTTGATCCTGCGGTCGAGCCGCAGGAAACTAGCTATATAATTTCATCCGCCTGCAGCTGATGCGTAAACCAGGTGGTTTGGCGTTTGATATAATGCCGTGTGTCGGTTTGAGTAATGTTAATTGCTTCTTCCAAACTATGTTTTTGCTGCAGATAATCTGCAAAGGCACGAAACCCATGCACGGTGTGGATGGCTGCAGCAGGCGTGCCATCATACGGATACTTCTTTAGTGTTGCTTCCACCTCTTCTAGCAATCCCTCTTCCAACATTGCATACACACGCTTGTTTGCACGATCATACATTTCTTGCCTGTCTGGCTGCAATAATATGGTGTAACATTGCGCTGTATCATAGGCCGGCTTGGTGGGCTCTGCCTGCCAAGCAAGCAAACTTTTGCCGGTGCTACGCAGCACCTCCAGTGCCCTATAAATGCGCTGTGTATCATTAGGTTTCAGCTTCTCTGCCATTGCCACATCTTCTTTCTGCAAGGAAGCAAAAGCCTGTTCAGCCGAAAGGCTACGCACGGCCTCACGGATCTCTGCTGCAATATCCGGCACCTGCACCAGCCCTTTGGTCAGCGCATTGATATACAGGCCCGTGCCGCCCACCAACATGGGCATTGCACCCTCTGCATGAGCCGCATTAATCTCATTTTGTACATCTTCCAGCCAGCGTGCGGCATCATATTGCACATCACCCGGCCAAAAGCCAAAGAGCCGGTGCGGAACGCCGCGCTGCTCTTTACGCGTAGGTTGCGCGGTTAAAATGGGCAAATCAGCATAAATTTGTTGGCTATCGGCATTAATGATAATGACATTTTGCTGCCGCTCTTTTATCACATGCTCAGCAAGCTGCACCGCATAGGCCGTTTTACCGGAGGTGGTGGGCCCAGTAACAATCACGATAGGGTGGGAAATATGGAGTGTATCAAACGCGAGCATGGGGTGGTAACCTTGGTATGTAACCCAACTAGTTTTACGCTCAATGAGGCGGAAATCAACAGCGTTGTGGATATGATGCAAGCCAGCGGCGCGATTATTGAAGATGTGGAGCTGCTGCATCCAGAGCAGGCGGTAGATATTTATTTTGCGGTGCTGCCCATTGATGAAATGCGCACGCTCATGCATGCGCTTTTAGATGCTGTACCGGTAGATTTTTGTGTACAGCCGGCCTTAGGGCGCAAAAAGAAGCTACTGCTGTCAGACATGGACTCCACCATGATTCACCAGGAATGTGTGGATGAGCTGGCAGCTCATGTGGGGCAAAAAGAAGTGGTAAGCGACATTACCGAGCGCGCCATGAATGGTGAGATTGATTTCCCCACCGCCTTAAGGGAGCGTGTGGCACTCTTAAAAGGCATTAGCGAAGCAGTGGTAGAAGACACTTACCAAGCGCGCATCACCCATATGGAAGGTGCCGCCATTTTGCTGGCTACCATGAAGGCAAGTGATGCGCATTGCGTGCTGGTATCGGGCGGGTTCACGGCATTTACGGAGAAAGTAGCCAGGGATTTAGGCTTTGATGCCAATGAGGCAAATATCTTGGAAATGGAGCATGGCGTGCTCACCGGTACGGTGAAAGAACCTATTTTAAACAAGACGGCAAAGGTGAATGCGCTCCATTTCTATCAAGAGGAACAAGGCGCAAAAGACTATGAGACCATCACAGTGGGTGACGGCGCCAATGATGTGCCAATGTTAAAAGCTGCTGGCCTTGGGGTGGCATTTCGTGCTAAACCAGCAGTACAGCAAGAGATTGCCGCACATGGCGGCGCTATTGTGAATCATGCAGATTTAACCGCCCTGCTCTATTTTCAGGGCTATAAATATGAGGAGTTTGCACGCCCATGAAATTAACCAATAAATCTACCATTGCAATTGTGGGCGTGGGGCTGATTGGTGGCAGCTGCATCTTGGCATTGCGCAAGCGTGGGTTTAAAGGAAATATTCATGGCCTGGTGCGCGATGTGCCACGTGTGCAAGCCACAGAGGCCGGGCAGGCTTGTGATATCCTCACCGATGACCCTGTGTTGGCCATTGCCAAGGCAGACATTGTGATGCTGGCCGTGCCGCTGCATGTCTATGAAACGGTGATTAATAATGTAGTGCCACTCATGCGGCCGCAGGCAATTTTAACCGATGTAGGCTCGGTCAAATTCACGCCTTATGAGCTGATGGCAAAAACCAAACATGAGCATATTGTGCCCGCACACCCTATTGCTGGCAAGGAAGAAGGCGGGCCAGAACATGCCGATCCGCGCTTGTTTGTGGGCAAAAAAACCATCCTCACAGACCTGGATGAAACAGATGACAGCAGCGTGATCACCCATTTATGGGAAAGTTGCGGCAGCAATGTGATTCGCATGAACCCGCTGCAGCATGATGAAATTTACGCCTATGTGTCTCATTTACCCCAATTTGTGGCATTTAACCTGCCCAAAGCGCTGCAAGAAGTGGAATATGTGCCGAACTCTCCCATGTGGCATTTCACCCGGCTGTGCCGTTCACCACATGCCGTGTGGGAGCCGATTTTTAGCATGAATGAGCGCTATGTGACCGAGGCCGCACAGCGTTTTTGGCATAAGGCTGGGCCGGTCGCAAATAAATATGGCCTGAAATTCCCCACTGTAGCGGGTTGGCTAGCTGGCCACAGAGAGGCGCAAGCAGTGGAGCTTACACAAGAAGCCATGCAAGAAATTGCCAAGGAATATGCCACTGCCATGCAATTTTCGATTGATAATGACTATCAAAGCTTCGGCGGCACCGGCCTTGCAAGCGTGATGCAGGTGTTAGAGGGATAATTAAGAATGTCATTCTGCCGTGTCCGCCATAACCTCCTATCATCCGAAGCTTTAGCGTAGGAGGATGGCGACGGCGGGCAGGACGTTCGAAATGACAATAGTGTGCTCAAGAGGACGAATCTAACTACGCTTCTTTTTGCCACGGCGGCGGGCCATAGGCTTTTTACGGTTAAAACGGTTTTGGGACAGTTTCTTTTTATGCTCTTTGGCTTTTTCCGGGTCAATCAGCATCTCAATCGCATGCCATTTGCCTGTATCAATCGGCGCAATTAAATTCAGTGCCTCCCCCTTTGCACCGGCACGTGCCGTGCGCCCAATACGGTGGATATAATCCTCAGGCACTTGCGGCATGTCATAATTAATCACATGCGCAATATGGGAGATATCCAACCCGCGCGCCGCCACATCTGTTGCTACTAAAATACGGAACTTTTCATCTCGAAATGCCTTGGTCACCTGCGCACGTTTGTTATGGCGCAAATCACCGTGAATGGCGGTCGCCTTGTGCCCGTCTTTCTTCAAACGCCCCGCAATCTTCTCAGTGCTGTATTTGGTTTTCACGAAAATAATCACCGAACCTTTGCGTTTTTTCAACTGCTCTACCAGCACATCATATTTCTGCTTTGTATCCACATGCACCGTTTCTTGCTTAATATCCTGCGCCGGCACATGCGTTTCTCCCACAGAGATACGTTCTGGGTTGGTAAGATAACGCTTGCTCAATGCAATAATATTTTTCGGTAAGGTCGCTGAGAATAACAATGTTTGGCGCTGCTCTGGCATATGCTCCAAAATCTCATTAATCTGCACCGAGAACCCCATATCTAGCATGCGGTCTGTTTCATCCAGCACCAAAAAATCGGTGTTAGAGAGATCTAACGTACCCTGGCGCAAATGATCATTAATACGGCCCGGCGTGCCTACAATCAAACGCGGCTTAGCTTTTAACTTATTCAACTGCTTAATAATCGGCACACCACCAATCAACAACACTGCTTGTATTTTGCTATTCTTCGCCAACATGGACGTTAAAGACTCATGCACCTGTGCTGCCAACTCACGCGTGGGTGTCACAATCAGCACATTGCCTTGTTTCGTCGTCATTAATTTGTTCAGCGCAGGAATACCAAAGGCGCCGGTTTTTCCTGTGCCCGTTTGCGCGGAACCTAAAATATCCTTACCTTCTAGTGCAATCGGAATCGCTTTTTCTTGAATAGGCGTGGGTATATTAAAGCCTAAATGCTCTAATTTATGTAGCAAGCCCTCTGGCAAGCCAAATGTTGTAAAATCTGTCATCTCTTTTCCTGTTTTATAGCAATCACTCTCGTCATACCGCGATTCATTCGCGGTATCTCCTTACGCGTTGCACAATATGTTTGTGGGAGATTTCATGGATATACCATAAAATGACGGGCGAAGGGGCAAGAGAATATCACATTCTGCAGCGTGCATAACGAAAACTTACCTACACACAAGGTTTAATTACAATTGATTATATTTTCAAACGCCCTGCTGTTCATAGAGCTGGCTGCTTTCATCGGTGAGTGATTCTGTGCCGGCAATGTCGCTCTGATACTCCAGCGCATCTTGCAATGCATCATTGCCTGTGTCGCGCGCCATGTCTTCTTCCATGGCCATCATCCAATCTTGGCCGGCTGCTGCTTTGGCCTGGCCCGGCTCTTCTGGTGGTTCATTCACATAAATCTCAAGCGTAGTAGCAGTGCTTTCTGTGTCACTACCATCTGTTGCCACGGCTTTTACCGTAAGCTGCATATTGCCTGCTGCCTCTTCGCTCGCGGTGAGCAATAAGCCTTCTGCCTCCTCTTCGGTGAACTTCCAGCTGGTGCCAGAAAGCTTGGTACCTTGGTTAAATTCCACATTCTCTGGCACGTTGCTGATTTCATAATGCAGGCTCTCGCTGCCATCTGTGTC
>JAHDHN010000052.1:6483-9617 GCA_020631295.1 Rickettsiales bacterium
GTTGCGGTTACTTTCAGCGTGAAATCACCATCACTATGCGCTGGCGGGGTAATGCTCAGGCCAGTTTGCTGGTTTGGGTCCACACTATAGGTACCATCACCATTATCCTTCGCGCCGGATAAAATAGCACCATCTGGTACATTGCTGATGATAATGCTGCTGATTGTCTCACTGCCATCTTGGTCTGCTGGCTGCACATTCAAGCTAATTGCTGCTGTTTGATCTTCCTCTGTTACCACACGCCCGGTGCTGATAATAGGCTGATCCGCCACTGCTTCCACAGTCAAGGTAACTTTGGCAGTATTAGTGATCCAATCTCCATCATTTTCCGTGGAAACAGCATGCAGTGTGAAGCCAAAAATGCCGCTAATATCATCCACTGGAATGATCTCTAAATTAGCGGCCTGCGTAGCGGTAAGCGACCACCCACCGCTGCCATTGCTATACCCTGCATTCGGAATAAAGCCTTCTGGCAGATCCTCAATCATATAGCTTAAGGACTCACTGCCATCATCGTCCTTCAGCACTGCAGCGATAGAAATGGCAATGCCGCTATCTTCCTCACCCACAGCGTTAATGTCCAGCCCAGTATAGGTAGTAGTGCCATCGTCATTCACAAAGAAAGGCACGTCTGCCACGCCCTGCACATATACATCCATCTCACCCAAATAACGGCTAGAGGTACTCACTTGGACGCTGAAATTCTGATTGTTGTCTGGCGCAGAGAAAATGCGCACCTCTTCCACATCTTTTGCTGCCACACGCCAGCGATTTGGACCCACTTGCGTGGCCACATTCATCCACGCACCTTCCGGCACGTTATCCACAAAGAGATCTTCCTTCATGGCACCTAAATGCAGCGGGGCACCGCCATCCTCATCAAATATCAAATCATGCAGCTGGCCCGGGCCACCACCGCCTGGACGGGTGATATCCACTACAAAGGGTGCTGGCTCACCAATGGCAACATCGCCGTCATTTTCTGTGGCCACAGTAGCCACTTCCAGCGGCACAGTGCCTGTAAAATCATAAGGCGTAATCAGCTGCACATCCTCTGCTTGATGCGGCAACACTGTCCAGCTACCATTGCCGTTATTAATGCCCGCGCTTAAGGCAAACCCTTTGGGCACGCCACTCACCAGCAGCGTGTGTGATTCACTGCCATCTATGTCTGTTACTGCACCTGAAATAGTCAGCGGCGTTTGGCTGAAGGGTCTTCCTTCTGCATCTTCAGCACTGGCCGTGGGCGTGTCTGCTACACCGGTAATATCCACCATAATCTTGGCTTCATTGGTGTGCGTATCACCATTTTCATCCGTGGCAGTAACACGCACTGTGAGTGGGAAATTCACATTGCTGTCATGCGGTGGTGTAATGGTAAGGCCGTTTAAATCCGCATGGGTCAGTAAATAGCTCCCATCTTCCTGCAACTCACCCGCAGAGAGCTTTGCACCTTCTGGCACATTATCAATGGTAATAAGCCCTAAGCTTTCACTGCCATCACTGTCTGTGGCTGCCACACTGATCTGCAACGGAATTTCTGTATCTTCCAACCCTTCCGCACGGCCAGAAATACGTGGCGTATCTGCCACTGCTTCTACATCAATACCATAGCGTGTGTGATAGACATGCATATGCCCATCATCTTCCTGGGTAACCAGATCCACCTTCACTTCAAACGTACCAGAAAAATCTCTGGGCGGATGGATTTTTAGGCCTTCTAGCTCTTCTGGCAGAAAACTCCAACGCCCTGCGCCGGCAAAGGTGCCGCCAGAGAGCTTCACACCGGGCGGCAAATCATGAATCAGAATAGAGAGCGATTCACTGCCGTCTGTGTCATAAAGCTGTGGCGTGAAATCCATATCGATCCATTGATCTTCCAACCCTTGTGCATTTTGCTCGTCATCCAGCCCCGCATCTGCCACGCCCTTCACCTGCACATTCAATTTTAATGTGCTGCTTTGATTGATATCCGCATTGGCTTTTTCAGTGGCAATGGCTGTGATCTCCAGAGTAAAATCTTCATTGCTATTATGAGGCGGTGTGATGGTCAGACCTTTTATACCCTCTGCTGGCACAATCCAGCTGCCATCTTCCTGCAATTCACCGCTTGAGAGCTTCGCACCTTCTGGCACATTATCAATGCGTAGGGTGAGCTCCTCACTGCCGTCTCTGTCACTCAAATTACTGGTAATCTTTAGCGGAATTTCTGTATCTTCCTTACCCTTTGCATGCACTATTTTCAAACTTGGCCTATCTGCCACTGCAGTGACGGTCAGCTTCATCACATCACTGATGCTTGCTGCATCACCATCATTCTCTGTGCTAATTGCGGTGACTTTCAGCTCCACTTCACCGCTCATATGGCGCTTAGGCAAAAATTGTACCGCACCAATTTGGCTTTCTGTCAGCTCCCACACACCATTGCCAAGATGCTTACCAATATTCAAACGCGCACCGCTGGGCACGCCTTCAATCAGATAACTCAGCGTCTCGCTGCCATCTGCATCGGTCAGCGCACCTTTAATCGGCAAACTCACCCGCACATCTTCCTTGGTGGTAACATCTTCCACGGCAAGCTCCGGTGTGTCTGCCACACCTGTTAGCTGCACCTTATGCGCCACTGTGCTGCTGGCGGTATCCTGGTTGCTGCCCTCTTCTGTTACTGCTGTGATCTGCAAGGTAAAATCTTCATTGCTGTCTGCGGGTGGTGAGATGCTCAGCTTGAACAGCTCCTCTGGCTGTAATATCACACTGCCATCCTTTTGCAGCGCACCGGCAGAAAGTGTGGCACCTTTGGGGATATTGCGCACCACAATATGGGTGATTGTTTCGCTGCCATCTTGGTCCACCAACCGTGCATCAATCTCCAGCGGAATCTCTATATCTTCCTTGCCTTGCTCCGATATCACTTTAAGTGATGGCGCATCTGCCACCGCATGCACCACCACTGGCATGCTGTCTTGCACTTCCAGTACACTCTTATCATTATCTTCCACACGCGTGGTGATTTGCAGCTTATATTCACCGCTCACATGCGTAGGCAGTTTCATCTGCAATCCATCCAGCTTCTCTGCCGGAATTATCCAACTGCCATCCTTCTGCTCCTCACCGGCAGAGAGTGTTGCACCTTT
>JAHDHN010000053.1 GCA_020631295.1 Rickettsiales bacterium
TTTAAAGCCCAGCCTCATAGTCTTCTTTGAGCCAGACATGGCGGGTTTTGTTGCTGGCGGTGCGCGGAATGGCATTGATTTGTACCACATCGTGCAATTTGGCCAGCTGCGGGCTGTGGGCCTTAATCGCGCGGGTGCAGGCACGTTTCATTTCAGGCACATAATTATCATTGCATACCACAAAGGCGACCACCAAATCTTCACCGCCTTCTTTAGGGCGTGCGGCAATCACCGCCACATCTTCCAGGCCTTCGATATTGGCAGATTTTATATAATGCTCCAGCTCTGTGGAGCTGGTTTTGATGCCGTTGATATTCATGCCATTATCCGCCCGGCCGTGGGAGCGATACAGGCCTGTTGCGGCATCAAACAAAATCACATCACCATGTTCGCGCAACACATCGCCCGCTGCATTGCTGGCATTCTGCGCAAAATATTTTTCTTCATGGTCATAATTCAGCAAGGCAGAGCTTAGGCCCATAGGCGGGCAGCGACCCTCACGGTTAGAGAGCACAATGCTCACCTCATGCTTGGCAAAATGTGCACCGTCTTCTGCGGCAATATGCAATTCTGTGCCCAAGGTAGGCGTGTTGAATGCAGCGGCCTCTAATGGCTTGAGCTCACTGGCAGTCAAGTAACCGCCGGAAATTTCTGTGCCGCCCATATATTCAATAACCGGGCGTGGCTTAAGCCCGCACAAACCCATCATATAACCATACGTTACCGGATGTGACGGCGCACCGGTGGAGGTAAAGCGCTCTATCTTCGACCAATCAAATGCTTCCATGGCCTTGGTTTTCATCCAGCTTTCTGGCAAGGCTGGCACCACACCCAGCGTGGTTATGCCTGCTTCTTCAATAAAACGGCCAAAGCCCTTGCTGTTGGGTCGCCCATCATAGAGCGCTAATGTTGCGCCGTTCAAGAAGGCAGCGGCCACATTGAAGCTGCCCATCATCCAGCCAAAATTGGTAGGCCAGCACAGCACCTGGCCAGGCTGCAGATTATGGTGAAAATGCCCATCAATGCCGGATTTTAGGAAAGAGGCATGGTCCCACATAATGCCCTTTGGGGCTTTGGGTGCTTCGCCCTCTTTGGTTTTGGATGAGCTGGTGGAAGAAGAAAAAATAATGGTAAGCGGCGTGTTGCTCTGTTGCATGGGCGGCGTGAGAGGTGTGTCCTCCACATGTGCCAGCGCCTCATGCAGCCACATATCTGCATCGCGCTCCAGTTGCACCTCTGCCTCCTGTCGCGTGCTCACAATGGCAGGCGGGCAGTGGGCGGCTTGAATCACTTCTACATAAAGCGGGTGCTTGCGCGCGCCACCTGTTACATCGGCTGTGAGTATCAGCTTAGCAGGGCGTGGCAGCTGTGCCAGGCGCACGCCAATATCTTCTGCCTTAAAACTATCAGCCAAGCACACCACAATGCCGCCGGCCAGCAAAATACCCAGATAGCACGCCACGGCTTCCACATCCATCGGCATGTCTAGCGCCACATAATCACCCTCTTGCACATCACGCGCTTGCAGCATGCGCGCAATGCGGCTGGCCTTGCTGTAAAGCGCATCATAGCTCACATGCGTGGGCGTATCCTCCGATTCATGCTGATAAATCAGTGCAGTGGCATCACCATGCTTAAGCATGCTTTGCAGCACATGCAGGCGTTGATTGGGAAACCAAACAGGCGCCTTTACATTGCTTGCATCCACCACCGTTTTGGCAGTGGGTGCATAATCCACATTTTCAAATGCAATCTGCAGGCGGTTGATGCTATCTGCCCAGAATGCACGGCTTTCGGTGATAGAAAAGTGATATAACGCATCAAAATCAGGCAGGTTTTTGTCAGCCATATAGGCGGTGGCATTATGCTGCTGGGTAATAGCATCTGATGGGTGATATTGCATATATCCGTCTTTACGCCAGACATAACAAAAGCGCTAGGCAAAATCCTTCGGGATGTAGATGCCGAGTAGCTTGGAGATTTCCATGTCGCTTAAGCCTTGCTTGCGCATATGCTCTATAATCGGTTTGCGAATTTCCAGCGCGAATTTTTTATCTAGCCGCTCATTCACCAACAAATCTTGATAAAGCTCTTCCATAGGTTAGCCAATGCCTTGTTCTGGTGAAGTCCCCGTATTTATTCTTTGGGGTTTGTTTAGATTGCGTTCTATAACAGCATTTAATAGCTCCCTTTGAACATCGGAGTCTATAGTTAATGTATGACGTTCCACTATCAAATGGCCTCTAGTATTTTTTAAATTCATAACTTCTTCTGCTAATGTAATAGTTGGGTCCATTACTCCTTTTACATAGTAAAACATTAACTTTGCTTCTTTGGATGGGCTTTCTGTAAAAATATGATGTTTATATATATCCATTTTTATTTTCTGAATATCGATAAGTGAACCTTGTTTCTCAGATTCTAAGGTTTCAAAATATTTAATAGAGGGAGTGTAAATTTGTTCATTCCAGGTTTCATCATTAGGTAAAAAAGCGCATCTTCCCCACACAAATCTGCCCTGTTGAGCAGCTTCAAGTATATATTTTACAGGTGATGGATTAATAAGCTTAATAGCATTTGTTGCATTATCTATAATTCGAGAGGCAGCCCCCTTTTTCTGAGGAATGTAAGCACTTTTATGCAAATAAATTTGATCTATAAGTAAAGCATGTTCTTCAGGAAAATAAAAGAGACGCGCAATACTTTTATTAACATCGTGGATACTTTTTATTCCATCTTCATAAATGGTCATTTCAAGAAAAGGTAAACTAAAACGATACTCTTGTGATATCATAGATAGCTTACTATTTTTTCCTATTCCGTAACGAAATTGTATATCATCGATATTTTCAAACCCTGTTTCAAATTCAGTAATTATATCACTTGGTTTTATAGAGGATCCTACCTCTTGTCTTAAAAGTCTACAAAATGTATTGTAAACACGTTCATTTTTAGGGTGTATAGTCTCCCCTTTGAAAAACTTTTGCTTAACCAAAACAGCCCATGCCTTTCTCCAGGTCGGTAATCAGGTCGTCTGGGTTTTCTAGGCCGATATAGAAGCGCACGGCATGGCCTTTATGCGCCCAGCTAGTGGCGGTGCGGATGCTGCGTGGGTCAAAATCCAGCACCAGGCTTTCATATCCACCCCAAGAGGCACCAATGCCAAAAAGCTGTAAGCTATTAATGAACGCATGCACCTGCTCTTTGCTGATATGCTCTTTCAGCACCACACTGAACAAGCTGCCAGTGCCGCTGAAATATTTTTGATAGAGATCATGCTGCGGAAAATCCGGATCTGCAGGGAAAAGCAGCGTGTCCACATGCTCGCTTGCCTTCATAAACGCAGCCACTTTTTCTACATTTTGTTGCAATGCATGCATGCGGGCAGCAAGGGAGCGCGCACCGCGCAACACCAGCCAGCAATCATGCGGGCTGGTCGCCAGGCCGCTATATTGGTAATAGTTCAGCAGCTTTTTATTAATGTTAGCATCCTTGCTCAAAATAGCGCCCATCAACACATCCGAATGGCCACCAATATATTTGGTCAGCGCTTGAATGCAGATATCAATGCCATGCTCCAGCGGGTTGAAAAATAGCGGCGAAGCCCAGCTATTATCAAACGCGGTGAGGATGCCATGCTGCTTGGCGAGTTTCACCAGCGGGTCAATATCTTGCAGTTCGAAGGTGAGCGAGCTGGGAGATTCCAAAAACAGCAGCTTGGTGTTAGGCTGAATCAGTGCTTCTAGCGCATCAGCTGCAATCGCCGGATCATAATAGCTCACCTCCACACCCATTTTCTTCAGCACTTTGGTGCAAAAGCGGCGATTGGGGCCGTAAGCACCGTCGGTCAATAGCACATGGTCGCCGGAGTCTAGTAGCGCATAATAGGTAGTGGTAATGGCGCTTAGGCCAGAGGGCACAAGCACGCATTGGCTGGCATGTTCCAGTTCGCATAAGAGCTGCTGCAGGGCGAATGTGGTGCTGGTGCCGGCAATGCCATAGCCAAAATCAGATGCCGAAGATTTGTCCATCTCCGGGTAATAGGCACGGCCACGCTCTGCAGCGTGGTAGTCCTCAATGGTAGGGAACAGCACGGTAGAGGTCTGCACCAAGGGCGGGTTCACTGCACCTTCTGCATTTTCGCTGTTGCGGCCTTTTTGTGTAATAAGGGTTTCTTTTTTCATAGTGATAACGTAGTGGATTTCGCAAATGATGTAAAGGATACTGATCAATGACGCAAACGGCACCTACACTTGCAACAACAGACTATAAAGTAGCAGATATTACCCTGGCGGAAGCGGGCCGTAAGGCAATCTCGCTAGCAGAAAGCGAAATGCCAGGTCTGATGGCGATTCGTGAGGAATATGGCGCATCACAGCCGCTAAAAGGCGCGAATATTATTGGCTGCCTGCATATGACTATTGAAACGGCCGTGTTGATTGAAACGCTCACCGCATTAGGGGCCAAGGTGCGCTGGAGCAGCTGCAATATTTTTTCCACGCAAGACCATGCCGCTGCGGCCATTGCCGCAACGGGCGTGCCTGTGTTTGCCTGGAAGGGTGAGACGGAAGAGGAATATCAGTGGTGCATTCGCCAAACCATTGAAGCAGAAGGCTGGGAGCCGAACATGCTGCTGGATGATGGCGGTGATTTAACCGCGATGATGCATGCAGATTACCCGGCACTGTTGGGAAAAGTGCGTGGTGTATCGGAAGAGACTACCACAGGCGTGCTGCGCTTGCAGCAAATGGCCGAGCGTGGAGAGCTGAAGCTACCGGCGATTAATGTGAATGACTCGGTGACCAAGTCAAAATTTGATAATCTTTATGGCTGCCGCGAAAGCTTGCTGGATGGCATTAAGCGCGCGACTGATGTGATGATTGCCGGTAAAATTGCCGTGGTGGCTGGCTATGGTGATGTGGGCAAGGGCAGTGCCGCAGCCTTGCGTGGCCAGGGTGCACATGTGTTGGTGACCGAGATTGACCCCATCAACGCGCTGCAGGCTTGCATGGAAGGCTATCAGGTGATTACCATGGAAGAAGCGGCGCCCAAGGGTGATATTTTTGTAACCACCACGGGCAATAAAGATATTATCACCATGGACCATATGCGCGAAATGAAAGACCGCGCCATTGTATGTAATATCGGTCATTTTGATAATGAAATTGATGTGGAGAGCTTGCAAAATCTGCATTGGCAGGAAATCAAGCCGCAGGTGGATGAGGTAACTTTCCCAGATGGCAAGCGCATCATTCTGCTGGCGCAAGGCCGCCTGGTGAATTTGGGCTGTGCAACGGGCCACCCGGCCTTTGTGATGAGTGCTTCTTTCAGCAATCAGGTGATTGCGCAGATGGAATTATGGCAGAACGCAGAGGATTACGAAAATAAGGTCTATATGCTGCCAAAGCATTTGGATGAAAAGGTCGCGCGCTTGCATTTAACAAAACTGGGCGCAAAACTGACCGAGCTTAGCCAAGACCAAGCGGACTATATCGGCGTGCCGGTCGACGGCCCATTCAAACCAGAGCATTATCGGTATTAGAACTTGCGTCATATCACGGCAAGACCTGTGGTATTTAGAGTTAACAATTACTGTAGTAGAATCATTTAACAATTCATAATTCTGTTTCCTGCGACTTGATCGCAGGATCAAATGCAGCAGTTATATTGTTGGAGTATTTGACCCTGTGGTCAAGCCACAGGGAACAATATCTATGTATAAATATTAGTGTTTTCAGCCTAACCAAACACACGCGCAAAAATGGTATCTACATGCTTGGTGTGGTAGCTCATATCGAACAGGGAAGTAAGATGGTCTTTATCTAATGCTGCAGTCACGTCGCTGTCCGCTTTCAGCTCGTCTAAGAACACTTTGCCTTCTTGCCATACTTTCATGGCATTTCGCTGTACATATACATACGCATCTTCACGGCTCACACCTGCTTGGGTTAGGGCCAGCAGCACACGTTGGGAAAACACCAGGCCACCCAGCTGGTTTAAGTTCTTTTCCATATTTTCGGGGTAGACTACCAGATTCTCAATTAACCCTTTCATGCGCACTAAGGCGAAATCCAGCGTTACCGTGGCATCCGGTGCAATCATGCGCTCTACCGAGCTGTGGGAGATGTCCCGCTCATGCCATAATGCCACATTTTCTAGGGCAGGCGTTACATAGCCGCGCACAATACGCGCCAGGCCAGTGAGATTTTCGGACAATACGGGGTTGCGCTTATGCGGCATGGCAGAGCTGCCTTTTTGGCCCTTGGAGAAATATTCCTCGGCCTCCAGCACTTCGGTGCGCTGGCTGTGGCGAATTTCCACGGCAATATTTTCAATAGAGCCCGCAATCACGCCCAGTGCGGCGAAGAAGGCCGCATGGCGGTCCCGCGGAATCACTTGCGTGGAAATAGGCTCAATCTCTAAGCCCAGCTTTTTCGCCACATGCGCTTCCACGGCTGGGTCAATATTAGCAAATGTACCCACCGCGCCAGAAATGGCACAGGTGGCGATTTCTTTGCGGGCGGCCTTCATGCGCTCTAAATTACGGTCCATTTCCGCATAAAAACGAGCGAATTTCAAGCCAAAGGTCACTGGCTCGGCGTGAATGCCGTGGCTGCGCCCCATAGCAGGCATGTCTTTAGTCTCATAAGCACGCTTTTTCAGCACTTCCAGCACTGCTTCAATATCCGCAATCAGTAAATCTGCCGCTTGCACCAGCTGCACATTTAGGCAGGTGTCTAACACGTCAGAACTGGTCATGCCCTGATGCACGAAACGGGCATTGTCGCCAATCGATTCGGCCAGATTGGTCAAAAACGCAATTACATCATGCTTGGTGGTTTTTTCAATTTCATCAATAGTATCCGCATCCACGGTGCCTTTTTCCCAAATCTCTTTGGCGGCCTCTTTTGGGATCACACCCAGATCCGCCAGCGCGTCGCACGCATGGGCCTCAATCTCAAACCAAATGCGGTATTTATTGGCTTGTGTCCAAATATCTGCCATTTCAGCGCGGGAATAACGTGGTATCATCGTATGACCTTTTATATATGAATGAATTGGGCGCGTTTATGGAAGATGCGCCGAAAAACTGCAAGGAGTAATCAAATGCAACGGATTGTTTTTTTCTTTCTGGTTTGGGTGGTGGGTATGAATATGGCCTATGCCAGCGATGCAGCACTGCTTGAGGAGCTGAATGGTACAGTAAAATATGATGCTAAGTGGAAAGGCATGACTGTGGGCAAGCTTTCTTTTGATGTGGCACCCTTGGGTAAAGACAGATTTCGTGTGGTAAGCAGCATAAAATCCAAAGGCATTGTGGCTGCCGCCACGAAATATAAAAGCAGCACCGCGGCTACATTAAAGTTTAAAGACGGTGTGTTTTATACCACAGAGTACGAAAGTGACATGAAGCGCCGCAACAAGCCGCGCAACATTGCCATTACGTATAAAGGCACAGATGTGCAGGCAGTGACGATTACGCCGCCAGAAAAGAGCTGGAAGCGTAAAGACGTGCCAAATACTCTGCGCAACAAGGCACTTTCACCGCTGGGTATGGTGCTTACTGCGTGGTATCACAGTGCAAATGCCATTGCTGCAGGCAAGCACAGTGCTGATTTAACATTTGATGTATATGACGGCCGTCGTCAGTCTAAAGCTACATTTGCGTTGCGCCCGATTAATACCACAACATTAAAAGCCACGGTGAGCTACACGCCTGTGGCGGGCTATTCCGACCGTGACCTGGAGCGCCATAAAGAGGCTGCTTTTTCTGTCACTGCCATTATCGACAAGGAAAAAAGACTGCCCATCTCCATCCAAGGCCTGTCTAATATCGGCGACGGCAAAGCAGTGCTGAAAGATGTGGTTCGTCGTTAGGCGCTATAAACACTAGATAAATCTTCTAATAACGTTATAGCAATTGCGCTATGACACTGCATTTTACCGTTCTTACCTTATTTCCAGAATTATTTCCTGGGCCGCTTGGGGCTTCGGTGACCGGCCGTGCGTTGGAGCAAGGTACGTGGTGCTGTGATGCGGTAAATATCCGTGATTATGCCACCGATCCGCATAAAACTGTGGATGATATTCCGTATGGTGGCGGTGCCGGCATGGTGATGAAGCCGGATATTTTAGGCAGCTCTATTGAGGCTGCATCTCAGCAACAAGCGGTACCGTCTCGCCGTATTTACCTTTCGCCGCGCGGCAAGCCGCTTACACAGCCTTTGGTGCAGGAGTTGGCAGCTGAGTCACATATCACATTACTGTGTGGGCGTTATGAGGGTGTAGATCAGCGTGTGCTGGATGCATATGATTTTGATGAAGTAAGCATTGGTGATATTGTGCTGAGTGGCGGTGAGCTGGCCGCCTTTCCATTGATGGATGCGATTATTCGCCTATTACCAGGTGTGCTGGGGCATGAAGAGAGTGCCTCTGAGGAAAGTTTTGGCGATGGCGCCTATGCTGATTTGCTGGAATATCCGCATTATACACGCCCGGCAAGCTGGCAGGGCAGGGAGGTGCCAGAGATCTTACGCAGCGGTGATCATGCAAAAATTGCAAATTGGCGCTTGCATCAGGCAGAAAAACTCACTAAAGAACGCCGTCCAGAGTTATGGCGCCGCTATGAAGCCGCGCAAGGAGAGAATGATGACTAACCTAGTAGAGCAGTTTGAACAGGCACAAAAAGAGAAGCTTGGTAAAGGCCATCCTGAATTTCAGGCGGGTGATACGGTGCGTGTGAATGCCTTGATTGTGGAAGGTAACAAAGAGCGTGTGCAGGCCTTTGAAGGCGTATGTATTGCTAAGCGCAACCGTGGTCTGAACTCTACTTTTACGGTGCGTAAGATCAGTAACGGTGAAGGTGTGGAGCGTGTGTTCCCACTCTATTCTCCGCGTATTCAGTCTATTGTTGTGGTGCGTCGTGGCGATGTGCGTCGTGCAAAGCTATATTACATGCGTGAGCTTTCTGGTAAGGCAGCACGTATCCGTGAGAAGCGTGATTTCACCTCTGCAAAAGACAATGTGGTGAAAGTGGAGCCTAAAGCTGAAGCTGCACCTGTTGCGGACGATGCGCCTAAGGCCGAAGCTGCTAATAGCTAATTTTCCTTTATTCTAATTCCATTTAACAATATTGCACTGCAATCCCTGACAAGCCGCAGCGCAGATCTGGGATCCAGGGTTAACAGGGGCTATAGTAAATTGAATTTGTAATTACGCATTATATTTGTATGGTTTATAGTGCATTCATTTTATGAATACACTATGGAGACCGCCCAAAAGGGCGGGATTCCGCCGCGTTGAGCTGCGCGTTTTGTGCGTAAGCACAAATTCAATTTACTATATTTATTATGACTTATGGATATAGTGACGACTTACGTGAAGCAGCCTTATCGCGCTATGATGCGGGAGGTATCACGCAATCAGCGGTAAGTGAACCGCCCCTAGTTTATCGGAGAGTAAAACACTCTAGAAAGGTAAACTATGAT
>JAHDHN010000054.1:0-8228 GCA_020631295.1 Rickettsiales bacterium
CTGTATTCTGCACCCATAATCACCTCCTTGGGCAACACAATGGTTACCTTGGTGCCGATGCCTTTTAAACTTTCCAAACGCAAAAAGCCGCCATGCAGCTCGGCAAACATTTTTGACAGCGGCAGACCAAGCCCGGTACCGCCCACATTCTTGCCGTCCTCCACCTGATCAAACGGGGAAAGCGCCTTGGGCAAATCTTCTTCACTGATCCCAATACCGGTATCGGACACCATAATTTCCACACGTTGCTTGTCTGTGATGCGGCAGCTCACCTCAATGGTGCCGTGCTTGTCGGTAAATTTGAATGCGTTGGAGAGCAAATTCAGCATAATCTGGCGCAGTTTTTGTGCATCGGCCTTGATATGCGGGAATTTATTAGGCAAATTTTTGCGCAGATTAATGCCCTCACGAATGGCCTTATCCTCAAATAAATTAAGCGTTTCGGCCACCAGCTCTGTAAGCGAGAAGCGAGAGATCTTCAGCTCCATTTTGCCGGCCTCGCCCTTGGAGAAATCCAAAATATCGTTAATCATCGTCAGCAGATGATTGCCGCATTGGTTAATATCGTCCAACCGCTCGCTCTGCTTATTATTAATCTTCCCAAAATAGCCCGTTTTGAGCATTTCCGAGAACCCAATAATCGCATTAAGCGGCGTGCGCAGCTCATGGCTCATATTCGCTAAAAAATCCGATTTTGCTTTGCTGGCCATGATCGCTGTTTCTTCAGATGCCTCCACACGGCGCATTTGTTTGGTCAACGCCATGGCGAACAGCGAGATCACCATAATAAACAGCGCCAGTAATACCAAAATGATCGCATCATTAATGCGCTCATCCCACCATTGCTTGAACAAATCCGAGCCATAATTCACCACACCCAGCGTGATGGGCATATGGCGCAGCTGCTTGAAGGAGACTACGCGAAACTCGTCATCAATGCTTTTCTTATCGGCACGAATCACCACATTATCTGCGGTAATACGGCTGCCCAGCTTCTTGCGCATGTCTGCCACCAGCGCCTGCTCTTGCACATTATGCAGCGATTGGGTCAGCACTTCCTCCTGCTTAAACAAACTATAGCTGGTGCGCTTTTGTGCCTCCAGCGCATGGATAAATTCTTTGATGTAATTCACATCAATCGCGGCCATGATAATACCGCCAAAGCTGCCATCCAACTCACTGATTTGCCGGGACAGCACAATAAAACCGTCATGGTCTTTTATCCAACTTTGCTGTTTGCCGATAAATAAATAGTCCGGATCATCCTGTGTCAGATGCTGCACAAAAAACGGCCTGCCGGCCACACTCTGTGCATCTTGCAGCCAGGTTTCATAGCCATCTGCACGGGAAATGGCCACCACTTCACCGCGCTTATCCGTCATCACCATCGCTGCAATTTGTGGCGTTTGTTCAATCCACACGGAAAAATTATGGGTAATGTCACCGCTCAAATTTTGGCCGAATAGCGCATTAAAATACTGGCGCTCCACGGCTCGATTTAAGGTAAGATGCGTGGCGGTAAAGCTTTGCTCCACATGGTCTGCAAAGGTTTCGGTAAAGCGTTCTGCCGTAAATTGGCTTTCACGCACCGTGTCCCGATAGGCGCTGATCGCACGCATGGCTACAATGCCGCAAAACACCAGCATGGCCAGCGCCGAAATAAGCACGACAAAGCGCGCAAATTGGTGCGAAATGCCCTTTGGCGCGTTTGAGCTAATATGTTGTGGCTTATTCACGAGATATGCCAGCTCCTTTTTGTTTCAAAAAATGCCATAATACAGTGATTTACGGCAATTACCAGCACTACGCTATCAGCAAATGGTAAAGATTTAGTAAAGAAATGCAGTTAGAATTACCTACAGCATATTGACTTTTTTTCGGAAGCAGGTGAGCAATAGTATAATATGGCAGAGAGCACACATCATAATCAACCGACCGTGTCCGTATCAGAGATTTCCGGTGCTTTAAAGCGCACTGTGGAAGAAGCCTTTGGCTATGTGCGGGTGCGTGGTGAACTTTCCGGCACCAAGCAGGCGGCCAGCGGCCATCTCTATTATAGCCTCAAAGACGATAAAGCCGTGCTGAGCGGTGTGTGTTGGAAGGGCCTGGCCTCCAAGCTCAGCTTCACACCGGAAGACGGGCTGGAGGTCATTGCCACCGGCAAACTCAGCACCTATCCTGGCCGAAGTAATTACCAGCTGATTGCTGAATGGATAGAGCCGGCCGGCGCTGGCGCATTGATGGCACTGCTGGAAAAACGCAAGGCGCAGCTGAAGGCCGAAGGGCTGTTTGACCCTGCCCGCAAGCGTGCCTTGCCGTTTATGCCACGGCGCATTGCAGTGATCACCAGCCCTACAGGTGCGGTGATTCAAGATATTTTACACCGCGTGCAAGACCGTTTTCCTGTCCATGTCCAGCTTTTTCCTGTGACGGTGCAGGGCGATAATGCTGCAGCAGAAATGCTTAATGCATTGCAATCCATCACCCGTCTGCAAGAAAAACCCGATCTGGTGATTATCGCGCGCGGCGGCGGTTCCATTGAAGATTTATGGCCGTTTAATGATGAGGCCTTGGTGCGCGCCGTGGCCGCCTTTCCGCTGCCCATCATTAGCGCAGTAGGGCATGAAACCGACACGACATTGATTGATTATGTGTCCGATCAGCGTGCGCCCACGCCCACCGCGGCGGCTGAAATGGCACTGCCGGTGCGGGCAGAATGGCAGCATGCGGTGCAGCATCTGGCCACACAGCTTTCACAGCGTCTGCACAGCTTGCTGGTGCGCAAGCAAGAGCTGTTGCAGCATCTATATGCACGGCGCAAGCGGCCGCTGGATATTGTGCATGCCATGGCACAACAGCTGGATGACAGGAGCGAGCGCTTGCAGCTGGCCATCACACAACAATTGCAACAGCAACAAAGCCGCACGGCAGCCATTGCTGCACGGCTGCTAAGCCCGGTGCATGTGCTGGCACGGCGGGAGCTGGCTTGGCAAGCAGCAGGTGATGCGCTGCAACAATGGGTCCGGACCTATCTGCCGCCGAAACACACGGCACTTATGCATCTCTCGTCCCGCTTTTCTTATGCAATAGAACGGCAGGTGAACAGTGCCACGCAGCGCATTCTGCCCATTATTCCGCGCTTGCAACAAAGCATGCACAGCATGCTAGAACAGCGTCATACACAAATGCAACATCAGGCCCAAATGCTGGAGGTGCTGAGCTATAAAAATACCTTGGCACGCGGCTTTGCTGTGGTGCGGGATGCAGGCAAATCACCCATTATCTCTGCCGCACAAGCCGCCAACAACGCACCTTCCTTCATTGAATTTGCGGATGGTGTAACAGCACTCACCAGCAATAACACCACACCGGCCCTTGCACCACCTCGCCGCAAAAAACCTACGAAAAAAGCACCAACAGACAATAGCCAGGGTGACTTATTTTAGGGTATATAAGGTCGACTATAAAAAAAGACCCAGATAACGCCTGCGCTATCTGGGTCCGTATATGTGTAATGCGCAAAAGCAGCTATGTGTTATATAACTCGCTGCAGCGTGCAAAACATATTGTCTACCATTGGAAGCCTAAGCCACCACCAAAGGTATAGCGTTCAAAATCGGTGCTACTGCCAGAGAGGCGTACAGCAACGCTGTCTGTCAGGCGGCCAGAAAATCCGGCAGCAACGGCGCCGCTACCATCAAAATCTGCAACACCAAGGCCCAAAGAAAAACGCTTATCTGCGTTCATAAAGTTTGGAATATTGGCCATTGCTATGGATTCCGCAATACCGTCACGGTTACGCTCAATACTTTTATCAAAGCCATCCAAGCGCTTGATCACATCAGCACCAAGCTTTGCATGCGTCACAGCGCTGTCTGCAATTTTTGCCTCTGTGATGGCGGCATCTCCAACAGTAGAGGTTACAACAACACCTGCAGATAGGTCGGCGGATGTAATCGTGCCGTCTGCAATATCATCGCTGGTAATACTACCGTCCACAATATTAAGCTGGCCTGCACCACCTGCTGTGGCATCATTACCACCTGCAACTGTTACAGCTACAGATGCAAGGTTACCTTGTGCATTTACTGTCACAATTTGTTGGTTATTCACATTGCCCGTAGCATCAAACACGCCCTGTGCTGTGATGGTGTGCCCCGCAGCACCAAGCACGATCTGGTTATCCGCAGATGTAGCCGCACCAAAACCAATGGCGGTAGAACCTACATGGCTGGCTGTATTTCCAGAACCAATAGCAGTAGCGTTGCTAGCAGAAACGGTATTACCGTTACCAATAGCTGTCGCATTCTGAGATTGTGTGATAGTATTTTGGAAACCAACGGCTGTACCAGTACGACCATCTTCTATGCTGTTTAACACACCAAATGCACTGGCAGCATTTGAATTTGAAGCGTTCGCAGTCACACTGTTACCCACACCCACCGCGGTAGCGTTTAGCGAATCTGCTTCACTTACAGTTCCATTTGAATGGAACGTACCTGCAACAAAAGAGTGGTTTCCAGAAGCAGTATTGCTCACACCAAAAGTAGCAGCATCATCTCCAGAGGTTGTATTATCTAGGCCCACAGCTGTAGAATTTGTTCCTGTAGCTGTCGATGAAGCATTCGCTGAATAGGTTTGCGCAAACGTTGCGGTAGACAGAAAGCATACTGCACATGCTGTTAGTGTTAATTTATAATTAGTCATTACTATAATCTCCTTGTACTTGACTTAACAACATTCTTATATAGCGAAAAATACAAGTAACAACGTTTCTTTTATCGTTCCATATAACGTTTTGATAATATTGATTAATATTAATTGGGCAGAACTCCTACCCTCCATCAATAAGGGGTGTTTTGGTGAGATTTACTCGCTTTCACCGTCAGGGGCGAGGGTCACGGTCAGGCCGTCTAGCTCTGGGTTCATGATGAGCTGGCAAGAGAGGCGGGAATTGTCTTCCACGTCAAAGGCCTCGTCCAGCATATCAACTTCTTCATCCTGCTGCTCGGGCAGTTTTTCCAGCCAGTCTTCTGCCACATAGACATGGCACGTGGCGCAAGAGCAACTGCCGCCGCATTCGGCCTTAATGGGCAGGTCGTGATCACGGATCACTTCCATCACACGCCACCCGTCTGGTGCATCCAGCGTATGCTCCGCACCTTGGCGGTCTGTCACATGAATTTTAAATAGGTCCATTTTCTGTCCTCTGTCCCCTGTCTTCCGTCCTCCGGTTTATGCCGCCACGCCCAGCTTGTTTTGCAGGTCTGTGGAAGAGGTGGTGTATTGGAAGCGCAATTTTTGGTCCGGATGGATAATTTTAAACGCCGCATGTGCCATCAAGGCTGCCTCATGGAAGCCAGACAGAATCAGTTTCAACTTGCCTGGATAGTAGTTAATATCACCCACTGCAAAAATTCCTGGCTCGCTGGTTTCAAATTTTTCTGTGTCCACCGTGATGGTATTCTCGTGCAGATTCAGGCCAAAATTAGCCACTGGGCCCAGCTTCATCGTCAGGCCAAAGAACGGCAATAGCGCATCACATTCAATCTGCTGCTCGCCCTCTTCTTTGGTCTTCACCGTAATCGCTTCCAGCTGGCCATTATCCCCATGCAGCTCTTTAATCTGCCCGATTTTGAGATCCATGGTGCCGGCACTCACCAGTGTGCGCATTTTTTGCACCGTGTCAGGTGCCGCACGGAAATCATCACGGCGGTGAATGAGGGTCACATGCTTGGCAAGCGGCTGCAAATTCACAGTCCAATCCAGGGCCGAATCACCACCACCGGCAATCACAATTCTCTTGTCTTTAAACGCTGCCATCTGACGCACAGAATAAAATACCGACGTGCCTTCATACGCATCAATACCCGCAATGGGCGGCTTTTTCGGCACGAAGCTACCGCCACCGGCAGCAATCACCACCACAGGTGCGCGCAAGGTTTCACCACGGTCGGTGGTGGCTACCCATTTTCCTTCGGCATCCTTCTGCAATGATTCTACCATTTGGTTCAAATGGAAGGTAGGTGAGAACGGCTTGATCTGCTCCATCAACCGGTCCGTCAACTCCTGGCCGGTGCATTGCGGCACGGCAGGAATATCGTAAATCGGCTTTTCCGGATAGAGCTCTGCACATTGGCCGCCTGGCTTGTCCAGAATGTCCACCAAGTGGCATTTCAGGTTCAGCAACCCAAGCTCAAACACAGCAAAAAGCCCGCATGGCCCAGCGCCTACAATAATAACATCGGTTTCATGTGCTACAGTGTTCATCTCTGTCGCTCCGTTAATAGTGTTTAATGATTTTATTGATTACATCAATAAAATCGCCTCGCTCGCTTACGCGGCGCAACCTCAAGGCGTTCGCTCGTTGTTACGAGCTGCTTGATGTTGATACTGTTTACCAAAATAAATTTTGGAAACAGAATTTTTAAGGGACTTTCTTTTACTGTGATCGGCTTTATAGTCAAGAAACTATAGTTATTTCAGTTAAAATATGACAGCCCTCGAAAATAGGCTTTGACGAGCATTGATGGGTAAGCGTATGTAAAAATACGTGCGCAGCAATGTGCAGGCAAAGACAATTTGCAGAGCTGTCAGATTATTAAATGATATAACTATATGTGGAAACGCTTTAACAACACAGATGCCTCTTTAGTGACCAAAACCCAGCTATTTCATGAGTGGGTGCATCAGCTGGAGGCTGAAGGGCGAAAGATTCTGGATTTAGGGCGTGGCAAGCCTTCCACGCCGGCAGAAGCGCGTGCGGTGGAGGCCATGCGCCAAAATATGGACGGGTTGCATGATAGCGCAGAAGCAGCGCTTTATGGCACCAATGCATCGGGCGAAATGCTGTATCGTACCACTGTGGCACAGGCATTTACGCGCCTTTATGGCACCGCCTTTGAGCCGGAAAATATTGTGTTTACACCGGGCGGGCAATTTGGCCTGCTGGCTGCCTTTATGGCAATTGCAGAGACACACCCAAATGGCTATGTGGTCTGCCTCTCGCCTTACTATCTCAACCATGTGGAGCTGGCACAGTTTTTTCCGTCACACCGTTTGCAAATTCTCTCTGTGCCCGTCACGCCGGAGGATGACGGCACCATGATTGCTGCAAAGATAGAGGCCGCAGTGGCAGAGAAAGAGGGCGATGTGGCCTGCTTTTTATTTTGCAATCCGGCCAACCCCACAGGCAAGGTGTTGCGCCCGCATGATTGGCGCGCGCTCATGCCACTGCTCACACGTATGGACCATGCAGCAATCATGCTGGATGAGGCATTCTCTGAGCTGGTATTTGACTGGGAAGGCAATTTTGAAGATCCCAGCCATTTTAATATTTCTCTGCTGCATAGTGCACCAGAGCTGAAAGAGCGCTGCTTTTTGTTCCGCAGCGGCACCAAGGCAATGGGCTTGTCGGGTGAGCGCTTGGCGGTGATGGCAGTGCCTGATGCCTATAAGCCCTATGTCACGCGGTTGCAGAGCTTTGCCATTGGCAACCCGCCACTGGCAGCGCAGGCAGGCATGGCGGCGTGCTTAGAGCAGCTGGATCATGACCGCATGCGCGTGCTCTCAGAGCATTATCAGGCCAATTGTTATGCGCTGATGCATCATTTTAAGCATGAAAATCGCCGTATTTGGACAGGCAGCCTGCCCGATGCCGGTTTTTACCTGCTGGTGGATTACAGTGATTATATTGGCACGCCTATGCCTAAAGAAGCCGCGCGCGCCTATTGGCAACCCAAGGAGGTAATAGAAACCGATATGGATATCGCCTTTGCATTACTGTTCGGCGAGGCCTCCCTCTGCACCATTCCTGGCAGCTGCTTTGGCTTGCCCGAAAGTGAGGGCTGGCAACGCCTCAGCTTCAGCGCAGGTGAGTGGTAAAGAAATATTGTTCCCTGTGGTTTAACCACAGGGTCAAATAGTGAGACAGCATAGTTGTTAGATTTGATCCTGCGGACAAGCCGCAGGAAACCATATTTTTCCCTTGCTCCTTATTGGTTTTTCCGCAAAGAATGTGGCATGTTATATCCGGAGTTTGAGAGTTTTTCTGCAGCCTATAATGCTGGCACACCACAGCTGGTATGGACGGAATATTACACGGATTTGGAAACACCCGTTTCGGCCATGCTCAAGCTCAAGCCTTTGTCTCCGCACGCGCATTTGCTTTATGAATCGGTGCAAGACGGGCATCACCGTGCGCGCTATTCGGTGATTGCCTTGTTGCC
>JAHDHN010000054.1:8328-9393 GCA_020631295.1 Rickettsiales bacterium
AAAGAGCTTTCAGAACATTTGATGCTGCTGGATCTGGGCCGCAATGATGTGGGCCGTGTGTCTAAGGCCGGGACGGTGTCGGTCACGGATAAAATGATTATCGAACGCTATTCGCATGTGATGCATATTGTGTCTAATGTGGAAGGTGCCTTGAAGGAAGATGTGGATGCCATTGACGCGCTGATTGCCGGTTTCCCTGCGGGCACGGTGAGCGGTGCGCCCAAAATTCGCGCGATGGAGATTATTGATACGCTGGAAGAAGAGCAGCGCAGTTTTTATGGCGGCACAGTGGGGTATATCTCTGCTGGTGGTGATATGGACACTGCCATTGCGCTACGCACCGCGCTGGTGCATAATGATACAATATATCTGCAGGCGGGCGGTGGCGTGGTGGCCGATTCTGACCCAGAAGCAGAGTTTATGGAAACGGAAAACAAAGCAGGTGCTTTGGTGGCCGCCGCACGGCGCGCAGCCCAATTTGCATAATTGTTATGCTCATTCTTTGGCACGGCTTTAAGATAACAATCATCACTTGTTTCACGTGAAGCACAAAAAAAGCATTTGGTTATATTAGGTTCTTGTTATATAAGGAACTCCGCAGGGAGATTCACATTTGGGAGAAGGGAACTGCATGCATGCTTCGTAAATAAGCATGCTGCCATAATAAAGTGGCTAATGACAACTAAAGTAACAAGGGAGCTTACACATGAGCAAACGCGATGATTTAATCCAAAAATATGCAGCAGATCTGAAAGAGAAATGCGGCGAAACAGCTGATATCGACTTTCTTACGAAAGTAACCGTTGGCTGTGGTCCTGCTATTTACAATGCAGATGCATCAACAGTATCTGGTTCTGACCAGGCTGAAATTGACACAGTAAAGAACAATTTCCTTATCAAGAAATTGGGCTTGTCTGATGGCCCAGAGCTTGATGCTGCCATTGCAGAAGTGCTAGACCAATATGGCCAGTCTAACCGCAACAAATACCGCGCAGTGGTATATTACCTGCTTGCGAAAAAATTCAAGAAAGAGTCTGTGTATAACTAATCACATTCTTGATTGTA
>JAHDHN010000055.1 GCA_020631295.1 Rickettsiales bacterium
GACAATCAATTCCTACAAAATATCATCGCAAAATAAACAAATGCAATTGCCATGCTTATATAGCAGTTCTGCTTAATTATTGGACATTTCCAAAAAAAGCATAACTGCTATCAAGACACGCGTAAGCGTGGATTGCACGGCGATAGCCAGTGGGCATTAACATTTGGATATGTCCAAATGTTAATGCTAACTACTATATTACCATAAAATCCGTGAAATGATTGCCTATGAATTGGAAGATGAAAGCCCATTTGGTGGCGAAGTTGAGGTGGATGAAAGTTACTTTGGTGGTATTAGGAAAGGCCAACGCGGCAGAGGTGCGGCTGGCAAGATCCCTGTCTTTGGCATTCTGAAGCGTGGTGGTAAAGTCTATACAAAAATCATACCAGATGCATCGGGTGATACACTCATTCCCATCATTAAAAGCAAGGTATTTCCTGACTCTATCGTCTATTCTGATTCTTGGCGTGCCTATAATGCGTTGGATGTAAGTGAGTTTCATCATCACCGCATTAATCATTCTAAAACGTTCGTGGATGAAGAGACGCGTAGCAATCATATCAATGGAATTGAGAATTTTTGGAACCAAGCCAAGCGCAATCTAAGGCGCTATAATGGCATACCAAAACAGCATTTTCATTTGTACTTGAAAGAATGTGAATTCAGGTTCAATATCAAAGGAACAAAACAACAGCTCGCCATGCTAAAATTATGGCGACGCAATCACCTTATCTAGGCCAGCCCCTTCTTCTTATACATTGCATCGAATAAATATTTATGATAAATATACAATAACTTATTTTTACAGATGAAGAGTAGAGGCGATGATTAAGAAAATATTTGTAGGCATATTTGTTTCCATAACTAGCTGTTTTTCCTCTGGTAGCAAAGCAGACATAAATACAAACCGCCCTGATACAGCCATTGATACAGATATCATTATGGATAATAATAAGAATACCGCAACAGATGCAGTGTTCCCCAATGATAAACCACCAATTATTAAACTGAATGAATCATTTTTTGACGTTAGTGCCGCAATAAATAAGGCAAACCCACACTACATTCAGATTGGGGATATTCATGACTTTCAGATGCAAAAAGATACTATGGCAACCTATCTAAAGAATTTGGGTGTAACAGATTTACTGCCTGAGTTTATTGCACGACGCCTTGAATTACAGGCTCAACGAAATACATATATGTTATCTCCAGAAATAGGTAAGAAATTTGCTCCAACTGACGATGGTGTATTTGCCGGTCAATATTTTATTGAAAGCTATAAAGGTAACTATAAATTAGATGTAGGTGACCTTCGCTACACCGCCGGGCAAGATGCTCTATATCACTTTGGTAATCGAGATGATTATTATATTCTTGGTCAAATAGAAGGGTGGTTAATGCAAAATACTAACCAAGAAACCGCTAATAAGTTTAGTGCGGCAGCCATCAAGATCGCACAAGACAGAAATACTAATGAAAATTCTACGTTAGATCGTATGACACTCGAAGGATGGAATGAGTATAGTGCTGCGAACAAAGCATATTTCTTAGAGCTTTATAATCTAATTGATGAAACTATTACGCAGGCAAATAGTAACTTTACTATTGCACCTGAAGCACAAGCTAGTCTCCAAAAATTTATTGCACATGAAAAAAAGAATACTGATGAAATATACGAATTACGACTAAAGGAGCCAGCCGAGTTTCAGGCGTATAAAATCACGAAGTTGTATCAAAAAGATCCAAATGCATCTGCTGCTACAGTATTTGGTATTCGTCATAATGAAGCCAACGTTGAAGCTGTGCAGGCGGCCTTAAAAGATAGTTTGGGTATTACTGCCTCTGCAGTTATTATAAACAGTGTTGGTGTAAAGTCTCTTCCTCCAGGGCAAGAAAATGTTTCCTATGTATCATTTGGAAGCAATAATGTAATGCGCATTATTGTAGCATTTGATGTGAACCAATCTATCAATGCTGGAGAGAGATACCCTGAAGATGCCGTATTTGCATCTCTTGAAGGGATAGAAGATAAACTTTCTAGGCAGCACTATATTGTTACAGCAGAAAAACCATTATTGAAGATGAGTGCTTTTCAAGAATTTGCTAAAAACAGTTCTATTGCTCGAGAGAGCTTCAAAGACAACGATGTCGGTATTGGTAAGTAGTTACTTCACTTCATGAAGTTATTTTCCATAATTTAGATTATCGATTTTATTTGTGTGGGTTTGTTATCGGTTTACCTGGTGGATTTTAGACCTATGATCTCACCATAATGGCTCATTATATTACATCAGATGCGCTGCAGCCTTTTGCGCACGGCTTTTTCGGCCGTGATGGTGGTGTGAGCAGCGGTATATATGCATCACTCAATTGCGGTGTGGGTAGTGATGATAATGCAGCTTTTGTGCAGCAAAACAGAAAAATTGTGTGCGCTGCGCTACAGGCTGAGCGTATTATTACGCAATATCAGGTGCATTCTAGCCGCGTGGTGACGATTACAGATGCTAATCAAGCTCAAGAAAAGGCGGATGCGATGGTCACCGCCCTTCCCGGCCTTGCTATTGGCGTGCTCACAGCGGATTGTGGGCCGTTATTATTTGCTGACAATAGAAATAAAGTGATTGGCTGTGCGCATGCAGGCTGGAAAGGTGCGCTTTTGGGTGTGATTGCCAGCACAATAACAGCCATGGAGGCGCTGGGTGCAGAAAGAGAGCATATTGCGGCCACGCTTGGGCCCTGCATCGCGCAGGCAAGTTATCAGGTGGATAATGGTTTTATGCAGCCCTTTTTGGAGAAAGATAAGCGCTATAACACATGCTTTGTGCCTTGCTTTGAAGCGCCAGAGACGCATCATCGTTTTGATCTAAAAGGCTTTATTCGCATGCAGTTAGAAGCAGAAAAGCTGGGACAGGTTGAGATATTACCACATGATACGTACACATTACCGGAGCAATTCTTCAGTTTTCGCCGCACAACGCATAATAATGAGCCGGATTACGGCCGCCAAATCAGCGCCATCTGTATTTAGGCAGAGAATTAAGTTAGCTATCTAACTTCTTGGATTGATTGTATTATTTTTCTTATTCTCAAAATAAAAAAGATCATCAGAATGGCGCGTATTGAGCTTAATATCATACAGAGAAATAATGATCACACGGCCATCTGGCTCTATCCGATGGATACGCGAAAGCTGCATCGGGTCTTTGCTGAAATACAGCATCAGATCATAAGTGAGTCCCTCACTCACCTCCTCATTGGGGCGCACCAGCAACATCACCGCATCCTCCTGCACTTCTGCATCCAGTAATGTGAAGTTTTTCTGGAAGGTCGCGCCCTTCTCTAGCAAAAATGCCATGGGCGTTTGGCTGATATCTGCATAGCTCACCTGCTCTAAAGCAGCATCATAGAAGGTAACTTTTCCTTTATTTACAATAAGCTGCAGCTCCGGATTGAAATAATCAAAGCGTGCCTTGCCAGGACGATCAATAATCATTGCGCCACGCTGCACAATCCCTTCATACGGATCATTCTGTTCAAATCGCGCTGCAATGGAATCAAACGAAGAGAGAAATGCAAGCGCCTGCTTTGCTTCCTCAGGCAGTTCTTTTTCAAATGCCAGAATCGCTACAGGCAGCATGAACAAGCACGAAAGATAGGCAATAAAACGATGTGTCATAAAAACAATTCCTTTAAAGGCTGATACGCCCTCACCTCTTTTATCCCGCGCATAAAAAAAGCTGCAACCGAGTGGCTGCAGCTTTTTCGAACACTAGCTAAATTATATTAGCCGCGCGCATCTTCAATAAGACGCTTGAATTCGTCCACGCCAATAGCGCCACGTACAAATTCACCATTCACCACAAAGGCTGGCGTGCCTTGCACACCAATGCTTTGGCCTAGCTTCATATTCTCAGCCAGCTGATCACCAATAGATGCTTCTTCCATCTTGGCAAGCAGGCGGTTTTTATCCACACCAAACTCACCGGCAAGGGCCACTAGCTGATCTTGGTTACGTGGCGTACGCTTTAGCATAGCCTCATGAAAACCCTGATATTTTGCTTCATCCAGCGCATATACCGCCAAGGCTGCTTTTGCATTTTGCACAGATTGCGGGCCTAAGATTGGAAAATCTTTCACCACTACCTTAATATTACTGTCTGCGCCTAAAAGCTCATTTAATGTAGGCATCACACGCTTACAGTAACCGCAATTATAGTCAGAAAACTTCACGATCACCACATCACCCTCTGGGTTGCCAAATACTGGCGTGCCATCGTCTTTTTCAAGCTCATTACGCTTCTTAGAGATGCTTTGCTGCGCCTCCTCTGCCTTGCGTTGCGCTTGTGCTTGCTGGCCGCGCTGCAATGCCTCAATCAATTTCTCTGGTTTTTCAGCAATAAAATTCTCTACGGCTGCTTCGATTTTATCATCACTTACAGCACCACCCTTGCCAAACAGCATGCCGCCAAACACAGCAGCTGCAGCAATAGCAGCGATAAGAAGAACAAGTAATAGGCGGTTGGATTGCCCAGCATTTGCAGTTGTCATAATATAAAACTCCTAATCTAGAATATGTAATTGTGTGATTGTTTACTAAATCACTTTTTCTTTTTCAAGGCCTTTGAGAGGTCTTGCACACGCACATATTGCGCATCTCCTTTACCTATATGTTCTTCGGCTAATTTCAACAGGCGGTTACCTTCTTTTTTGTCTTTTTTCAAAATAGCGGCTTCTGCCAATGCTAAATAAGAAAGGCCCAGCTGCTCTGTGCGGCCATAGCATTTGGCAAGCTGATGCCATGCAGTCGCATTATCACGCTCTTGTACCAAAGATTTTTCCAGCAAACGCGCCGCATCATGGTAATATTGCATATTATTACGCTGCTCTGCCAGCCCAATAAGTGTGAGCGCCAGCTCAATTTGAGTGATTGGATGCTGCTCTTTCATCAATTGCAGTGCTTTTTTAAACATAGGCTTTGCCTTCATCAGCTGCCCCGATTCAAAATAAAGCTGGCCCTTCAACTCATAATAATATGCATCTTTTTTCCAACTGCGCCCTACTTTGTTTAGCGACGCAATGGCTTTATCAAGCTTCCCAATACGGTGATAGGCAATGGCACGTACATAATTATCAAACGCAGTGCTAGTGCCCGTTTCCTGCAGCAATTGATGAGGGTTATCCAAAAACCCTATCAGCTTGGCCACCATACGTTGATGCTGTTGTTTGCGCGATGTTGTCATGAAATCATTGCTAAAACGCTGTGTCTTCATGGTGTTTTTTACATGCTCAATACGGCTATCTGAAATTGGGTGCGTTAACATATAGGGCGTGATGCCGTCATGCAGATAGATATCCTGCTTGCGTTTAAATTCTTTCATCAGTGAAAGCAGGCCGTCTGGCGTTACACCAATGCGGTTAAGCGCAGATAGGGCAAATTGATCTGCTGCCTGCTCATTAGCACGCGTGTGTTTTAGTGCGTTACGCTGCGCCACATGCTGTGATCCAGACACAATAGCCGACCCTACAGAGGAAGGCGCACCTGCCGCAATGCTTGCAGCACCCAGCACATAGCCCAAGGCGGCCGCGGCTGTCATGCGCTTCATCTCATCATTCAATTTCATTAAATGACCACCTTTAATATGGCCCGCCTCATGCGCTAACACACCAAAGAGCATGGAGGGATCTTTGGATTTGGCCAACAAGCCGGTATGTAGGAAGATGTTTTGGCCGCCTGAAACAAAGGCATTTAAGCTATCATTGCGAATGATATATAGATTCACGCCATTGGGATTAATATCCGCCGCTCTGAAAATAGGCGCGGCCATCTCTTCCAGATAATGCTCAATCTCTGCGTCACGAATGCGGCTTTGTGCCAAGGCACTACTTGTGATGCAAAGCAGTGAACAAAACGCGACGATGATACGAATCATAAGATAGTTTCTTTATAGTTATACACCAAAAAACTGGTGCAACGCAGCAACAACTGCTTCATTTTCTGCATCTGTACCAATGCTCACACGTAAGCAATCTGGCAGACCATAGCTTGATACGTTGCGAGCAATAATCCCCTGCTCTCTTAAAAATATATCCGCTTCTTTTGCGGTGTTTCCTGCCTTTGTAGGAAATTCTAGCAAGATAAAATTCGTTACAGATGGATGGAATGTTACAGGCAGATCTGCCAGCAACGCTTTATAACGCACAAGCCAGCTGTTATTGTGCGTGCGCGACTGTGCTTCATACTCTGCATCTTCCAGCGATGCTGTTGCGGCTGCCTGCGCAACACTTGAAACATTAAACGGCCCACGAACGCGGTGCAAAATACCAGCCACATCAGGTGAGGCTACAGCCCAGCCTATGCGCAAGCCCCCTAACCCATATATTTTAGAGAATGTACGCGTCATCACCACATTACTCTCTGACAAGGCCAACTCCAAACCGCAGCTATAATCTGCTTCCTCTACATATTCAGCATAGGCACCATCCACCACCAGTAGCACCTCTTTAGGCAGGCCAGCATGCAAACGTGTTAACTCACTTTTGCTGATGTAGCTGCCTGTGGGGTTATTAGGATTGGCGATAAACACAATTTTTGTGCGTTCTGTTACCGCTGCCAGCAGATTATCCACATCTGCACGTAAATTGGTTTCAGCAGCTTTCACCGGTGTTGCGCCTGCAGCCATGGCGGAGATAGGATACATTAAAAAGCCATGTTCTGTGTAAAGCACCTCATCGCCAACGCCAGAAAAGGCAAAGCACAGCAGGGAAATCAATTCATCAGAACCTGCACCGCACACAATCTGTTCGGCAGGAATATCATAACGTGCAGCCAGTATGTTGCACAGCACAGTGGCACCTCCATCTGGGTAGCGATGTGCTTTTTTGGCAGCCTCAGCCATGGCCTTCACCGCCTTGGGGCTGGGTCCAAACGGGTTTTCATTGGAGGAAAGCTTCGTCACCTTTTTCACACTCGCACCGGTCTTGGAATCACCGGGCTTGTAAGGCGCAATGTCTAATATAGACGATGCAACAGGCTGTACCATTTATCTACTCCTCATCCTCTTGATAGAAGCGGATAGGATTAGCATAGGACCCTAAATAATGGAAATGAATTTCCACACGACGGTTGGCGAATTCTTTGCGCGCCGCACGTATGCATGCATCCAAGCGCTGGTCTTCATGCGCAATAAAACCATCAAATGAAAGCAAGTGATGCTGCACATTCACATCGCCCAGTACCTGACAGCTTTGAATGCGCTCCACGCTTAAATTATGCTTCTCAATAAAAGGCAGTAAGATTTCAATTGGCAAGCGGTTGCCCACCTCCACCACCCAAAGGGAAGTGTCTTCTGCTGTTTTTTCGGGTTTTACATTACCAATGCATACCACTTCCGGTTTTTTTGACGGTGCAAGCTTGATAAACGGCAATTTAGCAAACACATAAGGCCGCTCTTCCATGCCAATAAGACGTGACCACCAAGCTTGCATACCCGCCTCATCCTCAATGGGCAGCACACCCACTGTGGCCTCTTTCTCACTCACCGCATAGAGCACTTCAGCGCAGGTAGGGTATGTGTCTGTTGGGGTAAAAGAGCCAAAATATTCACGGCTCATCCAATAGCATTCACGGTTAAAGGGTGTGGCGTGCGTGGCAATACGCGTATCTTCTTCTTCATTGATGGCAGTAGAAATAATCAAGCGCCAAATTTGTGACAATGGAATGGGTGGAAAATGCTCGTGATTTTCAGATAAAATACGGCGCACCATCTCAGCCTCACGGCCCGGGCGGATGATGCTACGGCCCAAATTGGCTTTTTCTTTAAACTGCCCCACCTGACGCACCACATCCATGCGCTTGCCCAACAGCGCAATGATCTCATCATCAATCGCGTCTATCTCATTGCGAAATAACTGTAATTGTTTCGTATCCGCCATAGGCACCCATCTATATTAGTAGATAAACAGCTACATAGCGCATATTACAGGATTATGAAAACAGATTTTTTTGAGGGTGTGTGGAGGAGTATGATAAAAGAGAGTAGAATAAGATGAAGATACAACACCCTGCACAAAGAGTTAGCCATGTGGCAGTTCTTTGTGCAGGATGAGGTCAAAAAGCTAGGATTAATTTTTGATCCTTCTTTTTATATTAATAATAACAACTACTCTAAGCCGTTTTTTCTGTTTTCCGGCCCAGCGCAACCAGCGCGGGGAAGACTACCAACACCATAATGGCCGTGAGCAGAATGCCACCCGCAATAATGCCGCCAAAGCGTACTGTCGGCGGAAAGAGCGACAACGCGAAAATACTAAACCCACCGGCCACAATCACTGCCGCACTCATGCAGGCTGCGCGTTGCTCTTTCAGCGCGGCAAGCCAGCTTGTTTGCAGTTTCACACCGCCCAATCGCTTGGCTGCGAGTGTAATGTGAATCAAACTATCAATAGCAATACCAATACATACATTAATACTCGGCGCAGAAATGATATCCAGCGGCACACGCGCCGCGCCCAAAATACCTAATAACAGCGTGATAATACCCGCTATCACCAACGTGATGATGAACGATATTTGAAAAGAGAATGTGAGCAGTAATGCCAGGCAGAAAAAGATACCGCAAAGCGAGAGCAAGCCCTGCACCACGCTGCTGCGCAAATCTTTAGCCAGCAAGGATTGCAGCTGATACGCCCCACCGGTAAGATCTACCATAAAGCCGTGCTGCGCTGCAATTTCTTGCAAATTGCGCACCACTTTCATGCGTGAAGCGCCGCGCTCCCCTTCCCGCATACGCAAAAAGAACACGCCCTGATAGTTTAGCGCATCAGTATATTGATCACCCAAATTAGAAAACGCATCCGATTTTAGGAAGGTAAGGATCAGATCAATATCCGCATTTTTCCCGCGCGGATCTTGCTTGGCTTCCGCAATCAAAATCGGCAGTGAGAGGATAATGCCTGTTTCTGTATTTGCCTCAAGCGCCTCATGCAGTTGCAACATATCTTGATAGACTTCTTCTGTGTCCAAAAACTCCCCGTCTTCACGGCTGACCACAAACATAAGCGGGCTGGAGCCGCCTTCTGCATCAATAGATTCCAGGCCTTTATAGAGGTCGCTGTTTTTGTCAAAATAATCCAACAGAGACGGATCGGTATTAATACGCAGCA
>JAHDHN010000056.1 GCA_020631295.1 Rickettsiales bacterium
GTCATGCAGGTTTCCAGCCCTTCTTCTTTCACTGCCTTGAGCATATTGATCAGTTTGGGCATGTCCCGGTCTTTAGGTTCACGCCAGGCAGCGCCCATGCAAAAGCGTGTGGCGCCTTGCGCCTTGGCTTCCTTAGCAGCTTGAATTACTGGGTCTGTGTCCATCAGTTTTTCTGCACCTAAACCGGTGTTGTAATGCGCGCTTTGCGGGCAATATTTGCAGTTTTCTGGGCAGCCGCCGGTTTTGATGCTCAGCAGCGTGCTGGTTTGAATCTTGCGCTCAGGAAAATTCTCCCGCATCACGGTTTGTGCTTGATACACAAGCTCTGGCAAGGAAAGCGAAAAGAGGCCTTCAATTTCCTCCAACGTCCAATCTGTTCTGGCATGAATTGTCATAAAAAGGCATATAAGCGCATATGAGCATAAACACAATGCAAAGAATGGAGGCGCTGCGAGAGAATCGCAAGCAAGCCAATCAATGGCGTGAGCTGCAGCAAAGTGCAGTGGCTGGTGCGTATCTGGAGCGCGACGGGGTACGCTATCTTAATGTTAGTAGCAATGATTATTTGGGCTTAAGCCAGCATCCGGAGGTGTTGGAAGCAGCAAAAACAGCACTTGAAGTACAGCATGGGGCAGGTGCCAGCCGGCTCTTAAGCGGCAATCATGATGCCTATGCTGCGCTGGAATCGCGCCTGGCGGCGTATAAAAACACAGAGGCCGCCTTGGTGTTTGGCAGCGGTTATGCGGCGAATATTAGTTTGATCCCAGCGCTGGTGGGCAAGGGTGATGTGATTATAGCGGATAAAGACATTCATGCCTGTATGATTGACGGCGCGCAGCTTTCAAATGCCACCTTAAAACGTGTGAAACATAATGATATTAATGCTTTTGCTGCGGCGCTTAAGGAGTTACGAGGGCAACATACGCAGTGCCTGATCCTCACAGAAACGGTGTTCTCTATGGATGGTACTGTGGCAGATATAGAGGCATTGCTTGATGTAGCAGAGCAACATGATGCGTGGCTTTTGAGCGATGATGCGCATGGGCTGGGCGTGTTGCCGCCACCTTCCGCGCATCCGCGTCATATTCAAATGGGTACGTTCTCTAAGGCCGCAGGCGGTTATGGCGGATATGTATGCTGCACAGAATATCTGCGTGAATATTTTGTGAATGCCGCGCGTTCCTTGGTGTTTTCTACGGCACTGCCGCCTAGTGTGATTGCGGGGAATGAGGCTGCGCTCGCATTAATAGAGCAGGGCGTACTAACAGAAAAATTGCAGCAGAATATTGCCCAATTTGAAGAAATTCTGGGCAGAGAGGTAACAGTACAACCACGCTCTGCGATTATTGCTGTGCCCATGGACACAGAAGCAAATGCGCTGCAAGCCGCGGAGCGCTTAAAAGAGCAGGGTATATTGGCAAGTGTCATTCGCCCGCCTACAGTAGCGCCGAATAATAGTTGCTTGCGCATTACCCTAAGCGCGTTGCATAATGCGGCTATGATTGAGCAACTGGCCAACGCAATAAAAGAGGTGCTGTGATGCAAGAGGGTGCCCATGATTTTAACCGCTATGCAGGCGAATATGATACGCGCGCGCAGGTGCAGCTATGGTCTGCCAAGCGTTTGCTTTCCTTGCTGCCAGCGCTTCCAGAAGGGTTGCAGGTGCTGGATGTTGGGGCAGGCACAGGCATGCTCTCACGCCTAATGCCACAGCATCATTTCACTAATATGGATTATGCGTATAAAATGCTGCAATCCTGCCCAAAAGATGACACAGCCTGGCTGGCCGATGTAAATACATTTCCAAAAGCACCTGTGCAATATGACCTGGTGGTCTCTAATTTTGCATTGCATTGGACAAAAGATTTATATGCGGCAGTGAAATATATACGTAGCCTGCTGAAGCCTGGCGGGTATTATGCCATTGCACTGCCCGTGGTGGGCAGCTTGCCAGAGCTTGCTATGTCCATTGGTTCAGAGCGTATGCATTTATTTTCAGAAGCGCTGCCTGTGCAAGAGGGCGATAGTTATAATGAGATTGAAACACAGCTGACACTCTACCCTTCGTTTAAAGATGCTTTATATGCAGTGAAAGGTGTGGGGGGGAGCCTCAAGCGCCGCCGGACCTACCGCCCGCTTACCAAGGGCCGTTTAAAAGAGTGGGAGAACTATTACTGCACGCATTTTGCCACGGAAGATGGCCTGCCACTCACCTGGCGTGTGCAGTTCGTGGTGGGAAAAATATAATTAGATTTTTATTCTATTTTACTGTATGTTTGTGTTTGTAACTAACTATACAAGCATATGACGCAAGATACATTCAGCGTTGTGAATAAAAATCTGCGTGAAGTGGCAGAGCGTTATTTTCTTGATAACGGCTTTATAAGTGGTAGGCTTCCAGTTGAACAAAATACAATGCTGGACACAATTGTCTCTCGTGTAATTGAGTCAGCTGCAGCTCAGCAACAGCACTTACCTTCGAACAAGTTAGAACAACAATTGACGCAATATTTATGTCTATATAGTCCGTTAAAGGATTATAAGGATAATAAAATCGCCTATTTAATGTAGGATGATTTAATAGATATTGGTACGTTTAGTGAGAAATATAATGAATTTATGCGGCGTGCGAATAAGCAGCTTATCCCCTTTAAGGCACCTTTAACAAAAGATATAGATCAGTTAGATGTTGAGAGCGCTACTTTTTCTAAAAAAATATTGCACGGTGAGAAAATAAATAAGGGTAGTCAACATTATGTATTAGTTGATATGATGCAAAAGTTAGATGAGGTGGTGGAGCTAGAGCAAATCTTGCATGATAAACCGTTGAAACATCTTGATAAAGTATATCTGCAAAGAGCATATAATGCAGTGCTTGATGCTGCGGGGCCATTGGGGCAGCAGCATAAAGAAATTTCTTTAATGGTGTAGATACTGTCGACATATTCTACCCCTTTTGCAGGCAGACATAGTTGGCACAATTATCACAAAAGCTGCGCATGGGGCTAGTGGGCTAGCTTCAAGCAGCTTCTTGAGCATAAGTGGGCCAACTATGCGCCTGTCTTCGATTGGGGTGCTTTTTCCTCTCCATGTCGTTAAGCCTCTTACCCGTAAGCACCGCTACGCGTTACGAGCCTTGCCTAATGGAGAGAAAAAACCTCCACCAACAAAAGGGAATATAATATGTCGACAGTATCTAGCTTCTCATTCTATAGCGTAGGTATTATGAAGCGCTATTTCATTACTGCTACGGGTACGGATATTGGCAAGACGTTGCTAACAGCGGCGTTGGCGGATCAGCTGCGTGAAAAGCACATAGAAATAGATATTAAAAAGCCGTTATTAAGCGGAGCAGGGCAGAGGCCGAATGATGCGGATGTACTCGCAGAAGCAAGCGGGCAGGCAGCAGAGGATATTGCGTCAATTCAGCTGCAGGCGCCACTGTCGCCAG
Organism: Rickettsiales bacterium; assembly: GCA_020631295.1. GTDB lineage: Bacteria > Pseudomonadota > Alphaproteobacteria > Rickettsiales > UBA8987 > JAHDHN01. The sequence continues at coordinate 3,452 of JAHDHN010000056.1, forward strand.
ATATGGCAGCGGCAGCAGAGGGTAGAACGCTTGCGTTAGAGAAGGTGTTGGCTGCCTGCGCACCGAAGAACACAGCAGCAGAATTGCAGCTGATTGAGGGTGTGGGTGGTGTGATGGTGCCAATTAACGAGACTCAGACCAGCCTAGATCTCATAGAGGCATTACACGCAAAGGTGATAATGGTAACGGCGAATTATCTGGGGAGTTTGAGCCATACGCTTACGGCGCTAGAAGCATTGAAATCTAGGGGTATTACACCACATGCAGTGGTGGTGATGGATAATCCGGCTTTATATAATATGCGCTATGACCAGCTGCCCAGCTTGCAGGAAAGTTGCAAGAGCATTGCGCGCTTTACAAGCGCTGAAATACTGCCCATAACCACAGTGAGCACTATTGGCAATCAGCCTTTATGGAAAGTGATGAGTGATGTTACGCAATTGGTTCTTTGACCGCCAGATTGACCCAAGCCAGCCGCATTATGCAGGGCTGCAAACACGGCTTTTTGTGATGACCATGGATTTACTGTTTATCACGCTGTTGGTGCTGCCTATTTTTTGGCTGCAAAATGGCGGTGATATTTTTAAAGCCTCTGCGCCGGTGCTGGAGAAGCAGCAAGAATATCAGGCTGGGTTGATTTCTAAGTGGGATTTGGATGTGTTTAAGGCTTCTGTGGCGCTGACCAATATTTTTTCTACCTCTGTGTTGATGTTATTATTGTTTTATCTCTATTGGAGTAGTTTCTTCAGTACGCCGGCAAAGTGGTTGATGGGGTTGAGTATTGCAGATGCACAGAGCTTGCAGCCGCCTTCGCGCAAGCAGCTTGGGTTGCGTGCGTTGGGTTTTGTGCTGACGGGTTTTTTATTACTGTTGCCTATTTTCTATATTCCGCTGAATAAAAAGCGACAGGGCTTGCATGATAAAATAGCAGGTACTGTGGTAGTATATCACCGTGTGCTTACGCCAGAAGGAGAAAAGAAAAAGCAGACAATCCAGCTGATTATTGGTGGGGTGATTTTTATGATTGGTGTGGCATGGCTTTTTACCAAGGGCTTTAGCTTATAATGTCCCGCATTTTATACCATTACCCGCTGCATCCTTTTTCGCGCAAAATCCGTTTGATGTTGGCAGAAAAGCAGCTTCCTTTTGAAGAAAAGATTGAGCAATATTGGGAGCGTCGCCCTGCTTTTTTGGCGATGAATCCGGCCAGTTCTGTACCGGTATTGGTAGAGGAGGGCGGTTTAACTCTATCCGATTCCAACGCCATTGTGGAATATTTGGAGGAGAAATATCCAGAAAGATCACTGCTGCGCACCAGCATGAGTGAGGGCGATCATTCTATTAAAGAAAAATCTGAAGTTCGCCGTATAAGTGGTTGGTTTAACAATAAATTTTACTACGAAGTGACCAAATATATTCTGGATGAAAAAGTGTTTAAATATTATAAGCGCCAGGGTGCGCCCAATTCTAGCGCCATCCGTGCTGCCAAGCATAATATTCTTTATCATTTGGATTATATTGCCTATCTGCTGCAAAAGCGCAAATGGTTGGCGGGCAATGTGATTACGCTGGCGGATCTAACAGCTGCTGCACAGCTTTCTGTGTTGGACTATTTGGGTGATGTGCCTTGGAGCTACAATGCGGAGGTCAAGCAATGGTATGCGGTGTTAAAATCCCGCCCCTCTTTTCAGCCATTGCTCGACGACCGCCTCACTAGCTTCAAGCCACCTAGCTATTACCGCGACTTGGATTTTTAAGTGTTATTCAATACCGCCACATAGGCCGCCGGCATTTACCGCCTTGCAGAAATCACCGGCAATATCCACATCGCGCGCCACTGCAGGTCCTGTTTTGTAAATCGCTTCATTATGGTGCTTGAAATCTATTTTTTTGTCTGCTGGCTCAATAGAAAAGGACGAGTTTGCCACCCAATGTTCCTGTGTTATTGGGGTGCCAAGCGGCTTCACCTTAATAACCTTTACCGGCGTTGGTTTAGTAGGAGGAGTAACAGTCACTGTATTGGTTCCTACTGAGCCACATTTGCTTGGTGGGCAGCTAGATCCAGGTGAGATAGACCCTCCTACACAGGTTTTTTGCGCACAACTACCCACACCTCCATTATTCTTCGGGTTTGCCATTGCTGCGCTTGTTGTTATCAATATAGCGCTCAGAATAATGGGTAGTTTAGTCATGTATTTTTCTCCTTTTAGATCGTTATTGAAGAGCTCACCATATACTATTTTGGGGGTACGATATAGGGGGGGTTAACAAAGAGTTAACGAACATAAATTAACCTGCTGATTTTGCTACTTTTTGTGTTTTATAACCATTTCTCGTCATCCCACGGCTTGTCCGTGGGATCTCCAGCCAATTACCGTGACCTTATTGGGAGATTCCATGGACAAGCCAAGGAATGACGGGTGTGTAAAGGTGGAGGTGGAAGTGAAATGGCTATAATTTTCCAGGGATAGACATGCTTCACGTGAAACATGCAATTGTTTTCTAGACATCTTTTCTATGCGTGATAATAGTCACGGCAGCCGTTATATAGGAGTTAATTACATGAACGATAAAGTGAAGGAAAAAGAGCTGCTGAAGCAGATTACCATCAATGGGCAATATGTAAAAGATTTGTCATTTGAAAGCCCGCGTGCGCCTAAAAGCTTGGTTGGCAAGCAAGACCGTCCGGCCATTGACATTGCTATTGATGTGAAGGCAGCTGCACTGAATGAAGAAAGTTTCGAAGTGGTGCTGCATATCACGGCAGATGCAAAGCAAGGTGAAGAGCCTATGTTTTTATGTGAGTTGGCCTATGCAGGTGTATTCAGCCTCAGCAATGTGCCAGAAGAAGAGCGCGAGCCGGCGCTGTTGATTTTCTGCCCGAACCTACTTTTCCCATTTGCACGCCGCGTGATTGCAGATGTAACGCGTGATGGTGGTTTCCCGCCGCTAATGCTGGATCCGATTGACTTTGCACGCCTGTTTGCACAGCGCAAGCAAGCCAGTGAAGAGGCAAAAGAAAGCACGAAGCAATAGATTTATGCTTCACGTGAAACATAACATCCTGACAAAAAGACATAGTTGTATTGCTTTTAGAAATATGGTAAAGCTTCGACATGACCGATAAAAACGCAATTAAGCCTTATGTTCTGGTGGTGGAGGATGAAGAGCCTATCACCGTAATGCTCCAATATAATTTGGAGAATGACGGGTTTGATGTGCGTGTGGAAACAGATGGCGAAAAAGGTTTTTATGCTGCTTTAGAGCGCACGCCCGATATTATTCTACTGGATTGGATGCTGCCAAGTATGACGGGTATTGATGTATGCCGCAAATTGCGTGCAGAAGAAGATACGCGCCGCGTGCCAATCATCATGCTTACCGCCCGTGGTGAAGAGGACGACCGTATTATGGGCCTAGATAGCGGTGCCGATGATTATATTGTAAAACCATTTTCACCCAAAGAGCTGGTGGCACGTATTAATGCGGTACTGCGTCGTACTAACGCCACACTTACCGAAGAATCAGTAGATTACGGTGAGTTGCGCTTGGATATGAACAGCTATGCTGCCTTCTATAAAGAGCAAAAGGTGATTATTGGCCCTACGGAATTTCGCCTGCTGCGCCATTTTATGTCTCAGCCGGAGCGTGTATTTAGCCGTGACCAATTGCTGGACGCGGTGTGGGGCAGTGATGTATATGTAGAAATCCGTACGGTGGATGTGCATGTGCGCCGCCTGCGTAAAGCTTTGGAAGAAGCCTTCCCAGGTGCTGAAAACTACATCCGTACCGTGCGCTCTGTAGGCTATTCCCTCAAAGACCCTGCGAAGGGCGATTAGTCAGCTTGGCAGCTGCTAACATAATGTCTTAATACATTATTGATATCTGTTTGGTAATGTGTGCCGTTTTCTTTAAAATAATCTACGATATCTTCATCCAAACGAATAGAAATAAGCTTTTTGTTTGCTTTTTTAACAAGGCGTGCCTTTGTCCAAAACTGCTCATCCAGTTCTGGGATATCCGAATAATCTATTGTATTATCATCACTCATATTACAGAGTATGCATGAATAGTGTAGAAATGTAAATACAAATTATATATACAAATAGTATAAAGCAACGACTAATAATGATCTATAAGCTACATGAAATGGTATTTGATTGGGACCCGAAGAAGAATCAGCGCAATATTGAAAAACATGGAATCGCATTTGAACATGCTGTTGATATATTTTTTGAAGACCATATATGTGCTGCGGACGAACGTAAGGAATATGGTGAGACGCGAGATATTCGTATTGGCAATGCTGCAACGCTTAACCATACTATAATTGTGGTAATATCAACCGATAGAAGTGGTGTGGTGCGTATTATTTCGGCGCGTAGAGCGAACAGAAAAGAGAGACAAGCATATCATAGCTTTATTATAAAGAATTCAATTGCATGACCCAAAAAATATACACATTTGGCTGTCGTTTAAACAGCTATGAGAGCGAGGTGATTCGAGATAACCTGAAAGCTACATCTGAAACAGATGTGGCGGTGTTTAACACTTGCGCGGTAACCAAGGAAGCAGAGCGCCAAGCCAAGCAGGCCATTCGCAAGCATGCGCGGGAGCACCCGCAAGATAAAATTATTGTTACCGGCTGTGCTGCGCAAATTGCACCAGATGCATATGCAGATATTACAGGCGTCTCACATGTGCTGGGCAATCAGGAAAAATTAGAGCCTGCCTCCTATAATTTTAACGCAGATACAGAGCAGGTGAAGGTGAATGATATTATGTCCATCACCGAAACAGCGGGGCATTTGGTGGGGAATACAGAAGGCCGCGCGCGCGCCTTTATGCAGGTGCAAAATGGCTGTAATCACCGCTGTACCTTCTGTATTATTCCTTACGGACGTGGCAATAGCCGCTCTGTGCCTGTGGGTGAAGTGGTGCGCCAGGCAGAATTGCTGCATAAAGAGCAAGGCTTTAATGAGCTGGTGCTCACCGGTGTGGACATGACAGATTATGGCAAGGATCTGCCAGGACAACCGCGTTTGGGTGAGCTGGTAAAACGTATGCTTAGCTTGCTGCCCACATTGCCTCGCTTGCGCCTGTCTTCCATTGATGTGGCAGAAATTGATGATGATTTAATGGAGCTGATTTGCCACGAAGAACGGTTGATGCCGCATTTGCATTTAAGCCTGCAATCGGGTGATAATATGATTCTTAAGCGCATGAAGCGCCGCCATACGCGAGAGCAGGTGCAGGAGTTTGCCGCGCAAGTTTGGCAGCATCGCCCGGATATGGTGTTTGGCGCCGATATTATTGCCGGTTTTCCTACAGAAACAGATGCAATGTTTGAGCAGAGCCGCGCGCTGGTGGAAGAATTGCAGATTTGCCATATGCATAGCTTTCCTTATTCGGAGCGTGAGGGCACGCCGGCAGCAAGCATTCCTGAAAATAAACAAGTGCCAGTACAGTTACGCAAACAGCGGGCAGCTGTTTTACGCAAACAAGCAGAAGAAGCCTTAAAAGCACAGCTAAGGCGCCGTGTGGGGCAGCAAGAGCAGCTGGTGGTAGAGCAGCAAAAAGACGGCAGTTTTATTGGCCGTACAGCCCATTTCTTCATGGCTGAGCTGCCACATCAGAATTTTACAGCAGGTGA
>JAHDHN010000057.1:0-6583 GCA_020631295.1 Rickettsiales bacterium
TAAATCGCACCAGGAAAGATCACCTCAGCGCCTGCCGCCTGTTTCACCGCCTGGTGATAGCTATTATCTTCCTTAAAATTCCCCAGCACCACCAGCTGCATGCTGCGCTTTTTTGCTGAAAAGGCCTGCACAATCTCTAGAATGTGATTCTCTGGCTCTGGCCGTGCAATCACCACCGCATAACGCTGATTCTGCAGCCCATAAGGCGCCAGCAGCGCATCATCAGCCTTTGTTATTTTATTGGCACTATAAGGAATCACGGTAATGTCCTGCGCCTTGCGCTTGCGGCTTAAATGGCGCTTAATTTCCGGGTGATCGGCCACCAGATGCGTGCCGAGCTTGGCGCCACACCATTCATTTACATATAAAAACGCGCGCTCATGCCATTTCCATTTCGGGCGCTTCCATTCAATACCGTCCATATTGATAATATTTTTGATACGCTTCAGCGGAAAAAACAGATGAAACAGCGCCGTATTATAGCCCAAGCTCAGCAGCGTATCCTTGCTTTTCAGCGCATCCATCACACATTTGAGATCAAAGAAAATGGTGGAAAGCGCGCCCTCACCTTTTTGCGGGATATGGCGCAATGTGATATTGTGCCACAGCTCATCTTGCTTCTGTGTTTTATCCGGCGATTGGCAATAGACCAAAATCTTCCAGCCCTTGTTATCCGTAGCGTAGCGCGCAAAATCCTCCGCAAAGGTTTCAAACCCACCATGCTGCGCTGGGATGCCACGCGTGCCCAAAATCCGTATCGTATATTCTTTTGCCATATGTTGTTGAGAAGTAATGCAATTTATGGCAAAGTACAAGCTATGCGTGCATTACTCATCCCATTTCTGCTTCTGCTTTCTGCCTGTGTAAAATACGGCTATGTGGCTGAGAAGAAGTGGGAGCGCAGCTATGATGAGGAAGCCAAGCTGGTGGATTATAAGGTGGTGGACCTCACCCCCTCTGTGATTCTGGAACTGCTTGAAGAGGAGCGCCTGGCACGCGAAGGCTGTTACCATAAGGTCAATCCGGGCCAGAAACATACCTATAAAGTGCTAAGCGGAGATAAGTTATTTGTGAAGCTAGCGGTAATCAATACCGGCCTGCCGCATGAGATCAATGACAATACCGATCTGGTGCATATTCTGCCGCAGGCGCATAAAAGCAAGGATGAGGCTTCGTTTATTGTGGATAATGCGGGCTATGTCTCCCTGCCTTATGCCGGCAAAATCCAGGTGGGCGGCAAAACGATTGATACAATTACCGACGATATCACCCTGGCCTTTAAGGACTATTTTAAAAACCCATTTGTGGAGGTAAAATTATATAGCTTTGGCAGCCAGTTTGCTTCTGTGACGGGGGAAGTCCATCAACCTGGTCAGCAGCCGTTAAGCGACCAGCCGCTCACATTAATCAAAGCCATTGCCGCTGCAGGTGGCGTGAAAGACACAGCCGACCTCACAGCAGCAAACATCCAGCGCACGGATGGGCATCTGGTCTATGTCGATTTATTTTCGCTATTGCATCATGGTGATATGACCTCCAACCATATTCTGCGCGACCAAGATATTTTGAATATTCCTTATACCAACGGCAATAAAATATTCATCACAGGTGAGGTGAATGACCGCAAGATCATCAAAATACCTGCCGGGCAAATGACCCTGACTGAGGCACTAATTGAGGGCAATGGCCCGCACCATTGGGCGGCAGATCGCAGCCGTGTCTATGTGATTCGTGGCGGCAATTTCAGCGGCTATGATGATATTCAAAATCCGTGCGAGCAGCTGCGCGATAAGCCCTATATCACCGCCTATTACCTGAATATGAACATGCCGCAAACCATGACACTGGCCGACCGTTTTATGATGCGCCCGCGCGATGTACTCTATGTCGCCACGCGCGAAGTAACGCAATGGAACCGCCTGCTCACACAAGTCATACCCAACGGCGTCTCCTCACTGATCCCCAAGCCTTAGGCTTTTATAATGTTGTCATACACAACCCTAAGCGCATATTAAAAATGTCATTCTGATGGAGCGTTAGCGACTGAAGAATCTCGTGCCACCATAACAGCGCCTTGCTTTACAGCATAAGTATGTCCTTATGCTAGAGTGTCTCTAGAATGTGGCATACGCATCTTATGTTCATATCGCAACATCCAGGCATGAGATTCCTCACATGCGTTCGGAATGACAATCTATAGAAGGGTCTGCAAAAGCAAACCCTTCTATATTATTAATTACTTCCACCATAGTTCTGCTTGCCAAGCACCCTCATTTTTCTCCTTCTCTTTTTTATTGAACAATGTTTTTTATTGTGTTACTGTTCAAAAATAGACGAACCGGCCCGGTGATGCTATGATGTCTGATTGTGGGCATATCACTTGGGCTAAAGAGGAGAGTGGCATGAAGCTAATAGTACAAACCATCGTGCGATGGTGTTTGCGCATATATTTTACCCTGTTGTACCGCACGCGGGTGCGCGGACGTGAGCATTTGGATGCATTTGAGGCGGCAGAACGCCGTATCATTGTGGCCAATCATGTCTCCTTTTTGGACGGGCCGCTGCTTTTTGCCATGCTGCCCAAGGGAAAATATGCCTATGCCATGGCCACTACTATGCATAATAAATGGTGGATGAAGCCTGCCGTGTGGCTGTTTGATATTATCTCTGTGGATACCAGCAACCCGATGACTCTCAAAACGCTGATTGAAACGGTAGAAAGCGGCAAAACGCTGATTATCTGCCCGGAAGGGCGCATCAGCACCACCGGTAATCTGATGAAGATTTACGATGGCGCTACTATGATTGCAGACAACACCAATGCCACCTTGCTGCCAGCGCATATTGAAGGGCTGCAATGGTCGAAATATAGCCGCGTACCGCATAATATTGGTCGCAAGGCATTTCCGCGCACCACCCTCACCTTCTCTGCACCACGCATGTTAGAAGCACCGAAAAAGCTGCAAGGAAAGCTGCGCAAAGAGGCGCTCTCCTTGGCGCTTTATGATATTATGAGCGACAGCGACTATCACGCCTCTGACCGCAACAATACCTTGCCTGCCAAGCTTCTGGAAGCGCGCAAACAATTTGGCGGCAAGCATGTGATTGCCGAGGATATTAATTTCAAACCCGTTACCTACAACACCGTGGTGACCAAGGGCCTGGCACTGGGTGCGGCCATTGCCAAGGAAACGGAAAAGGGCGAGCATGTGGGCGTATTGCTGCCCACCATGGCCAGCTGCGCAGTTACCTTTTTCAGCATCAATATGTTTGGCCGCATTCCAGCCATGCTCAATTGCACTGCGGGTTTGAGCAATATTAGCGCCGCCTGCGAGGCTGCCCAGGTAAAACGCATTTATACCGCCAAGCAATTTGTGGAAAAAGCAGAGCTGGAAGAGCTCATTGCAGGGCTGGAGAAGGCTGGGCTGCAGATTATCTATCTGGAAGATGTGGCTGCCAATATTTCTCTGCCCACCAAGCTGCTGGCCTTGTGGCGCAGCAAAATGGGCCGCCTGCCCTTTGATGCACCGCTTAAAGCCGATGCACCGGCAGCCATTTTATTCACCTCTGGCTCGGAAGGCACGCCGAAGGGCGTGGTGCTAAGCCACCGCAATTTGCTTTCCAATGTGGCGCAAAACCGTGCACGGCTGGATATCAGCCCGGCCGACACGCTGTTCAATGCCCTGCCACTGTTCCATTCCATGGGCTTAACCGGCGGCATGCTGGTGCCGATTCTGTCTGGCATGAAAGTGTTTTTATACCCATCACCGCTGCATTACCGTATTGTGCCAGAGATGGTATATCGCAGCAACGCGACCATCATGTATGGCACGGATACGTTCCTTAAGGGCTATAAACATCATGCAGATCCGTATGATTTTCACAAGCTGCGTGCTATTTTTGCTGGCGCAGAAAAGGTAAGCCAGGAAACCAAGAAATATTACCAGGAGCATTTCTATACACCCATTTTTGAGGGCTATGGCGCCACAGAAACCGCACCGGTGATTGCGATCAACACGCCTATGCATCACAAGCCGCACACGGTGGGCCGCTTGCTGCCAGATATTACCTATAAACTCACCAAGGTGGATGGCATTGATGAAGGCGGACGCCTGTGGGTGAAGGGCCCGAACATCATGCAGGGCTATCTGAAAGCCGATAAGCCAGGCGAGCTGCAGCCGCCCAAGGATGGCTGGTATGACACCGGTGATATTGTGAGCGTGGATGAAGCACGTTACGTGACCATTTTGGGTCGCGCCAAGCGCTTTGCCAAGCTGGCAGGTGAGATGGTATCGCTCACCGCCGTAGAACAATGGATAACCGCCTGCTGGCCAGAGCATCTGCATGCGATTATCACCAAGCCAGATGCTAAAAAAGGTGAGCAATTAGTGCTACTAAGTGAGCACCCAGAACCACAGCGCAGCGAGCTTGTGGCCTATGCAAAACAGCATGGCATTAGTGAATTGATGATTCCCAGCACGCTGGAGCATATGGCTGAAATCCCCGTACTCGGCACCGGCAAGGTGGATTATGTAACGCTGAATAAGAGTGTGTAGGACAGTGAGCCTGAAAGATGCACAAAACTCGTTCCCAAAAGGGTTAAACAAAACACTCGAAAACTCCCGTAAGGAAGGTTGGGATCAAAAAACACGCAACGTAGAAATGCGTAAAAATTGAAAAAGTGCTAAGGAGCAACTTCCAGAAGGAGCTGATGCAGTATCAGCTTTTGGAAAAATATAGCATTTTCGAAATTTACCAACGGGAATGCTATACTCAAACATCATACACAACAATTAAAATCAAATATTTCGTGCACTTGCTACTTGAACTGAGAAATAATATAAAGGCCTTACTCATGAAAATCTGCGTGACCACATGAATGATTTAGAGTTGATCTTTACTATGCTGGGTGAAGCCTCTACCACAGAAATTGCACAACATCGTGATGCACATGGTTTTACAGAAAATAAAGAAGCAGCACAAGATGGTGGAAAGGTGGCCGGCGATGCTCGCCATGCATTGGAAGAGAAAACACATAAAAAAATCTCTGTAAAAGAAAATTACCAACATCTACATATTATCACCAAGCAAGCCATTGATAATAACTAAGCACTCTTCACCCTTGCGGAAACTTGCTGGTAATTGGGTGGCGGCGGTCGCGGCTGAATGGCTTGGCTGAAAGCTTTACACCGGGCGGAGATTGCCGGCGTTTATACTCACTTTGATACAGCAATTTGGTGATTTTTTGTACCACATCTGCATCATAGCCTTCGGTAATAATCGCCTCACGCGTGGCTTGCTGTTCAATCAAACGGTATAAAATAGCATCCAGCACCTCATAATCCGGCAAGCTATCTGCATCTTTTTGATCCTCACGCAGCTCAGCCGAAGGCGGCTTTTCAATAATCCGCTCGGGCATCACATGTCCTTGCTGATTACGCCAACGTGAAAGCGCAAATACTTCGGTTTTATAGGCATCTTTCAACACCGAATACGCACCGCACATATCGCCATAGAGCGTGGCATATCCCACTGCCATCTCCGATTTATTGCCTGTGGTCAGCACCAAATAACGGCTGGAATTGCTCAATGCCATCAGGATAACCGCACGCAAGCGGCTTTGGCTGTTTTCATGTGTAAGGCCTTTCAGCGGAATCAAGGTTTCAAGCGCTTCTAAGGGTGATTCTATGGAAAAAGATTCTAGCGTAACACCCAAATTATCGGCTAGCAGCTCAGCATCTTCCAAGCTCTCAGCGCTGGTATAGCGAGAAGGCAGCATCACCAGCCGCACACGCTCTGGCCCCAGCGCATCAGCTGCTACCACGGCAGAAAGTGCAGAATCAATCCCGCCAGAGAGGCCTAAAATCACGCCATCAAATCCATTTTTCTCCACATAATCTTTCAAGCCCAGCTGCATGGCATAATAAGCTGCTTCCAAGCGCGGTGGGTAGATGTCTTCCACTTTTGTAGCATCCTCCAACAGCACGGTGAGCACAGCCGTTTCAAAGGCAGGTGCCTGAGCAAGCAAGTTGCCGGATGCATCCAGCACAATACTATCACCATCAAACACCAAATCATCCTGTGCACCGGCAATATTCACATACACTACATGCGCCTGGGCAAGCTCGGCTGCCTGCTCGGCATATTGCAGGCGCTGTGCATGCTTCTGATGCTCAAAGGGAGAGGCATTTAACACCAACAACAGATCCGCCTCTTTCACATGCGCGACTGTGTCTGGGTGCCACATTTCCTCACAAATCAATATGGCCGTTTTGGTACCCGCTATCTCCAATATTTCGGGCATGGTGCCACGTGCAAACACACGTTTTTCATCAAACACACCGTAATTCGGCAGATTAACTTTATATTGCACATGCTGCACATTGCCATGCTGCAGCAGCAATGCTGCGTTATAGATATTACCCTTTTCTTCCACCGGCGCACCGATGATGAGGGCCGCCTCCTTAGTGACTGCTGCAATCTGCTCTATCGCTTTCTTCGCATCGCGCAAAAAACCCGGGCGCAGCACCAAATCTTCCGGCGGATAACCGCACACAGAAAGCTCTGGCGTGATGATAATATC
>JAHDHN010000057.1:6683-9078 GCA_020631295.1 Rickettsiales bacterium
ATCCATCTGTGTGATTTCGCGCCCACGGAAACGCATGCTCACTTTCACCTTGTCTTTATTTTCCAAGAAACGATGTGCGTTGCGCAGCTTCACTTCGTAATCATGCGTATCAATATTCAAGCGCACTTTCACTTCTTTCACCTGTGTTACTTTTTGATTTTTCTTCGCTAATTTTGCCTTTTTCTGGGCTTCATAGCGGTATTTACCAAAATCCAGCGCCTTGCACACAGGCGGTGCTGCATTGGGAGAGATTTCTACTAAGTCCAATCCACGGTTTTTGGCATGTTCAATCGCCTGATCTGTGGGCATAATACCCATCATATTACCGTCTTCGTCAATCAATCGTACCGTGTCGTTCGTAATCTGCCGGTTCACACGGACTTTTTGTTTTGGATTAGCTATTGTGTATCTCCTTATTATTTATCTCTGCCAATAATGCCTCAATTAGGGCATCTAGCGCAAGTGTTTCTTGGGCTTGAGAGCCCAAACGGCGTACTGTGGCCGTTTGATTTTCTGCCTCACGCGCGCCCAGTGCTAAAATAACGGGCACTTTTGCATGGCTATGCTCACGTACTTTATAGCTGATTTTTTCGTTTCGCACGTCCAGCGTCACACGCAAACCGGCCTCTTTCAGACGCTTCTCCACCTCATAGGCATAATCCTTAGACGCGTCCGTCACTGTAGCAATAGCCACCTGCGTTGGCGCTAACCATAATGGAAAATTGCCAGCATAATGCTCAATTAGAATACCAATAAAACGCTCGAACGAGCCCAAAATAGCACGATGCACCAAATGCGGGCGGTGCTTATTACCGTCTTCACCTATGTAAGAAATATCCAAGCGATGCGGAAGATTCATATCCACCTGAATGGTGCCGCATTGCCACTCACGGCCAATCGCATCACGCAATACAAAGTCCAACTTCGGTGCGTAAAACGCGCCATCACCCGGGTTGAGTTCCCATGCAAATCCCATGCGCTCACACACTTTCTGTAGGGCGGCTTCAGCCGCATCCCAATCTTCTTCACTACCAATGCGCTGCTCTGGACGGGTGGAGAATTTCACCAACACATCATTAAAGCCAAGCTCTCTATAGACTTCGCCAATAAAGTCGCACATCTTCACCACTTCATCTTCCAGCTGTGCTGGTGTGCAGAAAATATGCGCATCGTCCTGCGTGAAGGCCTGCACGCGCATCAAGCCGTGGCGCGCACCGCTGGGCTCATGCCTAAATACCTTGCCAAACTCCGCCATACGCAAGGGCAAATCACGGTAGCTGCGCAAATCAGTTTTATAGACCTGCACATTGCCCGGGCAGCTCATGGGCTTCAGTGCCATAGGCTGCTCGGCCGATTCATCTACCACAAACATATTCTCACGGTATTTGTCCCAATGGCCGCTATATTGCCAAAAGCTCACATCCAGCACTTGCGGTGTGTTCACCTCACTATAGCCATATTTTTCCAGCTTTTCGCGCATATAGCCCATCAGCGTGTTATAAATTTTCCACCCCTTATCATGCCAGAAAGGCTGACCCGGCGCAGAATCTTCAAAATGGAACAGACCCATCTGCTGCCCCAATTTACGGTGGTCGCGCTTTTCTGCCTCTTCCAGCTGCGTGAGATAGGCCGCCAGCTGTTTTTTATCCGCCCATGCAGTGCCATAAATACGCTGCAACATGGCGTTATTGCTGTCTCCACGCCAATAGGCGCCAGCTACTTTTTGCAGCTTGAACGCCTTACTGGCACCGGTGCTCATCGCATGCGGACCGCGGCATAAATCAGTAAATGCACCTTGGCTATACAGCTTGATTTCTTCGCTTGCAGGAATCGAAGCAATAATCTCAGCCTTATATTCCTCACCAATGCTCTTGAAATACTCCACCGCCTCATCGCGTGTTTTGATTTCCTGCTCAATGGGAATATTTGCCTTCACAATCTCCTGCATTTTGCGCTCAATCTTCTCCAAGTCTGCCTCTTGGAACGGCTTGTCACGCGCAAAATCATAGTAAAAACCATTGTCAATCGCAGGTCCTATGGTCACTTGGCATTCCGGATAGAGCTCTTTTACCGCCTGCGCCAAAATATGCGCCGTATCGTGGCGGATAATTTCCAACCCGTCCTCATCTTTTGCGGTAATGATTTGCACGGAGGCATCTGCGCTAATCGCATCACGCAGATCTTTTAATTCACCATCCACACGCACCGCAAGCGCTGCTTTTGCCAAGCCAGCACCAATGGAGGCTGCAATATCATAGCCCGTCACAGCCATGTCATAGCTGCGGGTGCTGCCATCAGGCAGAGTAATAGTGAGCGGAGTCTGTGTTGCAGTTGCTGTCATAATGCGAACGCTGATAGCAGAGCTGCCTAAGAACGCAAGTATTCTTGCGCTACA
>JAHDHN010000114.1 GCA_020631295.1 Rickettsiales bacterium
GCTTGAGCCACATGCTTAAGCGTGAAGGTGTACGCGGCGATGTGATTCATGCGGTGATAGAGGTGACCTCACCGGAAGATATTTTGCTGCAAATTGCCCAAAAGATTGAGGCCGTGAATGGGTTTATGCAAGAGGAGCGTGGCCAAAATTTGGCAGCGGCGTTTAAACGCGCACATAATATTGTAAAAAGTGCCAAAGACATGCCAAAAGGAAAAATCCAGGCAAAATTGTTGGAAGAGGCGGCAGAAAAGGCGCTCTATGAGGCATTGCAGGCAGCGCAGCTACAGAGTGCAGGTGCATTAAAGCAGGGGCAATATGAAACGGCATTAGAGCAATTGGCGCAATTGCGTGAGCCGATTGATGCGTTTTTTGACACTGTAACAGTGCAGTCAGAAGATGAGGCGCTGCGTCATAATCGCTTAAAATTGTTGCATGAATACGCAAATACCGTAAAGACAATCGCAGATTTTACCTTGGTGGAATAAGGGAATATACGGCACTTATAATACTCGTCATCTCACGGCATGTCCGTGGGATCTCCTGCGAACAGCCGTATCCTTATAAGGAGATTCCATGGATAAACCATGGAATGACGGGTTTTTTGTTGCGCCAAGAGAAATAAGATAAAGGGATCGTGATGACTAAATGGGTATACACATTCGGAGATGGTGCTGCAGAAGGCGATGCTAGCATGCGTAATTTGCTGGGTGGTAAAGGTGCTAACCTTGCAGAAATGTCTGGCCTTGGTTTGGCTGTGCCGCCAGGTTTTACTATCACCACAGAAGTATGCACCGCGTTTTACGATAATAACAGGCAGTATCCTGATGCGCTAAAATCCCAAGTGAAAGAGGCGGTTGCCTTCATTGAACAGAAAATGAATGCCAAATTCGGTGATGCCAGCAATCCACTGCTTGTATCCGTGCGCTCTGGTGCGCGTGCCTCCATGCCAGGGATGATGGACACAGTATTAAATTTGGGCCTGAATGATGCCACTGTGGCTGGCCTGGCTGCCAATAGCAACAACCCACGTTTTGCCTATGATAGCTACCGCCGTTTCATTCAGATGTATTCCGATGTGGTATTGGGCGTGGACCATTATCATTTTGAAGAGTTACTGGAGCTGAAAAAGCAAGATAAAGGCGTGGAGCTGGATACCGATTTAACCGCCGATGATCTGGAAGCATTGGTGGGTGAGTTCAAGGCAAAGGTAGAAGAAGAGTTGGGCAAGCCGTTCCCGCAAGATGTGGATGAACAACTTTGGGGCGCTGTGGGTGCTGTGTTTACCTCTTGGATGAATGACCGCGCGATTACCTATCGTGCTATGTATGACATTCCAGCCAGCTGGGGCACGGCAGTGAATGTGCAAGCCATGGTATTTGGTAATATGGGGCAAGATTGTGCCACCGGTGTGGCGTTCACGCGTGATCCGTCTACGGGTGATAAGG
>JAHDHN010000115.1 GCA_020631295.1 Rickettsiales bacterium
GCTTGAGCCACATGCTTAAGCGTGAAGGTGTACGCGGCGATGTGATTCATGCGGTAATTGAGGTGACCTCACCGGAAGATATTTTGCTGCAGATTGCACAAAAGATTGAGGCCGTGAATGGGTTTATGCAAGAGGAACGTGGCCAAAATTTGGCAGCGGCGTTTAAACGCGCACATAATATTGTAAAAAATGCCAAAGACATGCCAAAAGGAAAAATCCAAGTAAAGTTGTTGGAAGCGGCGGCAGAAAAAGCACTCTATGAGGCATTGCAGGCAGCGCAGCTGCAGAGTGCAGATGCATTAAAGCAAGGGCAATATGAAACGGCATTAGAGCAATTGGCGCAATTACGTGAGCCGATTGATGCGTTTTTTGACACTGTAACAGTGCAGGCAGAAGATGAGGCGCTGCGTCATAATCGCTTAAAATTGTTGCATGAATACGCAAATACCGTAAAGACAATCGCAGATTTTACCTTGGTGGAATAAGGGAATATACGGCACTTATAATACTCGTCATCTCACGGCATGTCCGTGGGATCTCCTGCGAACAGCCGTATCCTTATAAGGAGATTCCATGGATAAACCATGGAATGACGGGTTTTTTGTTGCGCCAAGAGAAATAAGATAAAGGGATCGTGATGACTAAATGGGTATACACATTCGGAGATGGTGCTGCAGAAGGCGATGCTAGCATGCGTAATTTGCTGGGTGGTAAAGGTGCTAACCTTGCAGAAATGTCTGGCCTTGGTTTGGCTGTGCCGCCAGGTTTTACTATCACCACAGAAGTATGCACCGCGTTTTACGATAATAACAGGCAGTATCCTGATGCGCTAAAATCCCAAGTGAAAGAGGCGGTTGCCTTCATTGAACAGAAAATGAATGCCAAATTCGGTGATGCC
Organism: Rickettsiales bacterium; assembly: GCA_020631295.1. Lineage (GTDB taxonomy): Bacteria > Pseudomonadota > Alphaproteobacteria > Rickettsiales > UBA8987 > JAHDHN01. The sequence continues at coordinate 899 of JAHDHN010000115.1, forward strand.
AGCAATCCACTGCTTGTATCCGTGCGCTCTGGTGCGCGTGCCTCCATGCCAGGGATGATGGACACAGTATTAAATTTGGGCCTGAATGATGCCACTGTGGCTGGCCTGGCTGCCAATAGCAACAACCCACGTTTTGCCTATGATAGCTACCGCCGTTTCATTCAGATGTATTCCGATGTGGTATTAGGCGTGGACCATTATCATTTTGAAGAGTTACTGGAGCTGAAAAAGCAAGATAAGGGCGTGGAGCTGGATACTGATTTAACCGCAGATGACCTAGAAGCATTGGTGGGTGAGTTTAAAGCAAAGGTAGAAGAAGAGCTGGGCAAGCCGTTCCCGCAAGATGTGGATGAGCAGCTGTGGGGCGCTGTGGGTGCTGTGTTTACCTCTTGGATGAATGACCGCGCAATTACCTATCGTGCCATGTATGATATTCCTGCCAGCTGGGGCACCGCGGTGAATGTGCAAGCCATGGTATTTGGTAATATGGGCCAAGATTGTGCCACCGGTGTGGCGTTCACGCGTGATCCGTCTACGGGTGATAAGG
>JAHDHN010000001.1:0-12082 GCA_020631295.1 Rickettsiales bacterium
TCATCCCGGCGGATGGCGGCCAGCACATAAAGCGGCAAACTCATCAGCTCAATTCCCATATATACCAGCATAAAATGCTGCGCAGAAATAAGCACACACATGCCTACCACAGAAAGCAGCAGCAGCACGGGGTATTCAAACGGGAACAGCCGTGATTCCGACATTTGGCCGTAAGCCAATATCAAGGCACCGGCCGTGGCCAGCAATAACAACAGCTTTGCGCCCACGGTAAAGGCATTTTGCAAATACAGCCCATTAAGCACGGTAACATTGGCATCTTTCACCAGCCATAACAGACCCAGTGACACCAGCACCACCAACAATCCACCACGAAATACCAGGCGCTGATTATGGCTCTGCCCATACACACCCACCAGCAGCAACAGCATCGCAGTGATACTGAGGAAAATTTCAACGGTTAACGGAGAGAGCTGATAAAACCAATTCATTGCACTTGATCCAATAGGTTATGTACGCTTGCGTTTAGATAGTCGGTAATCAGGCTTGGATAGATACCGAGTATGATGGTGAGGAGCAACAGCACCATTAATGCGGTATATTCCAGCGCGGTCACATCTTTGAGCGCTTCTATTTTTTTGTTCAGCGCTTGGCCGAAAATCACACGCTTTACTAGCCATAGCATGTATGCTGCACCCAGCACCACACCGGTGGCGGTGAAGGCAGCTACGATAGTATTGCTTTGATACGCGCCCAATATCACCAAAAATTCGCCCACAAACCCGCTGGTGGTTGGCAAGCCAACCGAGGCCATGGTAAACATCACAAAGAAGAACGCAAATTTAGGCATGGAGTGCACTACACCGCCATATTTGGAGATTTCTTTGGTATGCATACGGTCATACAACACACCCACACAGATGAACAAGGCGGCCGATACCAAACCGTGGCTGATCATCTGGAAAATAGCACCTTCCACCGCCTGCGCATTCAGTGCAAACAAGCCAATGGTCACATAGCCCATATGCGCTACGGAAGAATAGGCAATCAGCTTCTTCATATCCTTCTGCATCAAGGCCACCAGTGAGGTGTAAATCAACGCAATGATGCTAAGCGTATACATGAGTGGTGTAAAATATAAGGTGGCATCTGGCAGCATTGGCAGGCTAAAGCGAATGAAGCCATACGCGCCCAATTTCAGCAAAATACCGGCCAGAATAACAGAACCCGCCGTAGGTGCTTGCACATGTGCGTCTGGCAGCCAGGTATGCACCGGCCACATAGGCACCTTCACAGCAAAGCTGGCAAAGAAGGCCAGCCACAGCCATTTTTGTACCGAAAGGGAGAGTTCTGGCATGCGCTGCATAAGCTCTGGAATATCTGTCGTGCCCAGCTGCACATGCACAAACAATAAGGCAAGAAGCAATAACAGAGAGCCCGCCAGCGTGTATAAAAAGAATTTGAATGCAGCGTAAACGCGGTTCTCACCGCCCCAAATACCAATGATCAAGAACATGGGGATGAGTGAAGCTTCAAAGAACACATAGAAAATCACAAAATCCAGCGCGGCGAACACGCCAATCACCAAGCTTTCCAGCAGCAAAAAGGCAATCATATATTCACGCACTTGTGTGTTGATACTGCGCCAACTCACCAGCACACAAATGGGCAAAAGCAGCGTGGTAAGCAGAATGAAGAACAGAGAAATACCATCTACACCCATGCGGTAATGAATGTTCGCATCTTCAAACCAGCGCACCGTTTCTTGCAGCTGGAACGCGCTGGTGCTTGGATCAAACTTGAACAGTAACAACAGCGAAAAGATGAAGGTCGCCAGCGTTACCAACAATGCCACTGCACGTGCGTTAGATGCTTGGCGCTGTATCTTCGCTTCCGTATCTGCCGTGCCGCGCACAAACAGCGCAAGCATCAGCGCACCCAACAAGGGCAAGGCCACCAAAAGCGAAAGCAACGGAATGGATTGTATTTCTGCCATTAGAACAACATCCCTTCTTTCATCGCAATCCAGGTCAATAAACCAATCACACCCAACAGCATCACAAGCGCATAATGATACACCAAACCAGTTTGGATTCGGCTGGCCAACGCACCAATTTTGCGGGCAAGATTAGCCGCACCATTGGGCCCATAGCCATCCACCATTTTGGTATCCACCGCTAACCACAAAAAACGCCCTAGCCATTTTGTGGGGCGTACAAATAGTGTATCATAGAGCTCATCCACATACCATTTGCGGTATAAAAATTGATGCAGTGGCTTGAACGCAGCCACAATTTTTTCTGCCACACCAAACTTCCAGATATACACCACAAAGGCAGTGATAAGACCAACAACACCCACAGCAAGCGGTGCTAACTTTACCCATAATGGTGAGTGATGCGCAGCATCCAGCACATTATGCCCATCATGCGAAAGCATGGTGATCGCGCCCTGCCAGAAGGAAAGATCGCCTGCACCAATATGATATGGCCCGTATAAAATATAGCCCACAAAGAGCGCCCCCAGCGAGAGCACAATCAGCGGAAATAGCATTACAAATGGTGACTCATGCACATGATCTTGCACTTTTTTGCTCGCGCGCGACGGGCCATGGAAAGTAAGGAAAATCAAACGCCAAGAATAGAAGGCGGTCATAGTTGCAGCGGCAATACCCAACCAAAAGGCAAACATGCCCAGCGGATGGTGCAGCTCATGCCCAGCGCCGTAAGCAGACTCAATAATCAAATCTTTCGAGAAGAAACCAGAAAGCGGCGGCATCCCCACAATGGCCAAGGTGCCAATCAGCATCATTGCATAAGTTACCGGAATTTTGCGCCATAAACCGCCCATGTTACGCATATCTTGCTCATCACTCATCGCATGAATCACCGAGCCAGCACCTAGGAACAAAAGCGCCTTAAAGAAACCATGCGTGAGCAGGTGGAACATACCCGCAGAATAGGCCGACACACCGCAAGCAAAGAACATATAGCCCAGCTGACTGCAGGTAGAATAGGCAATCACGCGCTTAATATCATGCTGCGTGAGCGCAATGCTGGCGGCAAAAATACAGGTCACAGCACCCACCAACGTTACCAGTGAAAGTGCCACGGGAGATTGCTCAAAGAGTGGAGAGCAACGCACCACCAAGAACACACCAGCTGTTACCATGGTAGCAGCGTGGATCAAGGCAGATACAGGCGTTGGGCCTTCCATCGCATCCGGCAGCCACGTGTGCAAACCAAATTGCGCTGATTTACCCATACAGCCAATAAATAGCAGCACGCAAATAAGGGTGATTGCATGGATATCCCAGCCCAAGAATGGCACATAGGCAGCAGATTTTGCTTCAGCTTGTGCGAACACCACATCGAATTCCACCGAGCCAAACACGAAGTAACACGCAGCCACACCAAGTGCCAACCCAAAGTCACCCACACGATTGACCAAAAAGGCCTTCATGCTGGCCAAATTGGCACTTTCTTTATGGTACCAAAACCCGATCAGTAGGTACGAGCATACGCCCACACCTTCCCAACCCACAAAGACTTGCAGCAGATTATCGCTGGTTACCAGCACCAACATGAAGAAGGTAAAGAGTGATAAATAGCTCATAAAACGCTGACGGTGCGCATCATGGCTCATATAGCCCACACTGTAAATATGCACGAGCGCGGATACAGTGGTCACCAGCACCAGCATCACCGAGGTTATGCTGTCTACCTTCAGTGCCCAATTGGCCTGAAAACTGCCAATATCCACCCAGCGCAGCAAGGTCACCACATAGCTATTATGGTTATGGAATACATCCACAAATACCACATAGCTGAGTATGGCTGCTACACTCACCGCACCTGCCGTGATGAACTGCGCAGCACCCACAGACAAGCGGCGTGTGTTAAGCCCCACAAGGATGGAGGCCAAAAGCGGCAAAAATACAATCAGATGAATCGCTTGCATTTTTCCCTCCCTTACCCGCGCATACGGCTGATGCCGTCTATATCAATGGTTTCACCGTGGCGGAAATAGGCCACCAAAATGGCCAGCCCAATCGCGGCCTCGGCCGCAGCCACCGTTAAAATCAGCAGGGTAAATACCTGGCCTTCAATATCTTGCATGGCTTGGCTGAATGCCACCAAATTGATATTTACCGCGAGCAACATCAATTCAATCGCCATTAAAATAGCAATCACATGCTTACGGTTTAAGAAAATTCCGCACACACCAATGGTGAAGAGCAAAGAAGCCAGGACTAAATAATGCTGTAATGTAATCTCAAACATTAGATACCCTTTCCGCTTTTTGGCTGCGTGAGCGTAATCGCACGCGCAGCATCACGTGACACTTGCGTGGTAATATTCTGGCGTTTTACCTCTTTATTATGACGCAGGGTCAGCACAATCGCGCCGATCATTGCCACCAACAAAATAAGTCCGGCCAGTTGGAACAGTAAGATATAATCCGTATACAGCACTGCACCAATTGCATGAGTATTGGTTGCTGCATCCGGCATTACAGGGTTGGCTGCTGAAATAGTCACGCCGCTGGCGGTAACGGCTAAAATAAGCTCAATCAGCAGCAGCAACGCCACGGCCAAACCAAAAGGCAGCATTTTTACAAAGCCATGCTTGATGCGCTCATGGTTCACATTCAACATCATCACCACAAACAAGAACAGCACGGCGACTGCGCCCACATAGACGATAATCAACAACATTGCGATCAGCTCGGCACCCATCAGCACAAACAACGCCGCTGCATTAAAAAATGCCAAGATGAGATATAATACCGAGAATACAGGGTTACGGCTAGACACCACTTTCAGTGCCGAAAACAGCAAAATAAACGCAAATAAATAGAAGGTAAGAGCGGTCAACATTAGCGGTATCCCTGATCTGCATCAATATTCGCCGCAATGGCCTTTTCCCAACGCTCGCCATTGGCAAGCAGCTTGTCTTTATTATAAAGTAGCTCCTCATGCGTCTCGGTAGCAAACTCAAAATTCGGCGTTTCCACCACCGCATCCACCGGGCATGCTTCTTGGCACAGGCCGCAATAAATGCATTTGGTCATGTCAATGTCGTAACGCGTGGTGCGGCGGCTGCCATCTTCGCGCACATCAGCCTCAATCACAATCGCCTGAGCCGGGCATACTGCCTCGCATAATTTGCACGCAATGCAGCGCTCTTCACCGTTGGGGTAACGACGCAGCGCATGCTCACCACGAAAACGCGGACTTACCGGGCCTTTTTCATGCGGGTAATTGATGGTCACTTTCTTCTTGAAGAAATAACGCAGCGTGATCCACAATCCTTGCAGAATTTCATAGAGCACAAATTGTTTCAGTTTCAGTCCCATATTACCCCGCAAATGCCTCTGAAAGTGGGCCAAATTGAATGCTATAGACCGCTGCAATTACCACCCACACCAAAGTAAGCGGCAAGAACACCTTCCAGCCCAAACGCATGAGTTGGTCATAACGGTAACGCGGCAAGGCCGCGCGCACCCACAAGAACACAAATAACAGCAAGAAGATTTTAATCGCCAGCCAAACAAACCCAGGAATCCAGGTGAAAATGGCCCAATCTGCCGGCGGCAACCACCCGCCTAAGAACAGAATGGAGGTCATCGCACACATCAAAATCATATTTGCATATTCGCCTAAGAAAAACAGCGCAAACGGCATGGAAGAATATTCTACGTTAAAACCAGCCACTAGCTCAGCCTCGGCCTCGGGCAAATCAAACGGGTGACGGTTGGTTTCTGCCAATGTGGAAATAAAAAATACAATCAGCATTGGGAACAGCACGCCATAATGTGCAAAGGCGAACCAGCCTTGTTCCTGTTGTGCGGCAATAATATCATGCAAATTGAGTGAGCCGGCAAAGAGTAGCACGGTGATCACAATTAAGCCGATCGATACCTCATAGGACACCATCTGCGCCGCAGAACGAATGGCACCCAAAAACGCATAGTTGGAATTACTGGCCCAACCGGCAATAATCACGCCATACACACCCAAGGAAGAAATCGCAAATAGATATAAGATACCCACATTGAGATTGGCGATGGAGAAGCCTTCATCCATGGGAATCACTGCCCAACCAATCATGGCCAAAAAGAAAGTCAGCATGGGCGCTAAGAAGAAAATGCCCTTGCTGGCCAAGGTGGGCACAATGGTTTCCTTAAACATCAATTTCACCGCATCCGCAAACGGTTGCAGCAGCCCAAATGGCCCTACCATATTTGGCCCTTTGCGCATTTGCATGGCCGCAATCACGCGGCGCTCCATATAGGTCAAATAGGCCACAGAGATAATCAAAGGCAGCACAATCAGCATTATCTTGCCCACAATCAGCAAAGTCGGCAGTATATAAGTTAACCAAAGGTCGCCAGCAAAAAACTCCATCATGCCGCTACCTTTTTCTGCGCTGCAGCATCTATAAATTCCTCCACACAGGCAGCCATGGTACGGCTGGCGCGTGCAATCGCATTGCTTTGATAGAACGCATCCTCATAAGCCGCAAAGGGTGCCTTTAAGAAACCTGCCTTGCCTGGCTTAAACGCTCTGACCTTCGCCGGTGTTGGCTGACCAAGATTCACAAACATATCGCTATGTGCAGCCAAGGCAGCGCGCACCTCTGCAATGCTGTGATAAGGCATATCAATCTTCAAATAATCACCCAACTCAGACACAATACGCCAATCTTCACGTGCTTCACCCAACGGGAAGGTGGCACGCTTGGATAATTGCGCACGGCCTTCTAAATTCACATATAGGCCGCTTTTTTCTGTGTATGCCGGTGCAGGCAGAATCACATCCGCTACACTTGCACCTGCATCACCGTGATGGCCAATATATACCACAAAAGACTTCTTGGCTTTTTGCACATCAATCTCATCCGCACCAAATAAGAACAGCACCTCAAACTCGCCTTTTTCGGCTGCATTTAGCATGCCTGCCACATCTTTGCCGCCTTTGCCTGGTACAAAACCTGCTTCCAAGCCACCCACACGGTTAGCCGCTTTTTGCAGCACATTAAAGCCATTCCAATCGTCACTTTCTGGCACCAATGCACGCGCAGCTTCCAGCACTGCTTTTGCATCGCTGCGCTTGAGCACATCATTGCCCACAATCACCATTGGGCGCTTGGCTTTTGGCAACTTGCCTTTCAACGATTCCAACGCCGCAGCATCTGTGCCCAGATGCGTATATTCATAGGTCAAATCTGCCGCATCACCAACCAACGCAATAGGGAAATTGCCTTGCAAAGAACGCTTGCGGATGCGCGCATTCAAGAGCGGCGCTTCCAAACGCGGATTTGCACCAATAATCAAGCAGGCATCCGCCTCTTCAATGCCAGAAATGGTGGTGTTAAAACGATAGCTTCCCGGGTTGCTTGCATCATGCAGCGCGCCGTCCTGGCGGCAATCCATATGCGGTGAGCCCAGCTCTTTTAACAGCTGCTTGGCCACCCACATGGTTTCTGTGTCCACCAAATCACCCGCAATGGCACCAATCTTAGCACCCTCTGTTTTCTTCAGCTTCTTCACAATGGCTTGATAGGCCGTGTCAAAATCCACCGCCTCCAGCTTGCCTTTGCGACGCAAATACGGACGGTCCAAACGCTGATATTTCAAGCCATCGCACGCATGGCGTGTCACATCGCTGATCCATTCTTCGTTAATATCTTCATGCAAACGCGGCAACACGCGCAGCACCTCATTGCCCTTGGCGTCCACGCGGATATTACTGCCCACTGCGTCCATCACATCCACCGTTTCGGTGTGCGTTAATTCCCAGCTACGGGCCTTGTGCGCATAAGGACGGTTGGTCAGCGCGCCCACCGGGCACAGATCCACAATATTGCCCGAAAGCTCACTATGAATCGTATTTTCAATAAAGGTACCAATCTCTGTATGCTCGCCACGGCAAAAGGCGCCCATCTCGCTGGTGCCTGCCACCTCTTCCATAAAACGCACACAGCGCGTACAATGGATACAACGGGTCATATGTGTTTTGATCAGCGGACCAATATATTTGTCTTTCACACCACGCTTTTGTTCATCAAAACGGCTTTCACCACAGCCAAAGGCCATGGCCTGATCTTGCAAATCACACTCACCGCCTTGGTCACAAATGGGGCAATCCAGCGGATGGTTGATCAGCAAAAACTCCATCACACCTTCACGGGCTTTTTTTACCATGGGCGTGTTGGTGTGAATTTTCATACCGTCGCCAGCAGGCATGGCACAGCTGGCAGCGGGCTTGGGCGGGCCGCCTTCAATCTCCACCAAACACATGCGGCAATTACCCGCAATTTGCAGACGCTCATGATAACAAAAACGAGGCACTTCCACCGCGGCCTGCTCGCAGACTTGCAGCACCGTCATGCCGGGGGTAAATTCTACTTCCTGATGATTTACAAATGCCGTGGGCATAATGCGATCCAACCTTCACAAAAATCTCGGGCATTCTATGACGAAATTTTACCCAGGCTGCAAGGAGAAATCACGCCTTTATTGTACTTAATTCAGCGTTCATACCCTCTTCCCTTGCTAAAGTCCTTTACGGTAGCTCGGCTAATCTCTGCCTGTTCTAGTAGTTGATACAGCAACTCCATACGTTCGTTTTCAACAGCTTTTCTACCACTCAATGCCAACTTGATGACTTGCTTTTTCTCTTCTTTATCATCCAAAATCAATGCGTAAGGCGCTTGTAGCAGCGCGCGGCTATCTTTTTGTTTCTGTGATGTAAATACCACATTTTCATTAAATGCTGCACCATTTGTAAAATACTGGTCACAAAAAGTTTTTTTCTCCTCATAGCTGCCTTTACCATCAGAAAATGCATGAAAGTAATCATTGGTTTTTAACCTGGTATACAACCCCATTGCAAAATAAATTACTTGGTTACGTGCTGTAATCACTGGCTCTTTATAATTCTCAGGCATTTTATAATAATGCGCATTGTTTTCTGTATAGGTCCTAACCGCCTGCTCAAGTCTTGTTGTACAAGTACCCAAGTCATCTATTTTCTGCAATCCATCTAAGCAGTCAAACCCTACATCCAAGCCGGCCATATATTGCTCATCTCTAGGATAATGCCCCACCCAATATTTAATATGTAAATGATCATGCGTTCTGTATATTACCTTAAATGGTTTTGCTTTTTCTGCATTATAGAGCTGTGCATTTCTTGACAGCCAAGCGATATTACCGTTTTTTCTAAAGAGAGTAATGGCATCTTGAATCATGGGCGCAGGATGTGATAACAGCGATTCATGTAATTCCTGATAAACCTTACTTCCCACGCTTTATACCAACCTCAACACACCATGTTTCTTTTTGCCGGCGCTGAGTTTGGCCTGGCCGTCCGTGAAATCGGCTTCGGTTAAAAGCTGGGCACCGTCGGTAATTTTAGCGTCGTTTAGTTTGGCGCCGCCGCCTTTGATCAAGCGCTTGGCTTCACCGTTGGAGCTCACAAAGCCAATCTGGTTCAATGCTTCAGTGATGGTGAGGCCTGAAGCTAGCACACTAGCTGCAATCTCCAACTCCGGCAAATCGGCACCCGCACCGCCCTCTGCGAAAGTAGCCTCTGCCGTTTGCTGTGCAGCATTTGCTGCATCACGGCCATGGCACAAGGCAGTCGCCTCATTGGCCAGCACAATTTTGGCCTGATTAATCTCTGCACCTTCCAGCGCCTCTAATCTCTCAATCTCTTCCAGCGGCAATAAGGTGAAGTAGCGCAAGAAGCGGCCTACATCTGCATCTTCTGTATTGCGCCAAAATTGCCAGAAATCATACGGCGCTAACTTCTCTGCGGAGAGCCACACCGCACCGTCTGCCGTTTTGCCCATTTTAGCACCACTGGCGGTGGTAATCAACGGGCTGGTAATGCCAAAAAATTGCGCGTCATTCATGCGGCGGCCCAGCTCCATGCCGGCAGTGATGTTGCCCCATTGGTCGCTGCCGCCCATCTGCACCGCACAACCGTAACGGCGCTGCAGCTCCACAAAATCATAGGCCTGCAGCAGCATGTAATTAAATTCCAAAAAGCTCAGATGCTGCTCTCGGTCCAAGCGGCGCTTCACACTTTCCATGCTCAGCATGCGATTGACCGAAAAACGGCTTCCCACGTCACGCAGAAATTCAATATAACCCAGACTGTCTAGCCAGTCGGCATTATTCACCACAATCGCGTCCGTTGGCCCATCGCCCATGCGCAGATATTGCGCAAAAACACGCTCTATTGATGCTAAATTATGCGCAATACCGGCCTCATCCAACAGCTGACGCGTCTCATCTTTTCCGCTTGGATCACCCACCTTGGTGGTGCCTCCGCCCAGCAGAATAATCGGCTTATGGCCCAGATCTTGCAACCAGCGCAGTGCCATAATTTGCAGCAGCGAGCCCACATGCAAGCTGTCGGCTGTGCAATCAAAGCCAATATAAAGCGGCACGGGCGCTGCTGCATCCGCAAATACCGCATCCAATTCCTGCTCATGCGTGGTGTCTTGAATGAAACCGCGGGCTTGCAATGTGTGTAAGAATGGTGAATGAAATGTCATATGAACGCATATGGATGTTGGACATTATATTGTAAAGAGGTAAAGCGCTTTTTGAAGGTGTATAATCAAACACTGATTGCGCCGATGGTGACCTCACTGCTGTTTTTGGCCGTATTTTCGCTGGCTATGGGCCACCGCGTGCGTGAGATTGCCGGCGTGCCGTTTCAAGAATTTATGGTGGCCGGATTGATTATGATGACCATGGCGCAAAATGCCTTTGCCAACACCTCTTCTTCGCTCACTATGGGCAAGGTGCTGGGTACGATGATAGACTTGCTTCTGCCACCATTAAGCGCACGTGATATCACACTGGCGATGATTTTAGGCGGTGTGACACGCGGCATCTGCGCTGGCATTGCAGTGACTATTGCCGCTAGCTTCTTTGTGAAGCTGCAAGTGCATGATGCAGGGCTGATGCTGCTTTATATTCTGCTTTCTTGCACCATGTTGGCCGCGCTGGGCATGGTAACGGGTATTATTTCCGATAGCTTTGACCAAACCGCTGCCATTACCAGCTACATCATCACACCGCTCACCTTTCTTTCTGGCACGTTCTATTCGGTAACGCAGCTGCCGGCTTTTTGGCAGACGGTGAATCAGTTCAACCCATTCTTTTATATGGTGGACGGCTTTCGCTATAGCATGACAGGGCATAGTGACGGCTCACTCACCACGGGCTTGATTGTGCTGTGCGCTACCAACCTGCTGCTTTGCACGGTAACATATGTAATGCTGAAGAAGGGCGTGCGCATCAAAAGTTGACTTTTGCCTGTCGCCGCGGTTAATACTCGTTTTTTAACCAATAATACTGCCATGAGCCATATTTTACCCACTTATGCACGTTATGACGTCACCTTTGTGCGTGGCGAAGGCGCGTATCTCTATGCGGACGATGGCAGTAAATATCTTGATTTCGCCGCAGGCATTGCGGTGAACGCGCTGGGCCATTGCCACCCTGTTTTAGTGAACGCATTGCAAACACAGGCAAGTACCTTATGGCACACCAGCAACCTCTATCATATTGATGGCATGGAAACCTTTGCCGCGGATCTATGCAAGCGCAGCATGGCAGATTATGTATTCTTCACCAATTCCGGTGCGGAAAGCCTGGAATGCACCATTAAAACCATGCGTAAATACCATCACGCCAATAATAATGCGTATAAAAACCGCATCATCACCTTCCATAATAGCTTCCATGGGCGCAGCATGGCAGGCATCAGCGCGGCTGGGCAGAAGAAATTGCTGCATGGCTTCACACCGGCCATGGAGGCGATGTTTGACCATGTGCCGTTTGGCGATATTGACGCCGTAAAATCTGCCATCACAGAGAACACCGCCGGCATATTGCTGGAACCAATTCAAGGCGAAGGCGGCATTAATGTGGCCGAAAACAGCTTTTTGCAAGCGCTCCGCGCGTTGTGCGATGCGTATGATTTACTGCTGGGGTTTGATGAGGTGCAATGCGGCATGCTGCGTACCGGCAGCTTGTTTTATTATGAACAAACAGGCGTGCAGCCAGACATTATCGCGCTGGCCAAGGGCTTGGGCGG
>JAHDHN010000001.1:12182-17651 GCA_020631295.1 Rickettsiales bacterium
ATTGTAACAAAAGCCGAGTGCGACATCGCACTGGAATGCTTACATCATGTATTTTTACAAGGAAGTGATGATGCGCTATAGCACGGCACCCACTACTACACTCGTCATCCCACGGTTTATCCGTGGGATCTCCTTGCAAGGACACGGCGTGTGTCAGGAGATTCCATGGACAAGCCATGGAATAACGGATAGTTAAGGTAAATACATGCCCCATTTTATTGATATAAAAGACCATGATGCCACCACGCTGCAGGCGATGATTGACCGTGCGATTGCAATCAAGCAAGAGCGTGCAGCGGGTGAATCGCATCGTGATTTGCTCACGCATAAGCAAGTGGCGATGATCTTTGAAAAATCCTCCACGCGCACACGCATTTCCTTTGAGGTGGGCATTCGTGAGCTGGGCGCTGAGCCGCTGGTGCTCAACAGCAAAGACATGCAGCTAGGCCGTGGCGAAACTGTGGAAGATACCGCCAAAGTGCTCTCGCGCTACGTGGATGCTATTATGCTGCGCTGCAATGCCCACAGCACGCTTGTGGAGCTGGCCGCACATGGCACAGTGCCGGTGATTAACGGCCTGAGTGATTACAGCCACCCGTGCCAGGTGATGACCGATATCATGACCTATCAAGAGCATCGCGGGCCCATTGCAGGCAAAAAAGTAGCGTGGCTGGGCGATGGCAATAACATGGTGACCAGCTGGATGCATGCTGCAGAAGCATTTGGCTTTGCGCTGGTGGTCGCCAGCCCAGAAGCCTATACTACACAAGAGCTTGCAGGCAAAAACACCACCCTCACTACTGACACTATTGCCGCGGCAACAGATGCAGATTTGGTTACCACTGATACATGGGTGTCTATGGGTGATGCAGATGCAGAGGCGCGCCACGCAGCGCTTGCGCCTTATCAAGTGGATGATGCGCTGATGCAAAAAGCCAAAGACGATGCGCTCTTCATGCATTGCCTGCCGGCCCATCGCGGTGAAGAGGCCACGGCCAGTGTGATGGACGGCCCGCAATCGGTCATCTTCGACGAGGCCGAAAACCGCCTCCATTGCCAAAAAGCCATCCTGCTGCATTGCTTTGGTGTGTTGTAGTCTCTTTCTATAGTTTCACAGATTTGAACCGAATATAGCGCATGAATTTTTGCTTCGATATGGACGGATCATTATCAACAGCTCTCTCAAAATATATAGCCAATGCGCGCTCGGATGCCTGCAGCTTCATTATATGTGGATTAGCCTGATAGAAGTTTTTCATCTTATTCTTTATTATAGGATGTGCCTCAGACAAGCTCTCTAATGCCCATAATGCTGATGCCATGGTCAACACATGCAAATAGCGTGTATCATCTTTTTTGCATGCATATCTTTTACATAGATCATCTTGCACCTTATCAGCCGGATAGCCTTGTGGAACAAAGGATGCATTAAGATACGCATATCTAAGCGCGCTGGCTATATCTGCTTCTTTCTGCCCTTCAAAAGAAGTAAATATATTTTCTATATAATAATCATCACCCGTGGCAAAAAATGCGCCTATCAACATGTCATTACCACCAGGAAAGGCTTGCGGCTTTAATTGCTTAAGCGGAGGCAGTCCGCCATCCACCACCTCTTTATATTCTGTATGCACATTATACTGCCTGGCATAGGCGACGGCCTTCTGGCGCTCATCCATAAGATAGAGCAATTTGCTGTAAAAGATTTGCTGTGGCTTTGAGGTAATCTTTTTCTGCAGCACCACGTCAAACGCATTATCTTGCAACCATAGCCCACCCAAAAAACCATAGACAGATAATGGCAACTCATCACGCGGCACTTCATCAATAACATCCAACACATATTGCACACATTTTTCATGCTTCTGCTTATAATAACCATTCATACAGCCCGCCTTTTCAAGCGCGGATGCTGAGACTAATTGCGCGGCCGCCGCAATGATAATTATTGCTATTTTCTTCATGACATTCTCCTTAATTGAATATCGTTCATTATTTAACCAAATAACATGAAGGTCAAGTGTTAATTGATCACTGTTTATTTACTGGAATGGGTTTTTGTAGGACGCTCTACTTATACTCACCCGCCAAGCGTACATAATTATCGGCAGAGATGGGGATGAAGTCGATTTCGGCTTGGCGCATCGGGCGGAAAAATTTAGCTGGGTTTCCAGCCCATATTTCACCTTTTTTTACCACCTTATTTGGCGGCACCATAGCACCGGCAGCCACCATGCCACCTTCTTCGACCACCACGCCGTCCATGAGGGTGGCGTGCATGCCAATAAAGCTATTATCCTGCACCTCGCAGGCATGCAGCAAGGCGCTGTGGCCGATGGTCACGCCATCGCCAATGGTGGTAGGGCCAGTCTTACGCGTCACATGAATCACCGTGCCGTCTTGAATATTGGTGCGCGCACCAATGCGGATCGTGTTTACATCACCACGCACCACACAGCCAAACCAAAGATTGGTCTGCTCGCCCATATGCACATCACCAATCACCACACTGCCAGGTGCCAAAAAGCAACTCTCCGCAATAGTGGGCATAATATGTTTATAAGGAAGGATGATGGGTGATTGTGTCATGGTTTTTACCCTTCTAGTGCAACACTTAACAATTCACAATTTACGTTTCCTGCGACTTGACCACAGGATCAAATCTAACGGTTATGCTGTCTCACTATTTGACCCTGTGGTTAAACCACAGGGAACAGTGTTTTTTGTGAATTATTATAATAATTTCATTTAACAATTCTTTGCAATCCCTGACAAGCGCAGCGCAGATCGGGGATCCAGGGTTAACAAGCACTATTTATCATTTCGCTCTGGGCCCTCGCTTTCGCAAGGGCTTCAAGATAGAAATTGTTAACTAAAATAACTATAATTAATCTTACCTTAGCACTCAAAAAGTTTTCCACCACATAAAAAAAGGCGCCTGCAATGAGGCGCCTTTTTTGAGTTTCTGAAAAGAACAACGTAGTTTACGCTGCTTCTTTGTCTACCAGCTTGTTCTTGGCAATCCATGGCATCATCGCGCGTAATTCAGCACCGGTTTTTTCCAACTGATGCTTGTTAGACGCCTCACGCCATGCTTTAAGCTGTGGCGCACCTTTTTTACTGTCTGCAATAAACTCACGTGCAAATTCACCCGACTGGATACGCTCCAGCGCTACTTTCATAGCTTTCTTAGCTTCTGCTGTGATTACCTCTGGACCGGTGCGGAAATCACCATATTCCGCTGTGTTAGAGATAGAATAGCGCATATTGGCCATACCACCTTCATAGATAAGGTCTACAATCAGCTTCATTTCATGCAGGCATTCAAAATACGCCATCTCTGGCGGATAACCGGCTTCTGTGAGTGTCTCAAACCCAGCTTGCATCAGAGCAGTTACACCACCACAAAGCACGGCTTGCTCACCGAACAAATCAGTTTCACACTCATCCTTAAACGTAGTTTCAATAATACCAGAACGGCCACCACCCACGCCAGACGCGTATGACAAGGCTGTTTGCAACGCATTTCCTGTAGCATCTTGATGCACAGCCACCAAGCAGGGCACACCGCCACCACGTGCATATTCACCACGCACTGTGTGGCCTGGGCCTTTTGGCGCTACCATGAACACATCCACATTTGCAGGTGCTTTGATAAAATCAAAATGCACATTCAGGCCATGTGCAAAGGCAAGGGCGGCACCGTCTTTCAAATGTGGTGCAATTTCTTCTGCATATACATCTGCCTGATACTCATCCGGCACCAAAATCATTACGACATCTGCGTCTTTTGTTGCTTCTGCAGGTGTTTTTACCGTAAGGCCAGCCGCTTCTGCTTTTGCTACGCTAGAAGAGCTAGGGCGCAAACCAACCGTTATGTTCGACACACCACTGTCTTTCAAATTCAGCGCATGCGCATGGCCTTGGCTGCCATAGCCAATAATCGCTACATTCTTGCCTTGAATGATGCCTAAATCTGCATCTTTATCGTAATATACCTTCATCTGTATTTCCTTCTAATCGGTTATATTAATCTATTCACTCTCAATCGTACGCGCGCCTTTAGCCATGGCTGTTGCACCCGTACGTGATAATTCTGCAATACCCAGCGGCTGCATGCGCTCTACAAAATGATCCAAATTCTCCGGCGCGTCGGAGAGCTCGAAAATATAGGAAGTTGGGCTAGAGTCAATAATGCGTGCGTTAAATTGTTCTGCTATAGATGCTGCTTCTTTTCGCACCGCTTCATCTTCGTTAATAATTTTCACCAACAACGCACCACGTGCCACAAAGGGGCTTTCTTCTGTGAGGTTATGCACCTGATGCACCGGCACCAAACGCAGCAGCAGCTCCATGATATGTGCAATGATGCTTGGCTTGGCATTGGTGGTGATGGTGATGCGGGATAGATGATCTTGATGATCAATCTCACTCACTGTCAGGCTACGAATATTATAACCACGGCTGGAGAACAGGCCAATCACACGGCCCAGCACACCAAATTCATTATCCACCAGCAATGCAATCACATATTCCTTTGGTGCATCCTGGTTTTCTTGAATTTCATAGGCAGCTTTAGTGTTCATAATCGCCTCCCTATACCTGTGAGCGTGAAAGTGCTTCGTCCACTTCCACCACCGTATCTGGATTTAGTTTCATATCATAATGCGCAGCGCCAGCTGGAATCATTGGATATACATTCTCAGCCTTATCTACCACCATGTCCAGCACCACCGGGCCGTCATGATCCAAAAATTCGGCAATCGCCGCGTCCACATTTGCCGGATTCGTCTCACGCATGCCTTTAATGCCGAAGCTCTCCGCCAGCGCTATAAAATCAGGCAGCGCCTCCATGTAACTTTCCGAGTGGCGGTCCCCATGGAACAGCTCCTGCCACTGGCGCACCATACCCATATAGCCGTTATTGAGGATAATCAGCTTCACCGGCAAACGATATTGCAGAATGGTAGACAGCTCCTGAATATTCATCAAAATACTGGCCTCACCCGATACACATACCACGCATTTTTCTGGGTTCCCAATTTGCGTACCCACCGCTGCTGGCAAGCCATACCCCATGGTACCCAAACCGCCCGATGTCATCCAACGGCGTGGCTTAGGGAAATCAATAAATTGCGCTGCCCACATTTGGTGCTGCCCTACATCGGTAGACATGTAAAAGTCACCGCGCTCATTCAGTGCTTTGTTCAAACGCTCAAGCGCATATTGCGGCTTCACCGTCTCATCCGAATGCTTATATTGGAAGGATTTTGCCTCACGCCAGCCTTCAATTTGCTGCCACCACGCATCCAAATCCGCTTTGTTCGGCGTAATATTCTCTTCTTTCCAAATGCTTAAGAAGCGTTTGAGTACAGAGGCCGCATCACCCACCACCGGCACATCTACCTTAATGATCTTATTGATAGACGAAGCATCCACATCCACATGGATCTTCTTAGAATTGGCCGA
>JAHDHN010000001.1:17751-36697 GCA_020631295.1 Rickettsiales bacterium
CCGGCATTGATCACACCACCGCCTGTGTAAAATACCGGGCGCTTGGCGGTTTTCATCAGCTCTATAGCATCACGAATGGCGGTTTCATCTGCATCTTGCGCCGGTGTGTAGCTACTGCGCTCTACTTCCTTCGGCTCATATTCAGCCTCTTGCAGCTGCACGTCTTTCGGCAAATCAATCACCACCGGGCCAGGGCGGCCAGTGGTAGCCACATGAAACGCCTCTGCAAAAATGCGGGCGATATCTTCGGTACGCTTCACCAAATAATTATGCTTGGTGCAGGCGCGCGTAATACCAATCGTGTCGGCCTCTTGGAATGCATCGGTACCAATCAAATGCGTGGGCACCTGGCCGGTAATACAAATCAGCGGAATAGAATCAAGCAGCGCATCGGTCAGGCCGGTTACCGTGTTGGTTGCACCTGGGCCGGACGTTACCAAAATAACGCCAGGCTTGCCTGTGGAGCGTGCATAGGCCTCTGCCGCATGGGCAGCGGCTTGCTCATGACGCACCAAAATATGGCGGATTTTATTCTGCTTAAACAACTCATCATAAAAAGGCAGGACCGCGCCACCAGGATACCCAAAAATAGTATCCACGCCCTGGTCGATTAACGCCTTTACCGCAATTGCTGCACCTTGCATTGCCATGTGATTGCCTTTGTGTTTGATAGTTGGAAAACCGTATTTCTATTTTTTACGGAAAGAATCAAGAGATATTACGTTTGAGCCATCGCTTTTTGTCTCTACTTCCAGCGTCGCGCCCTCCTCGGAGACCAATTCGCTATAATCATCGCCCTCAAGCGGGCTATAGTTAAATTGCAGGCCAAATTTCACCGCCGGATCCGCAAAGGCGATTAGCGCCTCAAACGGCACGGTTAAATTCTGCTTCACATTATCAAAGCTGAGGACAATAGAAAATTTTTCATTATCAATTTCCAAATCCCAAAATTGATGTTGCAGCACAATGGTCATCTCGTCTTTATATTGCGCGCGCAGCTCATCAGAAATCATCACATCCGGATGATTTGTATCAAACGTGATAAAGAAATGATGATCATCCGGCAGGCCAAACTCCGCCACCAATGTGAGTGACTTGCGCACCACATCATGCATCGCCTCATCAATAAATTTCGCGTAATTTAATATAGCATCTTCTTCTTTCATCCTACCAGGATAAGGGATGAAACCCGCTTTGACCAGGGGAAATACGGGTTATCGCACTATCTACTGTTATAAGGCTCTTTATCTAGATAGCGTAGTCAAAAGATTTTAGCGATGGGAATGTAATGTCTACACTATCTACACAACACAATATTACGTTGTTGCTTAATGTTTTCCCAGTCATGTTAGAGCTGTTGATGCTCTTTCAGTAATGCATGAATTTCTGTTTTTTTCTGAAGAAATTATACCGCGCTGTGCGGCAATCAGTGCGGCCTTTAATGGTGCAATAGTGGTGCTGCCGGTATTTTCTCCTCCTGTATAGATGGCGCCGTCTCAAGACGACCTCGACATCCCTGTCTTTGCATGCAAAAAACGGGTTAGATTATTACGATAACAACCGTTGTATGAATGAGTATAACTCTAGCATCATAATATCTCGTGCTGTGGTATAAAGTTCGGTTGGTTGATCACTTTCCCTATGTAATAAGGTGGTAAAAATCCGCTGTTCAGGATCACCTGTGAGTGTAACGTCAAGACTTTTTGTTATATGCTCTAATGAGAGTGATCTTATTTCATCCATTAATATGGCAAGGTGCATCTCTTTAAGAATACTTATGGGAGCTGTTTTTTCCATTGTTATCTCCCTCTTATTTCTGGAGTGATATCTGCATTTTGTGCAGTTCTTTCTACAAAGTAATCTGCAATATTAGAGAGTGTCTTTTCAGCCGCATCGGCTATGTTTGTGCGTTGCTTATAATGTGCCGCTTTCTTGAATTCCTCTTTTGTTGGCGCATAAGATAGCCCAGATTCTTTTTTCTCCTTAATAGAGTGATAGGCTTCTTTCTCTTCCTTTCCATGTGTAGAGTTGTAGTATTCTTGATATTCTTTCAGTGTTTGCGCTGCTTCACTGAAGCGTATGATATATGTCTGCTCTTTTTCTGGCATCTGGGAAAAAGGTTGTTTTGCAAGCCCCTCTTTTTCCATTAAAGAATCCACTGTTGTGGGTAAATAAAGTTGGGCCTTGTAATGATGTTGGAGCAATTCAATGGCAAGGTCACCTTCTATTGCCTGTTCAGGCATATATACTGTGCCTACTACATTTCCGTATTTCCCTATGACTGGATTTGATGTGGTTTGCCCCTTTGCCCATGCAAGACTAGCTAATGAAAATATGGTGGCCATAATAACATTTTTGGATTTTAACATAATACTATTTCCTTCTCACTCCTCACATTGATCTGCCCATATATTCATTGTAATATCTGTATGTTGCTTTCCAAGGTGCATTTTTTTGATAAAACTATGTATTTTACATAGTTATGTGCTATAATTCTTCTATGGAAATTGCCGTTGAACAGATACGAGCAGCACGTGCTTTGCTGCAATGGAGTCAAAAAGAATTAGCCCGGAAATCCAATATTTCTATAGCTACACTGCAGAATATAGAGCGTAACTTATCCCATCCTCGGCCAGATACGTTACAAAATATTCGTACGGCATTGGAGATTGCTGGAATATGTTTTTTACCTAGTTTAGGGGTAAAATTATCTGCAGGTGAGGTAGGTACCAGGATATTTGAAGGCCAAAATGCCTTATTTTTGCTCTGGAATGACATATATGACACGCTTGAACCAGGTGAAGAGCGGCTGATTAATGGTGTGGAAGAAAATACATTTTTGAAGAATGAATCACGCTTTGATGACATGATGAAGCGCTATAAAGACAAGGGTATCTCAGGCCGCATTTTGTCCAAATATGGTGACAGTAACTTTGCGGACCCAAGTTCCTATTATCGCTGGGTGCCCAAGGAGCAGTTTAGTGCGCTGCCCTATTTTGTATATGGCACAAAATATGCGCTGCTATTATGGGAGCCGGTGCTGCGTGTGTTGGTGATTGATAATGCAGCCATTGCAGCAAGCTACCGCCAGCAATTTAATGTATTATGGGATGAGGCCTATATCCCGCCAGCCTATCTGCACCATAATAAACGAAAGCCGTAGTTGTTGGCTTACAATTTCACTTGAGAATTACCTACCTTGAAACCCTTGCGAAAGCGAGGGGCCAGAGCGAAACGATAGATATAGTAAACTGCATGATTAACAGGACATATAAAAAGTGCGTCACCCCGTGGCTTGACCACGGGGGCCAGGGCGATGCGGTAAGATCTCTCTTGTAGCTCTGGATACCGCGATCAAATCGCGGTATGGCGCTGTATCGTTAATTATGCAGATTACTATAGTGCTTGTTAACCCTGGATCCCCGATCTGCGCTTCGCTTGTCAGGGATTGCAAGGAATTGTTGACTGAAATTACTATGTATTTCTAATCTGCCTGTTGACTGCCCAGCGCACGTAGGTAGCTGCGGGCTTTGTTTTTACCGATTTCCACGGCCGGTTGGTCATATGGATTGATGTCTAATGCATATCCTACAGCAATGGTTTCCAGCATGGCGCTCATCACCAAATAGCCCAGCATTTCTTCGCTAATCGGTGGCAATTCAATGCGGCGCACGGGCAGTTGCTTTTCCAGCAGGGTTTCATAGGTAGCGCGGCCACTCACAAACTCAATGGTGCTAAGCGGCACATTGGCTAGATACGGAAAATCCTCACCCGAAAATGGCGCATGGCCCAGCACATCTTCACTGTCATAATCTTGCGGGAGATATACGGTGAAATAATGCAGCGGTGGGCCGTCCAGATAATATTGCAGCTGGCTGTGCTGATCCAGCACGCCCTTGCTGTCTACCGGCAGGCTGCCATGCCCGTCTTTACCCAAGCTTTCGGCCCAAATTTGGCGGTAAAGCTGAATATAGCCATCCAGCCCGTCCATATAAGGCATCAGCACCATATTGCGGTAGCCAGATTGCATAAGCATGAGATGCATGGCAATTTGTTCAACGAATAATTCTGAGTGGATATCGGCCACAGCTTGGCCTGCACCCTTGGCAAGTGCGCGAATATCCTTGCCCGCCAGCGCTGCAGGCAGCAGCCCCACATTGGTAAAGGCAGCAAAGCGCCCGCCAATGCCTTTATGGTGCGGCAGAATACGCAAATGATGCGCCTTAGCCGCGTTGAACAGACGGTTATCCTCACGCCGCTCCGTAATCACAGAAATATGTTTATGATGCGGCAATCCGGCCTGTGTATAGCATTCCCAAATATAGCTGAGCGTGCTGATGGTTTCCAGTGTGCCGCCGGATTTACTGATGATCAAAAACAGCGTGTGCTTGAGCGGTAATTTACGCAAGGTACGGCGGATTTTATCTGCATTTACTGTGTCCAGATAATGCAGGCGCAACTCTTTATATTTGGAACGCGCAGGCGCAAAGGCTTGGCCAGACAAGGTGGAGCCGCCCATGCCCACAATCACTACATGCGCGTAAATATTCAGAATGCCATCGGCAATGGCCTCAATCTCTTCCAGCGCATGTGTTTCATCGGCAATGGTAAAAAGCGGAATCTCTTCGTTCGTTGCTTCGGCCTCAATCCGAGTTACGGCTTTATGTGCCTGTTCTAAGGCCGTATCCCATGCGGCCTTATCAAACACAGAGGATTTTTTAACACCGGTGAGGCTTTTAAACATCCGTTTGTGCAAGCCTATTGGAATAAGCGGTTCAATAAAGGCGTGTGCTCTTGCTGCCCGCTGCTTTTGCTGGCATGTGCTTTGGCATTGCGCACCAACACATTTTCTGCAGATGCATTGCCGCTTGTGCTGCTGCCTGCCGTGCTATTAGTTACCGTTGCGCTGCCAAGCAAAATAGCTTGTGCGTCTTTCGCTGCATTGCCAGTTTCAGCGGGGGCTTTTAGCGTGTTACTATTGCTGCCTGTTAAAATAGAAAAAGCAGCCGCCTGGCTGGCCGCCTGTTGGGGGGCTACAGGTGTTTTTCCGTCTAGCACATTGGCAGGTACCACAGCAAAACTCTTTGCTTCCACAGCATCATTTTCTGCCTTCTCTTTTGTTACTTTCTCAGCCTTTTCAGGTGCTACCAGCGTTAGCTCACTGGGGAAAGAAAGAGGTTTATGCACCACCACTTTGCTGGCATCAGGTGCATTTTTATTATGCTTATAGCGCACACTTTCAGCTGCTGTGTCTGCAGCAAACACAACGCTGGTACTTGCAACTGCAACTATAGAGAGTGTTTTGAGGAAATGGTTCATGCTTGTTTTCTCCCGATAAAGCTATCGATAATTAACACCATCGCGCCGATAAATACAAGTGAATCTGCAATATTAAAGGCAGGATAGTGCCAATTGCCGATGTAAAAATCAAAGAAGTCAGCAACGGCGCCGTGCCAAATACGGTCTATAATATTACCCAGCGCACCGCCAATCACCAAGCTAATGCCCCAGCAGGCAAGCCTGTTCGGTGTACGGAAATACAACCAATAGAAGAGTCCGCTTACGATGATGCTGTTCATAATAATCAGCGGCCATGGGTTGCCACTGGCAAACAGGCCAAAGCTAATGCCAGGGTTCCACACCATTACAAAGTTGAAAAAGGGCAGCACCGGCCACACATCACCATAGCGAATTTCCAGCATATAAATCATCAGATATTTATGCAGCAAGTCTGCCGCTGCGCCCAAGAGGATGATGAGTAAGAATTTTTTCATGCACGTAGCAATAAAAGAACTAGATAATGCAGTCACTATCTAAATGAAATGACTATAGTTATTTCATGCGTTATGCATAATGCATGCAACATCTGAAAGACGAACTACAAGTAACCACAAAAATCATGGCGCGGGATGCGGCGCTGGATGTGCATGTATTTACCCAAGAATCGGCGCCGCTGGCGGCTAAAAACACCGTGACGGGCAGCGTGACCTTGCATGCCAATTTAAAGCATGAGGCGGGCGTGCAAGCCACACGTGGCGCAGCCGATTATGCCGCCTGTGCAGAGGCCTATGGTGCAGATGCAGCTGCGCCTGTTGATGCAGAAAATGCGGCATTATTCGCTGCATTAGAGCAACAGCGTACCGGGCTGCTAGGTGCGGTGCAATATGCCGGTGTGAAGCAAAATATTGCTGCTATGCATGCGTTTCGTTGGCAGGCACGCAATTGGCAAGAGCGGGAGCAGCTGGCTCATATTCCACTAGAAGAAATGATTGGTGCGCTCTTGTGGGAAGAAGTGCATGGAGAGCCTTTTTCTGTCTCTGAGCTTGCCCTCTCCAGCTTGGGGAAAATAATGCGCAAGAAGGCAGGCAATGCCTTTGCGGAGATGGCCGCGTCGCTGAAAAACCCGCAGCAATTTACCCAACATGCGAGAACCTTACTTTCACGCTTGGGTGTGCTGGGCAGTGAAGAATCACTGGAAGATGAGGCGGGTGAAGAGGGTGAGCCGGGCGAGATGCAGGCACCACAACAGCAAGGTGATGCAAGCGAGCAGCAGCAGGCAGAAGCCGCAGAACAGCAACATGCCACGGGTGACGTGCCGCGCTTAAGCGGTGCAGAGGAGCGCGCAGAAAATAGCAATAGCACCGAGGAAGGCGAGCAGCAGGACGCAGCGCCAGCAGAGGGTGATGCAGAGCAAGAGCATGACGATGAAGCGGTGATTACGCGCATGCGCTACAACATTTTCACCACGCAATATGATGAAGAGGTGCATGCCACAGAGCTGGCAGACGCAGTGGAGCTGGCTCGCCTGCGCGAACGCCTGGATGCACAATTGCAAGATATGCAGGCCTTGATTGCGCGCTTGGCCATGCGGTTGCAGCGCAAAATTCTCTCCACGCAGATGCGCCATTGGCATTTTCACCAAGAAGAAGGTGTACTAGACCCAAACAAGCTGGTGCCCTTGGTGGTAGACGGTAATTACCCGTATCCATACAGGCAAGAAAAAGAGGCGGCCTATGTGAATACGGTGGTAACATTGCTGTTGGATAATTCCGGTTCAATGCGCGGCCGGCCCATCACTAATGCGGCTCTTGTGGCTGATATTTTATCCCGTACGTTAGAGCGCTGCGGCGTGCGTGTGGAGATTTTGGGTTTCACCACCAAAGCCTGGAAAGGTGGGGAATCTCGCAAACATTGGGAGAAGGAGGGGGCGCCTATTTCCCCAGGTCGGTTAAATGATATTCGCCATATTGTATATAAAGCGGCAGACAGGCCGCACCGCCAATGCCGTAGCCATTTGGGCTTGATGCTAAAAGAGGGTGTGCTGAAGGAAAATATTGATGGCGAGGCGCTGTTATGGGCGCATCAGCGGCTGATGCAGCGTTTTGAAGAGCGCAAAATCTTGCTGGTGATTTCGGACGGTGCACCGGTGGATGACAGCACGCTAAGTGCAAATCCAAGCAATTATCTAGACCAGCATCTGCACCATGTGATTGCCCAAATTGAAGCGCAGCATGCCATGGAGCTGCTGGCCATTGGCATTGGGCATGATGTATCAGCCTATTACCAAAATGCGGTGATGATCAAACATGTGGAAGAGCTTGGCAAACAAGTGGTGGAAAAACTGGAAGCATTGTTTGTGTAGGCTACTCCTAAAAACCACACTTTTGGTCCCTGATATGTATAGTAAATTGCGTAATTAACGGGACATATAAAAAAGTGCGTCACCCCGTGGCTTGCCTGTCCGCCATAGCCTTGGCGACGGCGGGACCACGGGGTCCAGCCTACGCATAAAGCTTCGGCTGGCGCGGCCAGGGCTATGCGGCATGATCTCTCTTGTGGCTCTGGATACCGCGGTCAAGCCGCAGGAAACATAGTTGTGAATTATTAATTGATATTACTATACCTAACCACCAAAGAATTTACCGGTGGTGGAGTATTTCTTCGCGGCTTTGGTCATGCGGTTTTTAGCCTGTTGGTGAATATTCATCACATTATATTCTGCCGACATACCCACACCGGCAATTTGTGCACCGAAAGAGAGCACGTTCTCCATGAAGGCGAAGGTGATGAGCAATACGGCAATCATCACAATAAAGCCTTGTAATGTGGTTTTTCCAATGGCGTCTTCGGCGGCTTCATTGTCTTTAAAAATAGCACTGCTGAAGACTGTAAACCCTTTGGTAAACATATTCTGTGCCATGGCAATAGCGCCACCGCCATCTTTCGCAGTAATGTTTCCTGCACCGTCATATCCAACATCAACATCAGAATTCACAGTGCCCACCTCTAGGGTGCCAATGGTTTCAAAGAATTTATCTGCCTCATCGCTTTCCAATATAGCTTGCAATGATTGCATATGATTCAGAATCCCCGCATCGCCCTCCATAGCGAAGTGGTAAATATTGAGCATGAAGGCCATATAGCCAAATAAAATAGCCGGTTGCAAAATCCCGGCGACAATAATGGAGAGGCTATAGGTAAAGATCTTCTTTGTGTTTTGGAACAGCAGGCATGTCACAATGGCTGGGAAGATGATGGACATAAAGGCGATGTAAATACGTGCGGCAAGATACACAATCACGCATTGGAAAATGGCAGCTAACAGCCCCACAATCACAAATCCGCCAGTAATGAAAAGCAAATAGCCAGGCCCAGTGGCGCTGAAGATGGAACCGCTGAGTAGCATAAGCAAAATATTACTCACTTTTTTATTATCTAACCCGTTTTCTAAGTCACCGGTGGTAAAATTGAACGGGGTATTTTCTTCTTGGTCCAGCGCTTTTTCTAGGCTGCCAATTTGATCTTGGTCTTGGTAGGTAAGGCCGGTGCGCATGCCAAACATAAACACGGTGATACAATCAATACGGCGCCATAAATTCATAGGATTGCCGTTTTTATCCACGGTGCAGGTGATAGGTTCTCGTACCGCTTCGCCCGTGTCATCCATCACCATATTGCCATTTTCATCTTCTACTATTTTACCCCTCAATTGCCGCAATTGTACGCTGTCCGTCACCGCTTCAATCAAGTCATTTTGGAAGGTTTTGAATACATCATAGGCTTTGTTGGAGCCCACGCCGATGGAAAATACCGCCACAAACAAAAGGGTAAGCAGCATCACCATGCCATCGGTAAATAAGTTATTACCTGGGTTTAGTATGATGCGGATAAAGAACAAGACCGTGTAAAGCACCAGCACTGCACCCACAATGCCGGAGATGGCGAAGGTAAATTTGCCGTTGATGAAATAGGTCACTTCATCAATCTTATTTTCAATACACTGCACCACACGGTTGGTCCAACCGTCTATCATGGTGCGCTCCACTGCATAAGGCTGGTTGTTGGTATCGTATAAAATGGTGCTTTTAAACAGGCAGTCGCCCGTTGCGATAGTGTATTGCACTGCTACGCGCATACAGTCGGCGTAGTTTGGATCACTTGGGTCAAGTGGGATGTTGAACTCCACCTGATAGGTGGCGTCATCGCCATAGTCACGGTCTTCCTCGGTGGAGATGGCGCTCTCATGGCTTTCTTGGTTGGGGTTATCAAAGCTGCAACCTGCAATGCCGGGTACAGAGAGTGTGTTGTCGGCCTTGTCGCCATCCACTGTGCCGGATTGCGCCAAAACAAGCGTGCCGCATAGCCACAAGCATAACAGGCTGAAACAACGCAATAATGCTATGGTCAGTTTAGCTGGCAAGTAACCTCGCTTTCTCTGTAAAAATAGGCAGCCATGTATCTGGATCATCGCCATGTTCGGCGCGTACTGCATCCAACAGTCTTACCGTTTCTGCACGGCCAGAGAGCACAGCAATTTCATCATTCATGCCGCTTAGGTCCACGCGTGCAATCACCACATCATCGCCTTGCTTCACCAGGAAATAGCGGTTTTGTGGGTTGGTGGTACGAATGATCTCAAACTCACGGTCTGAGAGCATAAACATCTTTTTATATTCCGGCGTGGCCTTGGCATTGGCCAGGAAAATCTGCGTGGCGGTTTGTTGCACCAGCGTGTCGCTAATGGCGCTATTGCCCAAATCTTCCACTGTTTGAGTAGCAAAAATTACCATAGCATTGAGTTTTCGAAGTACTTTGAGCCAGTCTTTAATTTTGGGCGCAAAAATATCATTATCAATCAAGGCCCACGCCTCATCCAGCACAATCATAGTAGGAGTGCCATCCAGAGATTCTTGGATGCG
This sequence comes from Rickettsiales bacterium, assembly GCA_020631295.1. GTDB lineage: Bacteria > Pseudomonadota > Alphaproteobacteria > Rickettsiales > UBA8987 > JAHDHN01. The sequence continues at coordinate 27,951 of JAHDHN010000001.1, forward strand.
GTGGAAGAGATAGAGCAGGGCAGGGCCCAAGCTTTTTCCATCTCCCAGCACTTTACCCATTTCAAACCCAAACACATTTCCCTTGGTGAAATCAATGGTATCACGCGGGTTGTCAAACAGGCCAGAATGGGTTTCACCACTGTGCCACATGCGCAAACGGCTGGCAATGCTACCAGGCTTTTCCAAGCCAAGGAAGGGTAGGATATTGGGCAGGCGGCGCTGCTTTTTCTCTAGCTTGAAGTTACCTCGTACCGCTTCTGAAATCAGTTCACTTTCTTCTGGTGAGATATCTTGTTCAAAGCTGGCCTGTGCCATCACTGCAATCCATTCTTCCAAGAAGCGTGCATTTTCAGGTGTATTTTTTTGTTGCAGCGGGTTGAAGCCACAGCCTTCTGCCGGGTCAATTACTGTATAATTTCCGCCTATGGCACGGATGAAAATCTCTGCACCGCGGTCTTTATCAAAAAAGAACATACGGCCGTTAAATTTTTGCGCTTGCGCGCACAAGAAATTCATCAGCACTGTTTTACCTGCGCCGGTGGGGCCAATAATGGTAGTATGGCCTACATCACGCACGTGGAAATTAAAGAAATAAGGTGTGCCAGAAGTGGTTTCTAGTAGGGTCACCGCATCACCCCAATGGTTGTCTTTTTCTTTCCCTACAGGGAAATTATGCAATGTTAAAAATCCCGAAAGATTCAATGTATGCATCTTGGATATACGGGCTAAATATTCAAAGTTAGCGGGTAGTTGTGACCAAAACACCGCCTGCAGCATGGCTTTGTCTTGCAATGGGTTAATGCCAAAATTTACCAGCTCTCCTTGTGCAATAGAGAGTGCAGCTTCAAGACGTTTCTTATTTTCTTCAATCACCAAAATGGAGAGGCCAAATTTGCCAAATGCAGCATGGCCGGAGGTGGCCATATCCATGGCACTGCTCAGCTCCTCCATTTGAGATATACCTTTGTCGCCAGAGTTGCGTAACCTGTCTTGCTGTACTTGCATGCCTTGAATGCCTATGGCACGGTTATCAAATAAAAACATTTGTGTGATAATCAGCTCAAAAGGCAGTTTCAAAAAGGCATCTACCATTCCCACGCCCGTGAAAGGTGGGTATTCTTTGATGCTGATGGTGCCTGCAAAACGGCTGCGTCCAGAGACATCTTTTATCTCAATAGCATCGCGCCCAAAATAGATCCGTTGATTGGGTAAATAGCGTGCCGCTTCATTGCTGGGTACTAATACAGGTGCTTTCACACCGCAATTTACCAGGGAGCCTAAAAACTCTAATATTTCTGAATAGGTGCCACGCTTGCGTTTCTTCAAGCCCAATAAACGCGGGTGATAATCACGCATGCTGCCCATTACGCGGCCAATTACTTCTTCTAAATCACGTTGCAGTTGTTTATAAGATTCTTTCTCTAGCTCTTTATCTGCCTTTTGTGCCAAATTGGCGATAAAATTCTCAATCTTCGCAATTCCGGTGGTGTCTTTTTTTACCACAATGGTGATATAAAGTTCATTAATAAAATTTTCATCATCCACATGTTTTGTATGCCATTTTTTATCCAAAGTGGAGCAAAACGCGTTGTCATACTCTGCTTCTAAACTTGCTTTTTCACGCCGACGGATGATGTGAGACCACATAGATACGCTAGGCTTGGCAATGCTTTTAAACAGTGTATTGCGGATATGTTTTTTGACGTCTAAATCTTCATCATCTGCCGTTTCAAAAGAAAATCCTTCTAGTTTAATGGTGGCTAACAGCTCCTGGTCTTTGGTGATAATGGTATGGTCGTTCCAATGGCAGTCATAAGGTATAAACTCAGAAGCAGATATTTCATTTTTAATGGCACCTGCATGCTGTGTTTTTCTGCGTTTTAGTTTTAGTTTTGCCATAGTGCTACACCTTAAAACACATCAAACGAGCTGGCATTACCATGGAAGAATTTATTACGGCATTTAGGTACAGTTTTGCTCCAGGCCTGAATAAGTTCCTTAAATTTAGGCTCATGCGAGCACACAAACAAGCCAATGCCGTGCATGGTGAGTGCGGTTAAGATAAGAGAGGGGAAACTTTTGCTGGTAATAAATGTGATGGAAACGATCATAAATGTTACCACAAACCAGTCCAATGTTACGCCAAATAACATAGGTGGACGGGTTAATCCGAGGAATAACGGGTCTGTTTGTAATCTGCTCTTCTTTTCAGTCATATCGCTTCATTTTTTATACCGTAAGTCCAGTATAGCGACTTTTCATGAAATTTCGATGACAGATTTCACTTAGATTAGATGACAACAGAATGTCATTCCGAACGCCCTGCCGTTCGAAATGACAACTTCTTGATAGATGGCGGTATCTAGATCGTGTATCCTGGTGTGGATATCTGCTCATCTGCCATGCTTTCCACCAGCTGGCGTTCCACATAGGCCATTAAGATTTCAACCGACTCATCCACAGATTGGTTGGCAGTATCTACCACTAAATCGGCATTATCAGGCTCTTCAAACGGCGCGGACACACCGGTAAAGTCTTTGATTTCGCCCTTTTTCGCTTTTTCATACAAGCCCTTAGGGTCGCGCTTGGCGCATGTATCCACATCGGCTTTGATGTGAATGGAGTGATAATGCTCACCTGCTGCCACACGTGCACGGTCACGGTCTTGCTTATAGGGTGAGATAAAGGCTGAAATCACGATAGTGCCGGCATCGGCAAACAAGGCGGCCACTTCACCTACACGGCGGATATTTTCGCTGCGGTCTTCTGGTGAGAAGCCTAAATCAGCATTCAAGCCTGCGCGAATGTTATCACCGTCCAGTACAAATACTTGATAGCCTTTATTGAACAAGCGCTGCTGCAATTCCAGCGCTAGCGTGGTTTTGCCTGAGCCCGACAGGCCAGAGAACCATAACACACCGCCCTTATGGCCATTGGCTGCCGCACGGCGTGCTGGATTGATGCGCGATTCCACTTGGGTAATATTCGTGGATTTAATATCGGTCTTCACACGTTGGTCGGCAAAGCCATCTAGATTGATAATACCACCGCCCACAATGCGGTAATTTTCTACCAACACGAAGCGGCCGGTGCTATCATTTTGGCCGTAGTCATCAATTGGCATAATGCCGCGCACGCGGAACACCACTTCGGCCACGCTGTTTTTTTGCACCGCTTGGGCGGTATCTGCCAGAGCAAGATTGTCCGTATCTACCACACGTTCAATCTCTTTCACCTCCACACGATATTCGCATGTATTGATTTTGAGTGTATAGCGGCTGCCCACTTTCAGGTCGTTATCGCCCATCCAGAATAGCTTGCCGCGGAACAGATTGGTTAGCATGGGCGCTGTGTCTTCTGTGGAGATCACATGGCCACGCTCAGCAAAAATTTGTTCACTCAGTGTGATGCCCACAGACATGCCTGCCTCAGCAGACTGCAGGGCAGGGCCATTGAAATTCTCAATGGAATTTACCGTTACCACGCGGTTAAGCGGAGAGAATAAGATCTCTTGTCCTACTTCAATGCGGCCGCTCTCAATACGGCCGGCAATGATGCGGCGCTCATCAAATTTATACACATCTTGCACCGGAAAGCGCAGCGGCAATTCGGTAGATTGTGGCTTGAGTGTGAAAAGATCCAAGGCCTCTAAAATGCTTGGGCCTTTATACCATTCCATTTTGTCTGGCGATTGGGTGATAGATTGGCCTTCGCGTGCAGAAATCGGCACCACATAGGTGGGCGTTACACCAATCTCTTTTAAATAGGCCGTATATTCTTCTTCAATAGCGCGGAAGGCAGCTTCATCAAAATCTACCATATCCATTTTATTCACCGCTACTACCACCTGGTCTACGCCAAGCAGATGCAGTAAATAGCCATGGCGCTTGGATTGCTCTTGCACGCCTTCTTTAGCATCAATCACCAACACAGCTGCTTCAGAGTTAGCGGCACCAGAAATCATGTTCTTCAAAAATTCTTTATGGCCTGGTGCGTCGATAATCACATAGTCGCGCGCTTGGGTTTTGAACCAGATTTGCGTGGTATCAATGGTGATGCCTTGGTCACGCTCCGCTTGCAATGCATCGAGCAAAAAGGAATATTCAAACGGCATGCCACGCTTCTCACATTGTGCCTTAATTTGCTCCACTTTGCCTTCAGGCAGGCTATCTGTATCATGGAACAAGCGCCCAATCAGCGTGGACTTTCCGTGGTCCACATGGCCTACAATCACAATTTTCATCTGCTGGCGTTCGGTATCAAGCATGGGGGTCACTTCCTCTGTTTGCTGTAAAGCTGCATTCTGTGCTGTCATCGTCATTTCTTTCTTTTTTACATATACCCATCGGCGCGCAGGCGCTCAAAGGCAGATTCATCTTCATCTGCACCCATGGGGCGGCCAGAACGTTCAGAGACTCTGGTTACGCTTAGCTCGGCAATAATTTCGTCAATGGTAGTGGCTTCACTTGGCAGTGGGTAGGTAATGCCTTTTTCGCCCAGTGAACGGAAGCGCATCATTTTCCCGCCATAATTTTCACCAAAAAATTCACCATATGGCTTAGCGTAATAGAGCGGTACAATTGGAATGCCTTCACGCTTGATATAGTTCCAAATATCCAGCTCCGTCCAGTGCAGCAACGGGTGGATGCGCACATGGGTGCCTGGAGGGAAATCAGTCATAAACTGGTTCCAGAACTCCGGTGGCTGGTCTTTTACATCCCACGTGCCTTCATTATCACGCGGGCTAAAATAGCGCTCTTTTGCACGGGTGCCTTCTTCATCACGACGAATACCGGTGGTGATGCCATTAAAGCCATATTCTGCAATTACATTTTTTAGACCCAATGTTTTGCGTGCGGCCACGCGGGCGCTGTGCGGCAGGCTTTCATCCGTATCTTCCAGTGGAGGGCATGGGTAAGAAATAAAATTCACGTCCCATTCTTTGGAGTATTTATCACGGAAGGCATATACTTCATCCATCTCCAGCTCTGTATCACAGTGAATAAGCGGGAAGGGAATTTTGCCAAAAAACGCTTTGCGCGCCAGGTGAATCATCACGTTAGAATCTTTACCAAAAGACCATAACATCCCCACATTGGAGATTTTGTTAAACATCTCACGGAACACATAGATACTCTGTGCTTCTAATTCGTCTAAATGGTTCATTTTATAGTTCCTTTTACTCGTCATTCCACGGCTTGTCCGTGGAATCTCCTAATGAGAGCACGGTCCGCTGCAGGAGATCCCATGGATAAGCCATGGGATGACGGTTGTTAATTATGAAGGCAGATCTTATAATCCGTCTTCTATCCTCTGTCACCTGTCTTCTGCATTAAACACTCCAATCCGTCTGTTCTGCTGTGGGCAAGTGAATGCCACATTCTGTTTTTTGCTTGCCGCTCATGTCCACCGCATGGGCCCAGCGGCCAGAGCGTTCATCTTCGCCTGGCTTTACTGCACGTGTGCAGGTCTCACAGCCAATGGATGGATAGCCCTTGGCTACCAGCGGGTGCTGAGGCAGTGCCAGTGCCTCAAATTGCTGCTTGATATCGTCTTTGGATGTGTTCCAAAACGGGTTGATTTTATAGGTGCCGTCTTCATCCAGCTCCACGGGCTCTAATGCCTCACGCTCTTTGGTTTGGTAGCGCCGGCGACCGGTGATGATGGCTTGATGTGGATTATCCTGCAAATAGCTTTCCAGTGAATCTACCTTACGCATCCAGCAGCAGCGATCCACATTGCTTTCCCATAAATCACCGTTGGGATCGATGCGTGAAACCATATCCGGATTAGGGTGGATATGAATCACATTGGTGAGGCCCACATATTTGCTTATATCGTTCACATAATCCAGCGTGGCTTGAAAATGCTTGCCGGTATTAAGGAATAAAATAGGCGTGTTCGGGTCAATTTCCGCCACCATTTTTAGTAGCAATCCAGAATAGGCACCGAAAGAGGAGAAACAGGCGATATTATCCTTAAACTCCCGCGTGATCATGGCATGCAGCAGCGCATGCGGGTCATGCTCCGCATAAAAAGTCTGCAAACGGGAGAGGGAATGGGTCATGAGGCTATATTATTTCCTCTGCGTCATGCCACGGTTTATCCGTGGCATCTCTTTAATGAGAGAGCTGTGTATAGCAAGAGATCCCACGGACAAGCCGTGGGATGACGATAGTATGTAGAATTTTTCCATCACGCAGCCCATTTATAGTCGGTAAGGCTGGTTTTGGCCTGCTCTAGCAGTGACTCGATACCCACACGGTGGCAAAAATCACCAAAGCCTTCTTTGTTATCATTACGTGCCTCTTTAAAGGCAGCAAAGAACGGCGAAAGTGCGGCGCCAATTTCGGCCTCTGGTACTTTATCGAAGATTTTTTCATTCAAGCGTGTGCCTTCAAAATCGCCGCCAATAAACAAGGCATAATGCCCAGGCGTGCGGCCAACAATACCAATGTCACCTACATAAGGGCGGCTGCAACCGTTAGGGCAGCCTGCAATACGGATGGCAATGCGCTCTTCTTCCAGTGCATATGCTGCCAATGTGTTGTGAATGTCTTTTTCCATCGGTAATTTCACACGCTCAGCCTCTGCCAGTGCCTTGCCGCAGGTGGGCAGTGCCACACAGGCCATCAAATTACGTTGCATATGCGTAAGCTGTTCACGCGTATCGATGTTATATTGTGCAAATAGCGCTTCAATCTCTGCTTTTTGTGCATCTGTAATATCGCACAGAATAATATTCTGGTCGGCCGTGATTACCAAATTCATGCCGTATGTATCAATAATATGACGCAGCCCGGTGCGGATTGCTTGCGTTTCCGTATCAATAATACGGCCGCTGGACACAGGCACACCAACATACCATAAGCCATCACCTTGTGCATGCCAGCCCATGTGATCGGGAATATCATAGCGCTGCACAGGCTTGGCTTCTTGAGCTGCTACAGCAGGCTTCAGCGCATTGAAATATTCCAGGAAGGTCTTCTTGGTCCATTCCACGCCTTTTTCTTCCACCACATATTTCAGGCGCGCATGTTTGCGGTCGTTCCTGTCCCCATGGTCGCGCTGTAGCTGCACCACCGCATCGGTGGCATTCAGCAAATCATCTGGGCCTATAAAGGCAATGGGTGTGGCCAGGCGAGGATAGGTGGAAGGCTTATTGTGGTTCATGCCCAATCCACCGCCTACTAGCACATTATATCCAGTGAGAGTATCGCCATCAAACAATGCTACAAAGCCTAAATCATGGGTGAATACATCCACGCTATTATCGTCCGGTGCGATCACCGCAATTTTGAATTTACGTGGCAGGTAATATTTGCCGTATAATGGCTCTTCTACTTGCGTCTCTTCCGCATCATTCCAAATGGCGTCATAAGAGGTAGTTTTAGGCTCACAATAAGACGCAATGGCATAGGCATCTTCCAGCAAGCGTTGATTTTGTACGTTTTTTACCGGGCTTGGCGTGGTCATCACGTTACGCACCACATCACCACAAGCGCTGAGCGTAGAAAGCTGTGCTTCATTAATCGCGGCAATGGCAGGCTTGAGGTCGCCCTTCACAATACAATGCATTTGAAAAGTCTCACGCGTGGTCAGGCGCAGCGTGTTATTAGCATATTTTCCGGCAATATCATCCACCATGGCATATTGCTTGGCAGTCAAGCGGCCGGCAGGAATGCGCAAGCGCACCATAAATTCATAGAGCTTATCCAGCTTGGCTTTTTTGCGCTCTGTGGCCGTATCCCGGTCATAGCCTTGATAGGTGCCATGGAATTTCAATAACTCATAGGAATAATCAGACACAGCAATCACGCTATCATCCAGCAATTCTTGCAAGATATCGCCTTTTAAATATTTACTGTTGTCCTTCATGCCTTCCTGCTTGGAAGGTGCGCCGTCAAATGCCATGATCCTGGTTCCTTATGAGGTGAATAATAAAGCGTAATACGCATATTATAGCGCGTGTCTAGCTTAAAGTACAATATTGTTATGTAGAATATTTATATATTACATATTATTATATGTGTAACATTGGTGAAAAACGCAGTTATCTCAGTTAATAATTCTCAACCTCCAAACACCCGTCATTCCATGGTTTATCCATGGAATCTCCTAACAAGGATACGGTAAGTGGCAGGAGATCACACGGACACGCCGTGGGATGACGAGGGAATTGTTAAGTGAAATAATTATACCGTACGAATGGCACTCTTTAATGCTGCCTAAAACTTATTCAGATAGATATTTACGATGTTGTTGAGCAGTTCTAATGCCTCTTCACGCGGACGTTGGAAGCTATTACGGCCCATGATGGAGCCATTACCACCGCCATCACGAATAGCGCGCACTTCTTCGTAAATCGCATCATTGCCTTTAGCACCACCGCCAGAAAATACCACCAGACGCTTGCCATTAAAGCAAGATTGCATCACATGCGCAATGCGGTCTTCTAAGGAGGCTACAGGCACATTATGCTGCTCATACACTTTCTTTGCAGCAGGTAAATCCAGCATTTCTGTTGGTGGCTTCACCTTAATAATATGCGCACCAAGTAAGGCTGCCATATGGGCGGCATACGCAATAATATCAATGGCGGTTTCGCCATCACCCTTGGTCACATTGCCACCGCGTGCATAACTCCACAACACCACAGCCAAACCATAGCTGCGTGCTTCTTCAGATAAAGCACGGAATTCTTCCATCATGTCATAAGAATATTCAGAGCCAGGATAAATGGTAAA
>JAHDHN010000001.1:36797-39781 GCA_020631295.1 Rickettsiales bacterium
TCAAAGCCTTGGTCCACAGGCAAAATCACCATCTTGCCCGTACCGGCTAGGCGGCCATGCATCAAAATACGTGCGAGATTATTCTTCGAGCCAGGATTGTCTGACTCATACCAAGATAAGATCTTTTTTACTTTTTGTGTTACACGCATCTGCTCACTCCCTCATTAATTTTTACTTCCGTCTTTCATAACCACATCATGCGCCGCTGCAATAGATTTTAACGTATCATAGGTTGCTTTATTGCCAGAAAATACAATCTGCTTAAACCCAACACGCATTGCAATCATAGCAGCATGGGCATTGTCTTCTGCGTTGAAGATAATATGCGTGATGTCTGGCTCTTCCGCTTTCAGCATAGCCTCAACCAGCATAAACCCATGGCTGGCAAGCGTGCCCGTTCGGTTAGTGAGCATACCTGCTTCCGTGCGGCATAAAAAAGCTTGTTGTTCTTGCATGAGCTGCTAACTAACACGGCATGAAAGATATTGCACGCAAAGGATGTATGTTTGTGCTGTCTTCGCCTTCTGGTGCAGGCAAAACCACGCTAGCACGTTTATTGTTGGAGCAAGAAGACGATATCCGTATGTCTATTTCGGCTACCACACGCCCCATGCGCCCGGGTGAGGAGGATGGCAAAGATTATTACTTTCTCAACCAAGAGCAATTCAGCCAAATGGTGGCGAATGATGAATTTTTGGAGTGCGCTGAAGTGTTTGGCAACCAATATGGCACACCGCAAAAGCCGGTGGAAGAAGCGCTGAATTCGGGCATTGATGTGTTGTTTGATATTGATTGGCAGGGCGCCCAGCAACTGGCCAAGCAGAATAAAGACGATCTGGTAAGCATCTTTATTTTACCGCCTAATATGCAGGTATTGGAAGAGCGCTTAAAAGGCCGCGCGCAAGATTCTGCTGATGTAATTGCCGACCGGATGAGCAAAGCCAAGGGCGAAATCAGCCATTGGCGGTCATATGGTTATGTGGTGATCAATGAAGATTTAGATGAATCATTAGCCACCATTCGCGCTATTTTGCGTGCCGAGCGCCACAAGCGCAGCCGCCGCCCTGGCCTGGATGGGTTCGTGGGTGAGATGTTGGAATCGTAGTTTTTCCGACTATAGTATTTTCAGTTAACAATCCATACCACTGTTTCCTGCGACTTGATCGCAGGATCAAATCTAACAGTTATGCTGTATCAGCATTTGACCCTGTGGTTAAACCACAGGGAGCAATATCGTTTATGAATTCTTAAGCGATGGTGTAAAAGCTCTTATCACTCAATATCACCCGCAAACATGCCCGTGGCATTGGCGGTGGTGATATTGCGTTTATGTTGGTCCAGCACATGGGCCATGGCCACCATCACATCCGTCGGGCGGATATAATCCAGCTGGCTATCATGCAGCACCAAAATATTTCTGCCACCTGGCTTGGTATCAGAGCCAATATTACTCATGCAAATAGTCGGACAATCGGTGTTGCTGGCAATGTGAATAGGGCCGGTTTCATTGCCCACAGTCATCATTGCACCGCGTGCGATAGAGGCCAGCATGGCATGGCTGGTTCTGCCCATCAAATTCACCACGGGCAGGCGTGCAGCGGTGCGCACCAGCGGGTCAATAATGCCTGCATCTTCTTCTGTGCCGCAAATAACGGTGCTTACGCCTTGCTCTGCCGCCCAGCGGATCACATCAAAATAATAGGTCTCCGGCCAGCGCTTATATAGGCTCTGTATGTTGCTACCAGGCAGCAGCATAATATAATGTTTGGGCAGGTCAAAATGGCTGATATCTGCTTCCAGCCAGCTCAAATCAATGGGTGGCACGCCTTCTATGCCAGAGTGGCTGGCAAGCCCGGTTTCAATCTGCTCTTGAAAGGGTAAATGAGCAAATTGCTTGGCTTTAAAATAGACAGGCGACCAGGCCATGCTGCACACCCAAAAGGGTTTGTTACGGCCAAGCAGGCGGTAATACCAATGGCTGCGGCTGGAATTTTGGCAATCAATGCCATTTGCAAAGCCGGCCTCTGCAATGCGCGTAATCTGCGCACGCCATTTATTCACTTCCAAGAAATTCGCCTGATTATCCACCCAGACTTCATCAAAATACGGGCATTGGCGCAGCAGCGGCGCATAAGGCTCATTGGTCAGAATGGTTTTATGCAGCTTCGGGTAACTCTTATGCAAGGCCTGAAAAAAGCCCATGCACTGGATAATCTCGCCCAGCCGATCAAAGCGCACCACCAGCATGCGGCGCTTTTCTGCTTGGGTTGCCGTATTTGTATTTTCCTCAGCCATATGCATGGTTGTAACAAGAATTCACCTGTATTGCTAGTATGTAAGAGGTTGACATGGCTATAAAAAGGCGGCAAAACTCCCCATTATGGAGAACTTTCTGGACTATTGCCTTGCGTGCCAAGGTCGCATTTTTTGGGTGTTGGCTATTGCCGCTTATTTTATTGGGTCCATTCCCTTTGGTTTGTTTATTGGCAAGCTGATGGGGCTGGGAGACGTGCGGAAACAAGGGTCTGGCAATATTGGTGCAACGAATCTCACGCGGCTTGGCGGTAAAAAACTTGGTGCGCTCACATTGCTGTTGGACGCAGGAAAGGGCGCGGCCTTGGTGTGGTTGGCGCGTTATTTAGACATTCCGCTCTTTGGGCAGGCGGTTATTATGGCCGCCGCAGTGCTGGGCCATATTTATTCTTATTATCTGCGCGGTAAGGGCGGCAAGGGCGTGGCTACCTTTTTTGCCTGCTTGCTGGTGTTGGATTGGCATATTGGCGGCATTGCGCTGCTGTGCTGGCTCATGGCCTTTGGCACCACGCGCATTTCCTCGCTTTCTGCCCTGTTTAGTTTGGTTTGGATTGTGGTGGGTGCCTGGGCATTTTATTATAGCTATTGGGGCGTGGCGGCCATCATTACCGCCCTGTGCGTGTTGATTTTTTACAAGCATTTGGAAAATATCCGCCGTCTGCTGCGCGGCA
>JAHDHN010000001.1:39881-42945 GCA_020631295.1 Rickettsiales bacterium
GGCGGCACGAATTATTTGATTCAGCAAGGCGCACGGCTGGTGAGTAGCCCGCAAGATGTGCTAGATGCACTGGCCGCGCCAGAGCAGCAACCTGTGCTCACAGAATTGCAAGAAGCAGATAGCGATTTTGCTGCCATTGAGGCGAACACTCTGCCGGATGAAAATACGCTGAAAGAGGCGCGTACCCTCGTGGAAAACACACTGCATAGCACGCCCACCGCTATGGATGAGGTCATTCGTAGCACTGCATTGCCTACCCATATGGTGCGCATTATTTTGTTAGAAATGGAGCTTTCTGGTCAGCTGGAACGCCATCCGGGCGACAAGGTGAGTTTGGTATTTTCCGCATAGAAGCGTCGGATGCTTCACGCGAAGCATTATTAATATATGTCATCTTGAGGCGAAGCCGAAAGATCTCATGCCCGGATGGTAAGACATAACAAAAGCTGCATATACCACATTCTAGAGACATGCATCATCAGGGCATAGTTTTTTTTGCAAGATGATTGCCTAACAATGTATGCCGCCGTTTCCTGCGACTCGTCCGCAGGATCAAATCTAGCAGTTGTGTTGCATCACTATTTTACCCTGTGGATAAACCACAGGGAACAGTAGCCTTTGTTAATTCTTAATTGATTTTACTCCAAAACAAGTCGCAGCTGCGGTGGTATGAGATTTCTCGCATTCGCTCGAAATGACAATCGATGCTTCACGTGAAGCACAGATCACTACCCTTGTTGAGCAAATGTGTTAACCTAAATAAGATTCTGGTTAGCAAAATCCCAATTTACCAGCTCATCTAAGAATGTGTTGATGTAAGCCGGGCGGGCATTCTGGAAATCCAGATAATAGGCATGCTCCCACACATCCATGGTCAGAAGCGGTGTTACGCTTTCATCGGTGAGTGGCGTTTCTGCATTGGCTGTTTTGCGGATCTCTAGGCTGCCATCTGCTTTTTGCACCAGCCATGCCCAGCCGCTACCAAATTGCGTGGCGCCAGCTTGCGCAAATTGCTCTTTAAAGGCGTCATAGCTGCCAAAGCTGCTTTCAATTTTTGCTGCAATGGCACCGGTGGGTGCACCGCCACCGTTAGGCGACATAGAGTGCCAGTAAAATGTGTGGTTCCACACTTGTGCTGCATTGTTAAACACACCGGCCTGATCTGGCTTGCCTGCAGAGGCCTGGATAATGGTTTCCAGTGGCTGGCCTTCATATTCACCGCCCTCAATCAATTTGTTCAGATTCACCACATAGGTATTATGGTGTTTGCCATGGTGAAAGCTTAGCGTGTTGGCTGATACATGCGGCTCCAGCGCATCTTGTGCATAAGGCAAATCGGGTAGTGAAATAGTCATAATAGTGGTTCCTCCGTAATGGTTGGCAGCATTATTACCGCTCAGTGCTGCTTGGTGCAAGTGCTCTGTTGTGCTTCACGTGAAGCACAATGCAGAATTATCACAGCAGTAAATTGGCCAGCAGGCTGTTGAGCACGGCAATGCCCGCTTGTGTGGTGCGCAGATGCGTATCTGTTTGTTCCAATAATCCAGCATCGCATAATTGCATAAATGCAGTAGGGTTGCATAAGGTGCTGGCAGATGCGTTGAACTGTGTTTCAAATGCCTGCAGATCAATGCCTTCGCGCAGGCGCAGCCCCATCATCATTGCTTCTTGCATGGCATCAGCCTTGCTAATGTTATTGCGCTGCTGTTGCCCATGGCCGTGCTCTGCCACCTGTTTCAGCCAGCTTTCTGGGTTATGTTGGTCCATCATTGCTATGGCACCATCCGCCTCAATCAGCCGTGAATGCGCACCTGGGCCAATGCCCAAATAGCTGTCATAGTGCCAATAGCGTAGATTATGCTGCGACTCCTGGCCTGGTGTGGCAAAATTGCTCACCTCATAATAGGGCATATTATGTGCTTCCATGGTGGCATAGGTCAGCTCCAGCATCTCGGCCTGCACTTCTTCAGAAGGTAACGCAAATTCACCGCGCTTATGGCGTGCATAAAAAGGTGTGCCTTTTTCAATGGTAAGTTGATAGAGCGAGGCATGGCCTTTCATCAGCGGGATGGCTTGCTGGAGCTCAGCCTCCCACGTGGCTATTGTTTGCGTTGGCCGGCCATAGATCAAATCAAAATTGACCCGCTCAAACAACTCGCCCGCCATGGAAATGGCCTGCAATGCTTCTTCCAGCGAATGTTTGCGCCCTAAAAAGGCCAAATCTTCTACATTCAGGGCCTGCACACCCATCGACACACGGTTTATTCCGGCTTGCTTAAAGGCGCGCAGCTTTTCTGCTTCCACACTGGTGGGGTTGGCTTCCAGTGTAATTTCTGTGGTATCTGGGTTGATGTGAAAGGCGGTGATGATGGTCTCCACAATCTCTGGCGGCATCAGGCTGGGTGTGCCGCCACCAAAATAGAGGCTGGCAATCTCCTGCTGCTGCCATATGGGTGCATAATGCGCAATCGCACGTAGATAGGCTTCTTTCCAAGCGCTTACATCAATGGTCTCACGCACATGGCTGTTAAAGTCACAATACGGGCATAGATGGCGGCAAAACGGCCAGTGAATATAGAGTGCTAGTGGGTGCCTTGCGATAGCAAAAATACCACAAGGTTAAGGGCAAACAGGCCAGCACCTGCCCATAAGATGAGTCGGCTGCGCGCCATGGTGGTGGCGCAGCGCGTGTGTTCACAGCCATGCGCGTCGCTATGCACTTTGCTGCCAGCATGCTGCAAATAAAACGCGAGTACAAGCAACCCAAAGCTTAGGAATAGCACAGGCAGTTCAATGGCTTCATACCACTCAAAATGCAGTGCATCGGCCACAGAAATGCCTGCCAGGCTGGTAATGTTCAAAATGCCCAGCACCAACGGCACGCCGCAGCACAGCAAATGGCTGGCCAGCAAGGCAAAAGAAATATGTGTGAGTGTGCGTTGCATCAGACGCACAGTTCATACGCATTATTGCTGCTGGCGCAATGGTTTTATAGGCACTCTGTGTTGCTGTAGCGCAAGAATACTTGCGTTCTTAGGCAGCTCTGCTATCAGCGTTCGCATTA
>JAHDHN010000058.1 GCA_020631295.1 Rickettsiales bacterium
CTGGATGTGGGCTGCGGTGCAGGCCAGCTGCTGCTGGCGCTGGAAGCCGAGAAACAGGTCTATGGCCATGGGTTAGAGCATGACAGTGAATCGGTAGCCAAAGCACTGGCAGATGGTTTGATGGTAATTCAGGGCGATGGCGATGTGGAGCTGCAGCATTACCCAGATCACGCCTTTGATTACAGCATCTTGTCCCTTACCCTGCAGGCCATGAAACAGCCCAAAGAGGTGCTGAAGCAAAGCTTGCGTATTGCCAAAGAGTGCATTGTGGTGATTCCCAATTTTGGCCATTACAAGAACCGGCTGCATCTGGCGTTGAAAGGCACCATGCCGGTAACCAAAACATTGCAATATCAATGGTACGAAACGCCCAACATCCATTTTTGTACCATTCGGGATTTTGTGGCCTTGATTGAAGAGGTAGGCGCCACATGCATCACCGCGCGCGCCGTGCATGCATCTGGTCGCACCAAACATCTGGACCCTGCACGCTGCGCCAGCGCCAATTTACGCGCCACCCATGCCGTGTTCGTACTGAAACAGGCGTGAATATAGAATAACTCCTCTTACCTTTTCTGAATCCCCGGGCAAGCAGCGCGCGACCCGGGGTCCAGGGTTAACAAGCACTATTTTTCCATGTGGCCCTGGGCCCTCGCTTTCGCAAGGGCTCCAAAATAAGAAGTTGTTAAGCAGAAGCAGTATACACCGCAAAAGCTTGTTATCTAGAACGTTTCAGGCTATAGTGAGTGCCTGGATACTGTTAGCTAATTAGAAGTATCTAATATTAGGGAGTATAATGATGAATTTATTGAATATGGTGCTGGAAAATTCTGGCATGGTGGATCAGCTGGGCAAGCAATTTGGCCTGGACGGCAATCAAACACAAAATGCCATCAAGCAGCTTTTGCCAGCCTTGGCCGGCGGCATGAAGCAGCGCGGCGCACAACAGAAAAATGGCCTGGCGCAGATGGTGCAACAATTTGGTCAGCAACAGGGCGATTGTTACCATTCCAACCCACAAGCTTTGGCACAAGGCCAAGCCACAGAGCAAGGAAACGGTATTTTAGGGCAACTATTGGGCAGCAAAGAAGTAAGCCGTGAGCTTGCCGGCCGCGCCTCTCAAAACACAGGCATTGAATCTGACATTTTGAAAAAGATGCTGCCACTTGTGGCCACTGCTGCCATGAGCGCCATAGCCAAGCAGCAATTTAGCGGCAACAATAATGCCAGTGGCGGCGGTAGTGGTTTGCTGGGCAGCATGCTGTCTTCCGTGCTGGGCGGCGGGCGTCGCAAGCAAGCAGCGAATAATAACGCCATTGCCAATTTGCTGGACATGGACGGCGATGGTAGCATGGTAGACGACATTATGGGCCTGGCAGGCAAGTTCCTGAAATAGACACTTCTTGTTATCCTATTTCCTTTGAAGCATAAAATTGTCATCCTGAGCGCACGCGAAGGATCTCGTGCCCAAATGTTGAGATATGTGTAAAAGCTACGTATGCCATATTCTAGAGACACTCACCATAAGGACATACTCAACTCCGAAACAAGACGCGGCTTTAGCGGCATGAGATCCTTCAGCTGCGCTTCAGGATGACGTTGGATAGTACACACTATCTAACATCAATCTGGCCCGTCACGGGTGAAAACGAATTCCAAGTCGCGCCATTGGCTGTATTTTTCTGGCGGTAGGTCTGGAATTGGCATGCTGGCATAAACAGCACGGATGGCAGAATCGGCCACTGCACGGTAGCTGGGGTCGTTATTATAACGCAGCTGATCATGCACCGTTACTTCTGAAGCCAACTCGCCCGATACACGCAATGAGAAACGCAAAATCACCTGCACCGTATCCATCTCATTCATACCAGGCACCACCTTCCAATAGCCCTGAATATACTGCGAAATGCGCTCTTTCTCCGTCATGCTCAGAGCTTTTTCTGCATCATAAATGCTGTCTGACGCATCAACAGAGGGCGCTGGCTCTTTCTCTGGCACCACCTCTTCTGCAGCTGGGCTTTTATGCACTGTGGGCGTATCAATCGCGTTTTGGATCATTTCTTCAAATTGCTTGGTGATCTCTTCTTGCCGGCGTTTTTCTTCTTCGCGCCGTGCTTTTTCTTTTTCCTCATAGGCTTTTTGGGCAGCCTCTTCTTCGGCCTTCCGTTTTGCTTCTGCCTCTGCCTTGGCCTTCTCTTCTGCTTCTTTTGCAGCTTTTGCTTCTGCCTCTATCACCGCTTGCAGCACCTCCTCATCAATCACCTCTTCTTCTGGTGTATCTTCCGGCAATGACTCTGCTTTTTCTTCCTCAGCAGGTGGCGGTGGTGGTGGCGCTTCCACAGGAATATTCGGTTGCTCTGCAATGGGCAGCACCTCAATCACCATCACATCCTCTTGCACCTCCTCCTCTTTGCCAAACAAAAAGGGCAGCTCAAACAGCGCTATGGCCACCACAATAACATGCAGCAACATACTGATAACCAAGCTCATGAACGGAGAAATGCGCATAAAAGCGTTATGCCATATTATGCATAGATATGTCTAGAAACCTCTTTTGATGTCATTTTGAACGCCATCCCCTCCTAAGCTTCAGAAAAAAGGGAACGAAATTGTGATATAAGCATGTTTGCTACAACGCTTGTAGCACAATTTCCCGTAACTCATCTGTTACTTCTGGCTTGGTGCCAAACCATGCCTCGAAGCCTGGCGCTGCTTGGTATAACAGCATGCCCAGCCCGTCTACAATCACATTACCGCGTGTTTCTGCGGCGGCCAATAGAGGTGTGATAAGCGGGTTATAGACAATATCTGTCACCAGTGCGCGTTTGGGCAAGCTATCCAGCGATATCTCCAGCTCCGGCTGGCCTTTCATGCCCAGTGAAGTGGTGTTTACCAGAAGGTTTGTATCGGCCAAAATATCGCTGCGCGACTCCCATTCTGCAGCATAGATTTGCGTTTCGCTCAGGCCAAATTGGTTGCGCATATCGGCCGCTATGGCCTCGGCTTTCTCATAGCTGCGGTTGGTGATCACAATCTCTGGTGCCTTCATGCTGGCCAGCGCGAACACCACTGCCCGTGCAGCACCGCCGGCACCCAGCAGCACGGCCTTGCCTGCGGCAAAATCAAAGCCGGGTGCGCCGGTTTCAATATTACGCACAAAGCCTACAAAATCGGTGTTGGTGCCCAAGAAATGGCCGTCATTGATAATCACCGTGTTCACCGCGCCAATAAACTCCGCAAACGGGTCCACATTGCCTAAAATAGACAGCGCCTCCACCTTGTGCGGCAGCGTCAAATTCACGCCGTTAAAGCCCTTGGCAGGTAGGCTATTAAGGAATGTTTTTAGGTCCTCTGGCGGTACTTCAATGGCATCATATTGCCCTGCAATGCCATAGCGCTTCAGCCAGTAATTATGGATATAAGGCGAAAGTGAGTGGCTGATGGGATAGCCCACCACACCGGCGCGCACGGGTTGTGAAGTTGTCATATGTTTTTCCCTGTATCACATTTTTTGAAACCCCGGGCTTGACCCGGGGTCCAGGGCGAAGCGGGTAAATAGTGCTTGTTAACCCTGGATCCCGGATCTGCGCTCCGCTTGTCCGGGATTGCAGTATTAAAATTATACTCAAGCCTATTATATAGGGAAGATATAATTTTGGTAAAAGAGCATTCTTAATGCAGCGCTTCCAGCTCAGATTTGGTTAAATTTCCCGGCACGATGGTGAGCGGGATGGTGAAGGATTCGCCAATTTCTTGGCTGAGTGTGGGCAGCAATTTGCCCTTGCTGCCGCCCTTGCCGCTTACCCCTAATATCAAGGTCTTAATTGCCGGATCAGCCTGAATCTCAGCGATAATCTCTTTGGCCACCACCCCTTCACGGATTACATGCTCAATCGCATCGGCGGGCAAAATGGAGGCTACTTTACGCTTTTTCTCCTGCAAAAAGGCATCGGCTTCCGCTTTCAAATTCTCCTTCATTGACCCCATGCCGGGTACTACGGTTTTATAATCCATTGGATCAATCACATAGAGCATGCGCACATGCGCGCCGGTCTCTGCTGCCTTAATGCAGGCATAGCGCAACGCCACCACAGAATGGGGCTGGTCGTTCACCGCTACAAGATAGTATTTTGCCATTGCTATACCCTCCTAGATTTTCCTAAACATCGCGCTAGCCAGCCAGCCACACATGCTGGCCATCAGCACACACAGCAAGCCATAAAGCAGGCTTTGGTGATGCGCCAAATTATACAGCCAGGCCTCAAACCCAACCTTCTCCACATTAATCGGAATCACCTCCACGGCGCTGATCATGCCGCCATTCACCAAATAAATTTCGGCGGTATAGGTGCCTTTTTCAATATTTTTAGGGAATTGCAGGACTGTACGGAACAACGTCTCACCCCAAAAATCCACATCCAGCAGCTGGGCATTATAACGCCCTGTTTCCAGCTGCTTGGCCAAGAACGCACTCCAGAAATTATCCAGATCCTGCTGGGTAAATACCGCGCCCAGCGGAATGGGCTGCTTGTGTAAATTCTGCAATCCCACACCCAGCGTGTCCAGCTGCGTGCTGTTTTTTAGCCGATCCAGATGGTCTTCCATGAATGCAATCGGGTAATCATATTGTTCCTCGCCATGCTTGCCCAATGAGGTGGCGAGCGTGTAAAAACTATCCACGCCCTTATATTCAATCGCATAGCGGTTCATCCAAATGCCCAACAGGCGTGCTTTCTTGCGCACCATATAATCCTTCTTGGGGCCGCGCAGCACCACAATTACCCGGCCCGTATCATTCCGCGCGCCATATAGCAGAATATCCATGCCTTGAAAATCATGGCTGATATCCACCGAATGCACTGCCAGATCAGAGATAATCGGCCGTGCATGGGCAGCCATGCCACAGAGCCATACCAACAAACATATGGTGAGTGTGCGGCACATTAATGCAGCGCCTCCACGGTGAATAGATCAGACGGCGTCAGCACCAAGCCAAGCCCCAGGCGGATGCAGACCAGAAGCACCATCAGCGCCAGCAAAATGCGCAATTTCTCCGGCGCTAATTTACTGCTGAGCTTGCTGCCAATTTGCGCGCCAATCACGCCGCCTGTCAGCAACAAAAAGGCCAGCACAATATCCACCGATTGCGTGGTGGTCGCATGCAGCACCGTCACAATAGAGGTCACAAACACAATCTGAAACAACGACGTGCCGATCACCACCGCAGTGGGCATGCCTAAAATATAAATCATCGCCGGAATCATAATAAAGCCGCCGCCTATCCCCATAATGGAGACAAGCATGCCCGCCACCAGCCCTACCAGAATGGGGAAAATGGCGCTGATGGTAATATCCGAATGGGGAAAATGCACCATAAAGGGCAATTTAGCCTCAGATAAGCGGTGATACAGGCTACGCGCTTGAAAGGCCTGCTTGGCTTTTTCCTCCAGCGCGTCTTTATTGCGCCAGCTTTGCACGCTCTCAATCAGCATAAAGGCGCCAATCACGCCCAAAAACAGCACATATACCAGCGCAATCATCACATCAATCTGGCCAATGGCTTTCAGCAGCGAAAACAGCCACACGCCAATGCCAGACCCAATAATCCCGCCGAGCAGTAAATAGAGCCCCATCCTTATATCCACATTTTTACGGTACCAATGCGCCAAAAAGCCAGAGAGCGACGAGGCAATAATCTGGTTGCTGCTGGTGGCCACGGCCACGGCAGGCGGAATGCCAATAAACATCAAGAGTGGCGTGAGCAAAAAGCCACCGCCAATGCCAAACATACCCGCCAAAATTCCGGCAGCTAAACCCAACCCTAAAATCAGGAAGATATTAATCGGCAACTCAGCAATGGGCAGGTAAATTGTCATAAAATAGTCATTTTCTTAGCTATATAGGAATACATACGCTTACCCATTAAGGCTCGTCAAAGCCTATTTTTAAGGAATATCACTTTATTGTTATAATCAACAATAGCAATCTCTTTAAACATATCAGATTGTCATCCTGAAGCGCAGCTGAAGGATCTCGTGCTCGGATGTTGAGTCGTACGTAGAAGTCACGTATGCCATACTCTAGAGGCACTCACCATAAGGGCATATTTTGTTATGAGATAAGAATGAGCTGCAGTGGCACGGGATCTTTCGGCTTTGCCTCAAGATGACAATGGTGCGCTTTCCGCCGTCGCCAAGGCCATGGCGGACACAGCAGGATGACACTGAAAACTTTCTAGTATTTTTCCCAGGAAATAACATCGCCTGCCTCTATGTTCCAGGCGGCGGCCTTTCCGGCATTGATTTCCAGCACATAGCGCACTTGGGTGGGGCAGATGATATGCTCCAGTGAGTGCGGCACGGTGTTGGCGGCGATGCATTGCACCACGCCTTTCTCATCCACAAACAGCATATCCAGCGGAATCAGCGTGTTTTTCATCCACATGCTCACGCGGGTTGCTTTGCCAAAATCAAACCACATGCCGGCCTTTTCTTCCAGAGATTTGCGGTGCATCAGCCCTTTTGCCATGGTTGCATTGCTGTTGGCCAGCTCGGCCTGCACGCTCTGCGTTTCATTCAGCTGTACGGTGATGATCGGCAAGCCATCTGGCGAGCTATAGGGTG
This sequence comes from Rickettsiales bacterium, assembly GCA_020631295.1. Taxonomy (GTDB): domain Bacteria; phylum Pseudomonadota; class Alphaproteobacteria; order Rickettsiales; family UBA8987; genus JAHDHN01. The sequence continues at coordinate 6,624 of JAHDHN010000058.1, forward strand.
CAGATTGCTGCTCCCACCACACCCAGCCAATAATGGTGATGCAGAGCAGCATAACAGGCAATATAATAAGCAGGGCACGTTTCATAGTGAGGCTATAGCTATCTGTAGCTATGCTGTCAAAAACCTATTCATTGCAGCCCTTGCGAAAGCGAGGGCCCAGAGCGAAACGGCTAGATAGTGCTTGTTAACCCTGGATCCCGGGTCAAGCCCGGGATTGCAAAACCACATCATGGTATGATGAGTGGGAAGAGAAATTTTACTGGTCAGCATCCCTGCCATATTGTACAGGGCATGTCCGTGTGTAACAAAGGAAGAAACAAGCATGACAAATGTGGCAGTGATTGGCTCCCAATGGGGTGATGAGGGCAAGGGTAAAATTGTAGATTGGTTGAGTGAATCGGCCGATGTGATTGTGCGCTTCCAGGGTGGGCATAATGCCGGCCATACGCTGGTGATTGATGGCACGGTGTATAAATTGAGCTTGCTGCCTTCTGGTGTGGTGCGTAAAGGCAAGCTTTCTGTGATTGGCAATGGCGTGGTGATTGACCCAACGGCGTTGTTGACCGAAATGGAAAAAATCCGCGCGCAAGGTGTGGATATCACGCCAGACACCTTGGTGATTGCCGAAAATGCCACGCTGATTTTGCCATTGCACCAAGCGATGGATAAAGCCGCAGAGGCCGGCCGTGGCGACAAGAAAATTGGCACTACTGGGCGCGGCATTGGCCCGGCTTATGAGGATAAGGTAGCACGCAGGGGCCTGCGCATGTGCGATTTGCTGGATGTCACCACGCGCAATGAGCGCTTAAGTGCCCTAGTAGCGCACCATAATGTGATGCGCAAAGGCCTGGGCGTGGAGCCGATTGATCAGACAGAGATTGAAACATTGCTGGATGAGATCACGCCGAAATTGGCGCCCTTTATTCAGCCTGCATGGCGCATTTTGCACCAGGCTGCACAGGCGGGTAAGCGCATTTTATTTGAGGGCGCGCAAGGCATGCTGCTGGATTGTGACCATGGCACTTATCCGTATGTGACCTCGTCCAACACGGTTACTGGCTCTGCCTTTACCGGCTCTGGCTTGGGTGTGGGCAGCATTGGTTATGTGCTGGGCATCACCAAGGCATACACCACCCGTGTGGGTGAGGGGCCGTTCCCTACGGAGCTGGACGATGATATTGGCCAGCGCTTGGGTGAGCGCGGGCATGAGTTTGGCACGGTAACGGGCCGCCAGCGCCGTTGCGGCTGGTTTGATGCGGTGCTGGTGCGCCAGGCCGTGCAGGTGGCCGGCATTGATGGCATTGCCTTTACCAAGCTGGATGTGCTGGACGGGTTGGAAGAAATCAAGATCTGTGTGGGATACAAGCATGACGGCAAAGAATATGATTATTTGCCTGCCAGCCCAGCGATTCAGGCGGGTGTTGAGCCGATTTATGAAACATTAGACGGCTGGAGTGAATCCACCGAAGGGGCGCGCAGCTTCAAAGATTTGCCTGCGGCGGCGGTGAAATATGTGCGCCGCATTGAGGAGCTGATTGGTGCCACCGTGGCGGTGGTGTCCACCAGCCCAGAGCGTGACGA
>JAHDHN010000002.1:0-4551 GCA_020631295.1 Rickettsiales bacterium
CCTGCACTTTTAAAACGCACACGTCACAGTGCTGTATGGCTGAAAAGTGAGGACAGATTCGTGGTCAGCCAAGACCGTATTCAAACCATGTTGCGCGCACTTTCTGCCCATAATATTGGCCTTATTTTTAATGCAGACCATGTGACTGAAGAATGGATGATTATGCTCTCTAATGCATCATTGCCTTTTGTAGGGCAGTTTATCTTTATTGAAAAAAACACTACAGAGCGCGCCCTGCAGGATGATATTTATGCCATTCATACACAAATCTCCACACTCCCCACATTGGTGATTGCGGAGCCAAGCCCTGTGTTGTTTCGCTACCTCTCCCACACATTGCAGGGCTTTGAGGCTGTGAATATTGCCATTTTACCCATAAGCCAGTTTTTGGAAGGAAATGAATCATGAGTGATCCATATGCGCACCTGCCTTACCGCCCTTGCGTGGGCATTATGATGCTGAATAAGGCAAACCAGGTATTTGTAGCGCACCGCATTGATAATGCCAGCGATGCATGGCAAATGCCGCAAGGCGGCATTGATGAAAACGAGCCGGCAGCAGAGGCCATGCTGCGTGAGTTGAAGGAAGAAATTGGCACCAATCATGTTGAAATTCTGGCTGAATCCTCCCAGTGGCTGTCTTATGATCTGCCTGCGCACTTGGTGCCTGTGTTATGGAAAGGGCGCTATCGCGGCCAAACGCAAAAATGGTTCTTATGCCGCTTTTTGGGCAATGATGGTGATATTGATATTGAAACCGATGTGCCTGAATTCAATGCCTGGAGCTGGGCAGACCCAGCCGATTTGCCCAACATTATAGTACCGTTTAAACGCGAGCTCTATGAGCAAGTGTTAAAGGAATTCCAGGGATATTTTTAACAGAAACATAGTGATTTCATATAGCTTTTCCCTGCAATCCCTGACAAGCGCAGCGCAGATCGGGGATCCAGGGTTAACAAGCACTATTTATCGTTTCGCCCTGGACCCTCGCTTTCGCACGGGCTGCAAAATAGGAAATTGCTACCTGAAATGACTATATACTGTTATCTTGGTAGAGCATTAGCGAGTAAAGAATCTTATAATATCGGCACGAGATCCTTCGCATGCGCTCAGGATGACTATATGCCTAGCGGAATACCACCGTCTTGGCACCATTCTGAATCACGCGATGCTGCGCATGATAGGTCACGGCACGGGTAAGCGTGATGGACTCAATATCACGGCCAATGGTTTTTAGCGCATCGGGCTTGTTCGTATGATCCACACGCACCACCTCTTGTTCAATAATAGGCCCTTCATCCAACTCTTTGGTCACGTAATGCGCCGTGGCACCAATCAGTTTCACACCGCGATCATAGGCCTGCTTATAAGGGTTAGCGCCCTTAAAACCTGGCAAAAAGGAATGGTGAATATTAATCGCCCTGCCTTGTAATTTATTACACATATCGTCCGATAAAATCTGCATATAGCGTGCCAGCACCAGCAGGTCTGATTGCGTATCTGATATCAGATCTATAATCTGCGCCTCTTGCTCCGCACGGTTTTCTTTGGACACAGGCAGGTGGTAAAACGGCACATTATGCCTGTCTGCAATCCACTCCAAATGGCGATGGTTGGAAAAAATCCCCACCACCTCAGCCGGCAAATTGCCGCATTCCGTTGCGTGCAGCAAATGGTTACAGCAATGGCTCACATGACTGACTCCCACCAACATGCGCAACTTGGTTGCTGCCTCATGAAACTGGGCCTGCATCTCATAACGCGTTGCTATAGCTGCAAAGGCAGCTTTCAAATCAGCAATATTACTGCCTGCTTCAAGCGTAAACGCAGTACGCATGAAAAAACGCTTGGTGGCATAATCACCATATTGGCCAGATTCAGTAATAAATCCGCCATGCTCATGTAAAAAGCCAGAAACTGCTGCTACAATACCATGCGCATCAGGGCAGGAAAAAAGCAGTACATGTTGCGTATCAGATTGTGCCATAAATGCTTATTGTTGACCGCCCATGCATGCCATAAGCTTCAAACCGTCTTCCATAGTCAATTTAGACATTGCTTCGGTTGCTTTTGCCTCATCTGCAATATCTTCCAAGGCCACACCGCCTTCTACCAACACATCCAGCACACACTCACAAGTGTCTTCGGTTTGGCCTGCTTCTGTGCAGCTTTGCATATAAAGCTCACGGTTCTCATCTTCCTTGCTTTTGCCGCAGGCAGAAACTGCAAGCACCAAAGCCGCTGCTGAAAGAGTGATATATTTTGCTGTCATGTAAAAATCCTTTACTATGTTTATTATACTGTACAGCTACAGAGCTTTTGCTACTTAGACAAGCCTATATCTCAGCCATATCATCCAGCGCCTCTAACAATGCTGTGTGATGTTTTTGTGCATCCTCTAGCATTTGCACATGCATTGCATCATCCGCCTTATTACGCGCCTGCTCTTCTACCATGACATAAAGCTCTATTGCATACAATTTTGCCACCAGTAAGTTCAAATGCGCTGCCTGTTGCTTGCCCACATAATCTCGCACCCTATGGAAGGCGGGCATTGGGTCATCATAATGATGGATGAATTGGGCAATGGCAGGCTGTGTTTCTACAGGCTCTGATTGCTGCAGCGCTTTTTTATATGCAGCAAGCGGTTGCTTTAGCGCATTAAGTGCTTCACGCAGCGCATATCCCACCTCAAAGGAGAACTTACCTAAATGCTCTTTCTTCCAGGAATTCATCGCCTTAAACGCAATATATACCACAAAAATGGAACATAAGGCACTCACACTGGCAGCAACAGCACTGATACCAGAAAATAATAGCGGCCATTCCATTATACTAATGCCTCGCCAAATAAGCCACCTAGCGCTTTTCCACCCAAAATATGCACATGAAAATGCGGCACTGTCTGTCCGCCATGCTGCGCATGGTTGGTGATTAACCGATACCCATTTTCAGACAGCCCAAGCACCTTCTGTGCCACATGCTGCACGGTTGCAAAAAAATGCGCCACCTGCTTGGCCGGTGCATTTGCTGCAAAATCATCAAATGAGCTATACTCACCTTTGGGAATTACCAGCACATGCACGGGTGCTGCAGGCGCAATATCGTGAAACGCCAGCACAGCATCATCTTCAAACACAGTATCCGCAGGAATCTCCCCACGTAGAATTTTTGCAAAAATATTATCCGTATCATAGCCCATGCGCATGAACCTAGCCTAGTCGCCATAGCAATACAAGGCTTCTGTATTAGATAGTGTAGTCACAAGATTTATAGCAATGGGAATGCAGTATTTAGGCCAAGCTATCTTCTAAACCCAGCAATGTGGCGCTTTCCAGAAAATCATCAGGCACCGGCGCTTGGTAGCTCTTGCCATTGATAGTGAGTTGAAATGCATGCAAATGCATATGGTTCGGCAAGCCATCAATAAAAGCCTCACGCCCACCATATTTCCCATCACCTAAAATAGGGCATTCAACGGCCTGCAAATGCACACGAATCTGATGCTTGCGCCCTGTAATGGGTGATAATTTTACCAATGCTGCCACCTGGCTTGCTTTTGCCAACACCTCATATTCCGTGCTTGCAGACTTCCCATTTTCTTCATCTACCATGGTTTTTTGCTGTTGCGTGGCATCATTCTCAATTGCCAGCGGTGCAACGATTCTACCCTGCTTAGGGTGCGGCACACCCACAGTGATAGCCAGATAGTCCTTAGCAATCTCTTTCGTACGAAATGCAGAGGTGAGCACCTTGGCAGCTTGCGCATGTTTCGCGAGTAGCAGCAAGCCACTCGTATCTTTATCCAGCCGATGCACCAAGCGCCACTCCCTTGTATCAGGGTGTGCCTTACATAGCATATCGACGGCCATTTTTATGCCTGTTCCGCCTTGTGAAGCCAGGCCACGTGGCTTGTTAAGCAGCACCCACTCTTTTGTCTGATGCAACACATGCGGTAATAAATAGGTTTCCGTATCTTGTGCTACAAGCGAGGAAGCGTGCTTTATCGGTTCTACAGCCTGCGTTGACGCCTCTGGTACACGCAGCATATCCCCTTTTTGCAAGCGATATTCTGCCTTGGCCTTTTTGCCGTTGACCTTAATGGCACCTTTGCGGCACCATTTTTGTATCAAATGATACGGCAAGCCGCGCTGCTTGCACCACGCATCCAAACGTGCATTTTCATCTGCTGTATCAATCGTATATTCTATTATTGCCATGTGTGAAGTGCTGCCTCTAATTGTGCTGCTACGCGTGATATATCATATTGCTCTACTGTACGTGCCGCCTGTGTCACCAGGTTCTTACGCATGGTTTCATCTTGTTGCAAGCAGCCTATTGCATCGGCCAACGCACGAGGTTCTTCTTTTGGCACTAACATTGCATCCACACCATCCTCGCATATCTCTTTTGGTCCTTCGCATGCTGTTGCAATAATGGGCGTATTGTGTTGCATAGCCTCCAACAACGAAATACCAAACGATTCTGTGCGCGACGGCACACAGAACACACCAATTTGTTTGAAAAACGCAGCCTTATCTTCTACCCAGCC
>JAHDHN010000002.1:4651-10862 GCA_020631295.1 Rickettsiales bacterium
ATGCAACCATCTAACCGGTTGGCATAGGCAGTTTGTTCATTATGCATCACACCCACCAGCGGTATCTTATGCCACTTCGCTGCAAAACGGCACAGTAATGCGGCGCGCTTGCCATGTGTTACTATAATATCTGGATTTTCTTGTGCTACAATGCGCGCTATGAGCCACTTGGCCAGCAGATCATATTGCCCGCTTTGTGTTATGCTGTGATAGGGTGTGCCTTTTAATAACGGCTTCACCGCAGCATTTTTCTGCATTAGCGACACACATACATGCCCTAAATGGGTGGTCAGCATGTGGCTATATTCTACAAAGGCCTGCTCTATCCCTCCAAGCCCTTTACCGAACATGACATTAAGTATCTTCATGCAGCAAGGCATACTGCATTGATGGTCTTGTGCACACATAAAAAAATCCCCCGGCGGTAAGGCCGAGGGATTTTTGTTTTATCACATTTGTGATAGAAGGCTCTGCTTTAGTCAGGGCCTTCAATGAAAACCGTCATCGAAAATGACGGCTTTCCGTCGCGTTAGCGAACGAAACAATCAAAAAGCTATAGAAATCTCTGCTTTTGCAGAGGTTTCTATATTAGAACTTGCTGATCACGTTAATGAACCAGCCGTGATTATCGTAATTCACGTTTGTCAGATCATCTGAGAATTCACTGAAGTTATATCCAGCACCCACTTTGATATGATCACCAATATGGCGATACACACCCAGCAAGATACCTTCATTCAGCGCATCAATTTCTTCTTGATACAATACGCGACCTTCAATCAATGCATCCCATGCTTTCACAATATGGAAGTCACCACGCAACACACCAAGATGCACGGTACTATCTACATATCTACCCGTGTTAGGCAGCTTGATCGAACCGAACTTGTAACCGTATTTTGCACCTACTGTGAAATGCTCATTAATGTCATAATTCACATCTGCAGCGAAGATATGGCTCTTCTGCTTGTAGTCCGCAGCAGCACCTGTTGCTATTTGTGCATCCGTCGCTAGATCATAGAATGTGTGGTAACGCACCAATGCATTGAGCTTATCATTATGCGTTGGACGATAGGCCAAACCAGCACTCACCTCAACGAAGTCACCATTCTCAACATTTTGCTGGTTACCTTCACTGAATGCAGTGTTTGCTTTGATGTTACTACGCAGGTCATCATTCCACTGATAGCCCGCATTCAAGCGGCCCACATAGGTCTTGCGATCTACCGCACCGGTATCATCTTCTTCGTCACGGAATTCAGCCGCCACATCCACATGCGCACCATTATCCGAGTCGTAACCCACATTTGCTGCAACAGCCAAACGCTCTAGGTTATCCACATCGCCATTCTCAACAGAGGCACCCAAACGCCATGCTGGCGCAGGTGTATAATCCACACCGTAAGTATGTGTTAAACCGTCTACACCCGAACCAAAATGGTATAGCTGCTCTTCACCATATACAGAAAGAGCGTCACTCAAGCGTGTACGACCACCAAAGGCCAGGTTACCACGGTTGCTTAACAAGCCGTTAAAGCCTGTACCTGTATTGGTACGATCCGGCGTTAGCTCATAGGCCAAATAGTAGTTGGTTTGATCGCTATGGCGATAATCTGCAGACAGGCGTGCGCCTAGCTCTGCATCATCATCCACATGCACTTCACCGCCTAGTTTAATACGATCAGTCACAGGTGCTTGCAGACCAAGACCCGCGCGGCTGTTGCTCTCGCGGCTGTCATCACGATCTACAGTTACCTGACCAAAGGCATAAGTCTGCCAATCTTTGCGTGAATTATAGCGCAACTCACCACCTACATCGGTTAGGTCACCGCGCACATCATCACTCTCATGCTGTACACCAGCGGCAATAGAGAAGCCTTCAGGCAATTGCTGACGTACATCTGCAGCCACACGCTCTGTAGTGTTGCCTGCTGTGTCTGTAGCATCATACTCTGCACGGAACTCGGTCTTTTCACCAACCTTGAAGTTCACCGCACCACCATATTGCTCCACATCTTGTGCAGTAGAATAGCCTTCGCCATTAAAGCCGTCTTCGCGGTCACGATAATACGCACGGGCAGAACCCTCTTCACCTAAACCAATTTCTTTAAAGTCTGCCACCGCTTCGATATGCAGGCCTGCTGCATCATCACTGCCTGTGGAAGCAATGCTAGATTGGTTAAAGCTATACCCACCATCCAAAGAGCTTAGCTCTGTTTTAGACGGGCCTTCAGTGATGGTATATTCACCACGAATAAACGTACCAGGCTTGTAGCGCACCACAGCATTGGCACCATAAAGATCACGATCTTGCTCACCATCATTATGCTCTTTCAAACCGGTAACACCGACTTTTACATGGTCACCAATCCATTGCTGTACCGTACCACCCACTGTGTAGTTATCGTCAAAGAAGTTACTATTCGTTGGCGTTACTTCATAATTGGTTACTAGGAATACCGGATCACCAAAACCAGCGGCGCTAGACTCTACGATAGACTGATCATCCACCGTGCTTGTAAGCGGCTCATGCAGTAAGATACGACCCTTAATGTAATCAATGTCGTAATCTTCACCATATACCAAATCACGGCTATAAGTCACAATGCCAGAATTTGCATCACGCACTTCCACGCGCACTTTTTCAGAACCCAATGTGATATCCTGGAACTCTAGGAAATATACCGAACCACCCGTACCGCGGAAATCATCACGCTTTGCAAAGGTGTTTGGCTCTGCAGCGAACACAGTTGCTTCTGTGCGAGACTCACCAAAGCTGGTCATATTATTGCTGTTATAGCGCAATTTACCACCATATAGGCTGCGATCAATATGCGCCATATCCGTATATTTCATATCCGTTTGGTAGTTACCCCACATACCGTAGGACTTGTCTTTATCTACACGCAGATAGAACTTACCTTGCGTTGGTGCTGTTTCACGCGTGGTGCTGTCATCACCATATTCTGGGTAGTAGTAATCAGAATCCAGACGACGCACCAAAGAACGCGGGTCTTTATCATCCAACTGCTTGAAGATCTCATCAATATCGTCTTCACCCGTATCCGCCATGGCAGTGATATGGTAATCACCCTTCACTTTACCCTTCACATAGAACGCAGCGCGGCCATGCAAATAACGGTCTTCAAATTCATCTTTCTTGGCACTTTGGATATAGGCTGGGCCAGAGAAGTTGTTCTCACCCAATGTCAAATCACCCAAAGCGATGTAGAACACATCATTCTCTTTGATTTCGACAGAACGGCTCACACGTGTTTCCTGGCCATTCTTACCAATGATAGTGAAATCAAACGCATCCATACCTACTGGCAGAATCTCTTCCATTACAAAGTTACCGCTGCCATCCACAGGCACCACTTTGCCCTGGTAACGCACCGCATGCTCTGCAGGCAAGCCATATGCATTTAAGGTTACCAAGCCACCATTCACAGGAATATGCTGTAAACGAAGCTGGTTAATACCATGCCCCTCCATCACCTTCTCTGCTGTGGTTGCTGTGTCATTAGTTGGCTTTTGGCGACGCAAAATCTCTAGGCTCTGTGGGAATGTCTCATCAAAACGGCCTTTTGAATCATAGGTGCGCAACACATATTTCAGCTCACTCTTGTCGGTATTACGCAAGAACTCCCATGGGTTAAACTCCCAACTCGCCAATAAATCACCCTCTTTTTCCTTCACAGGAAGTGTAATAATCGGATCTTTCTGCGTAGAGGTTTTGCCGTCAAACACACGTACTTCCGAGCGGTTGATAAAGGCACTATAATTCCAGTGCGGCTTGAAATCGATCGTCTGGCGCAAATGCGGCGTGTAGATTACATCTTGTGATGCAGACACATTCAAGAAACGGTCTGCACGCAGATTATCCACGGTTACATCCACATCATCCTGCACCAATACAAAACCTTTGGCGCGGGCAGCTTCCACCACCACACCTTCGGTTACCAGCTCACCGTCAATCAAAATATCAAACGGCGCTACAGCACCAGAATTCGCCGGCATGATATTGAAAATATCGTCTGTGATTACTGCCTCTTCGCGGCTAATCACAGGAATAAGCTTCGTGCGACCATGCATAGCGCTGGCAGAACGCACCACATTTGTTGCTTCTTCTGTCGTTACATTGGTCACCGTTTCCACTGTAGGCGCAACATCAACATATCTCGCAGTTGTTTCGATACCACTTTCCAACTCTGCAGCATCAAGCTCTGCCGTAAGGGCAGACGGCACCACAACAGGCTGTGCGGATATTGGTTCCGCAGCAATAACAGGCGCTTTTTCTTCCATGGACGCTGCAATTTCATCGGCCGTGCCGGCCATTTCTACAGCCAACTGCAGCTCATCTATATCCACATCATCTGCTTTGATGATTGCTACCGGACGCGCAGCAGCCCCTTCAAAACGCGCGGTTTGCGAGTCTTGATACGAGCGAAGCGCACTATCCACACGCGAGGAAATACCGTCTTCTAGATTATAGGCTGCATCAGCAGAGGCCTGGCTTGAAGTCACGCTTCCCAGCGCATCAAACCCTGTGGCTGATGGCAATGCATAGGCAGGTGCATAATGCATATGCGCCTCTGCATAGCTCGACGTGTATGGCACACCCGCTGCCCCCACCGCGCTAAATTCCGGTGCTGCATAAATGGATGTTGAAACCAACAGTGCCGTGATTGATACAGTATTTCGTAACGTTTTCATTGCTTTATTCCTATTTGCCATGTTGTCACTCTCCTTATTTTGTGACCACCATGGTCTTCGTTATCATCGGATATGGTTCACCCTTCGCTCTCCAGCGTGAGCGTACCACATTCTCGAAGCGCTTCAAACGACGCGTTGCAAAAGATTCATCACCTTCTGTGTATAGCGTAATCTTCACTGTTGATTGATGCATTTCCATCGCACGGATCAGCTGGTCTACATACAGATCACTCTCTGGATGCAGCTCTACAGACTTCATCTGGAATGAATCGTCATTCAGCTTCACTTCAATCACGCGGCCTTCGGTAGCACCGAAATTCAACTTCGTGATCTTACCGCGTGTCAGGCGTACCACACGCGGGTTTTCAGTGGTTACACTGTAACCCAGCGGCAATGTGCGTGTATCCAGCTTCATAATGAAGTTCGAGCCACGCGCTGCATTTGGAATGGCCGCACATGGTACATGGAAACGTCCATATTGGTCAGATGTAATAGAAAGGCCGCGTACTGTTGCAACACGTGCACCAGCAATACCGCCCTCACCTTGATCCTGGTAACCATTGGCGTTGGCATCATCAAATACTTGGCCAATTACTTCACCACAATCAAACACACTGTCTGGCTCCACTTCAATGGTGGCCGCAGCAGCAACCGCACATTGGAACTCTGCTGACGCAGACGAGCTCAGTGAGTCATCACATAGTGGATGTGCCGTATTAGTCACACCACCCAGCACTACCGAAGAGTTAATAGTTACAGCAAATTGTACTACCGCACGCTCACCCACAGCAAAGATTGCTGGCGTTTCCGTTGGCACCCAACTCAGCTCATTACCATTAATGGTAGGCTCTTGTGCACCAGAAGCAACCGCTACACCTGCAGCATCATATTCGGTAAGAGTGGCACTATTTTCCACATAGCTCATACCGTTTGGCAATACATCAACAATAGATGTCAATGTGGTTGCAGTCGGACCTGGGTTTTCCACTGTCAATGTAAACACGACAATGTCACCAATAGAAGCACTACGCGTGCGCGTTACCTTCGTCATGGTTAGAATAGGATCCGTGATCGATAGTGGCACCGGAGGCTGCACTACCGCATCGTCTTGATCCGTCACACCTTGCGTATTATCCATCAATACAATGTTCGTGTAAATCAATTCACCAGATGCATTAACATTGGCAGCATCGGTACGGAAATGCACTGTGTATGTCACATTTAATGCATCCCCATTACCCAACACTGCATCTGCAGCTAATAGGTTTGTATTTACCTGACCATCATAGTTATCATTCGCAGCTACCGTGCTATCGCCCGCTTCGGCATTATCTGCTAGATCAACCTGCACAGCACTGGCCACATAATAGGTACCCGCGGCAGAAAGTGATGCATCATAGGCACCAAATTCATCTAGACTATCTGTCAATGTAAGATCTGTAAGATCCACATCACCGCTATTTAATACTGTGATCGTATAGGTCGCAGCATGGCC
>JAHDHN010000002.1:10962-12750 GCA_020631295.1 Rickettsiales bacterium
TTCAACGCCCGGCGCACGACATAAACGACCACCGTCAATTTCTGTACATGCTTCTACTGTATTAACATAAGTATGCGTATATTCAGGACCTGTTTGGTCTGCTACAGCATTTGGCACAAAATCAGATTCTACTGTGAATGTAATACGACATACATCATTCACATTCAACGTGCCGCTGGCTAAAATACGACCATCTTGAATAGTGCCCAGATTAGCTTCACCACCTGCATAACCCGTAAAGATACCTACATTAGTATCATTACCATCATGCAATGTGAGGTTACATGCACCTGCAGTAGAATCAATTATAGGCCCATCTATATTACTGATATTATTAGGGTTACCAAAGACATTCACTAGCTGGTCTTCGATTATCAAATTTTGCAATGGCACTGTACCGTTATTGCGTGTTTCAATCGTAAAGGTAAACTCACAAGACTCACCCAACACACAATCCGCAGGCTCTATCGCTACCGCTTTGCTCAATGTGTAGTCCGTTATCACTTGTACTGTTACACCATCGTTATTACCAGCTGATGATCCGTCTGTATCTGAATCATTCACCTCAGAACCAAATGGTGTCTGGCCTTGTACGGTTGCTACGTTGAAATAGGTCACATTTCCGTCCGCATCTGCAAGTGCAGCATCCGGCATGAAGGTTACCGTGAAGGTCACAGAACAACTTGCATCAGGTGCCAAATCAATACCAGATAGGTTTACACCAGCATCTGTAACACCAGAAACGTCCGCACCAGAACAGGTAGTTTGTGCATTCGTCACACGCTGAGGGTCAACAGCAGCAACATCCGAACCAAATACAGCATCCAGATCATCCACAATCGTGATATCGCCCAATATCGCATCGCCATCATTCGTTACCACAATCGTGTAATCAACATCCCACGTACCATTATTATTGTCACGAGGGTCGTTCGCACCATGTGTTTTCGTTACATCAATAGACGGACGAGCACTCAATTGCGCATCCACACTCGCAGAAGCATAATTTTCTGATTCACCGTCAATACATAACTCATCACCCGAGGCACCACCAAGGCCAATCACGCCGGTGCACGCCTCAACAATGTTGGTAAATGTATAAGAATACACATCATCCGTTACATCCAGATTAGCAGGATTGTTCGGTACAAAGTCAGACGTTGCCGTAAACACAATCTGACAGAAGTCACCCGCCTCAAGCGTGCCGCTTGCCAAAATACGGTTATTATCCAAACTCGAACCACCACCTTCTACATAACCAGAGAAGTTACTGTTCAGAGCAAGCGCACAGCTCCCACCATTATTGGCAAAGGCAATATCTGAAACAGTTACGCTATCAGATGCACCAAACGGATTAACCAACGCATCCTCAACAACAAAGTCCGTGAGTGATGGACCATCCGTGTGGCGTATCGTAACAACATACTCAAACGCACAGGACTCGCCCAACACACAATCCGGTGAATAATTCACAGATTTAGAAATATCGTACTCGGTTGTTGTGGGCACAGTGATGGTGAAACCATCATCATTATCCACACCATCTTCCTCCACACCATCTTCATCAGACACTGGCTCAGAAAGATTATCAGCCGTTAACGTTACCACATTAATATACTGCTCAGAACCATCATCCAATACACCATCAGCGGGCACAAAATAAACTGTTACATACAAATTACACACAGCACCGTTTGGAAATACATCTGCAGTGGCTAGAACTGTATTTGATTGACCATTATAGTTATTTTGCAGCTGCAAATCATCACATGAACCACTAGAGGCAAC
>JAHDHN010000002.1:12850-42530 GCA_020631295.1 Rickettsiales bacterium
GACCATTATAGTTATTTTGCAGCTGCAAATCATCACATGAACCACTAGAGGCAACACCAGGGCTAAAGGCTGCGTAATGCCCAGAAGGTAGGTTTGCAGACCCTTGCTGATATTGACCAAATATCGCTGACAAATCATCTTGCACTTCAACATTTACCAAATCAATGCCGCTATTGTTTTCTATGTCGATAAAGTACAGCACATAATAGCTACCATCCGCCTGTAAGACTGGCGTTGTAAATGCCCCTGAATCCTGGTGTGTTTTAGATATCAGCACATCACCCGTTGGCGCTGGTGGCACCGTTATGCTTGCCGTACCTACACCACAGGCTTGTGATGCAAATGGCTCACTGTCACCACATGCATTGACTGTATTACCAATGGTTGTTTGACCTGCTGTTGGTGCAAACACCACCGTGTAGTTTATAGTAATATTTTTACCAACAGTATAAAGGTCGTTCAGCGCCTCACCACTAACGGCACTAAGCTCTGCATCCGTAAGAAGCAACTGCTGCTCAACGTCACCATTATAGCCTGTATTAACAATATTAATTGACTGCTGACCATCATCATCATGGTACGCAGAGAGACTCACCACATCATACTCACCAGGCTGTAACCCTGATGCAGCAAGCACATTACCAGTAGCGTCCACTGTTACCACAGCATTACCATTATAACTTCCAAACCCAGCAAGTGCGTCTGTTGCAAAAACATCTAGGATTGGCGAAGCCGCCTGATCATCAAATGCTATCTCTACCTCATAGCTCGCAGAATAGATACCATTACCCAGATACACAGCTTCTCCAGCGTTATCTGCGGTTTTTGTTACTATCAACTCGGCTGGGCGTATAAGCGATACAGGCGCTGGACCATCCACACATGTGCGCGGCTCAGTGCCAGGCTCATTGCTACATAACACACATGCCTGAGCAACATTTTGCAGAGTCAAATCTGTTAAGTTTTCTATATAACCCGCTGGTACCAAGAAGGATGTTTGAACTGTAATGGCATCACCCACTCCCAGCATTGCATCTTCTTCCAATGAAAGAAGGCCAATAGCATCTAAATCAGGAAGTGCATTACCATTATTATCGCCTGTATAATTATCATTAGCACTAAAGTTTTCTGCCTTAGTATCATTTAGGAAAGAGCCTGCACTATCATCCACAGCAACCTCAACTATCTGTACATCAGCAAATGCCACACCTAAGCCAGCACCATCAAACATAGCAGACAAATCATCAGCAAGGGTCAGATTCTCAATTGGGAAAGTACCGTTATTCTGCACCTCAATTGCACATGTAACCAAATTATCCCCATTAGACTCCAACGCCACCTGACATGACTTAGAAACATCAAATGTATCATTAACATATGAAACCAGCGGATCCTGAGCTTGCGCATAGCCAGGCATCGCATCAAAGAGCTGCGTGCTTACTACGTTATTATTTGGATTTGGATCCACATCCACACCATTAAACAGGAGCTGCGCTTCATTTGAAAAGTTAGTACTACACACATCTGTTGGCGTAAACTGCACACGGATGGTAGTGGCAAATACTTCACCGTCCAGAATCTCTGTTTGAGACACATCATTTATTATAGATTGCCCAGCACCATCATAATCTGCGTTCAGCGACGTACCCGTGGCTGTGGTTAAACCGTTAATGCCCGTTGTTACATTATACTGACCTGGTGCTGCCAAAGTATCTGCCGCACCACCAAAGCCATTAATAATATCAATAATTTCTAGCGTATCTGCTGCCGTTACATCACCACCATTCACCTGCACACCTACGTCGTAGGTAATCTCAAATACACCAGGCGACACTTCTGTAGGAGGTGTGGTTGTGCTTACTTGCTTCACCAAACCTACCACAGGATCTGACTCTGGCACTTGAATGGTTGTACCCGTATCTCTGCCTTGCGCAGGATCTGTTGCTACATCCAGCACTTGCATAGTACCATCCGTACCCACAATACCCGCTGTTACGGTGTTGGTAATATTATACTCCTCACCCGCAGCGATGGCTGGATCTTGCGTGAATTGCACAGTCAGATCAATAATACATGCATTGCCAGCAAAGAATGTGCCAGACGCTAGATTAATATTCGCATCACCATTATAGCCATTGCTTGCCTGCTGGTTAGAGTTCCACAACAAACCACAGTTATTCACAGCCGGGTCGGATACCAATTCATCCACATCATAGGCAGTAATCGCATATAAACCAGGTGCCGTTAAGCTTGCTGCATTTGGCACATAAGCACCAAATGGACCACCCGCCGCTGCAGAAAGTGCATCAGTCACTGCAAAATCAGGAATATCCACACCACCTATATTACTCACCGTCATAGTGTAGGAAATAGTGTACACACCATTTCCATCCGGCGTTATTATATCCGCCGTGTCATGCACCTTTGTTACTTCAACCACCGGGTCCACCGGAAGCTGCACCACAATACCCTCCACAATTGGCGTACCGTCATCCAATGTAGAAGCATTTGGATCTGAAGGACTATACTGATATGTATTATTGATATTCTGCGTATTATGCTGACCATCTGCATGGTTTACAATAAACAAATTACCATCCACATCCACAAGAGACGCATCTGGGATGAAATATACAGTAAATTGCACCTCACACTGCTCGCCTGCAGACATAGAAACACCATCACCACCCAATAATAATGTATCAGACTGACCATTATACCCAGCATTTAGCGGCAATGTACATTCCGAAGCAGATGTAAGGGTAACATCTTGCACCGTATACTGCCCCTGCGCCGTAAGCGCATTTACATCAGCTTGATAATTTCCAAAACCCGCAGCAGCCAAGTCATCATTAACTGTTACGTTATTAATCGACTGCACCGTCAAATCAGGATAACTTAGAGATACCGTGTAATTAACCTCGTAAATACCCGCATCTTCATCGTATGGCGTAATGATAACATCCTGCCCAATAGCATGCGACTTTGTTAATGTAGGGTTGACATAACCCACCAAAGGAAACTCTACAAACCCAATCGTTGCGTCATCTTCAAGCGCTACACCCTGATAATAATCAGGGAACTTCCCACCACCATCTACTAAATATTGCAGGTTAGCAGACGCAGTATTGGTTGCCTGCCAATCCGATGCCTGGAGCTGCGCCATTTGATCTGGAGACACCCAGAAATTCACCTGCACCGTTACAATCACGATTTCGTTATTATCCAGTGCAGCAAGCGTATACACCACATCATCAGAATCATTACCTTGGAAAGTTGTGTTAATTACAACATCATCACTATTGTCACCACCTGCAGCATTACTAGACGTAACTCCAATAGCGCCAATAGAATAGCTCGGCTGCGTCAAGCCATCAAACCAACCAGGGCCGCCAGACACATATTGACCAAACAAATCATCAAGGTCGCTATCCGTTACAGTAATATTCTCCAATGTAATACCAGAAGTATTTATCAAGGTCAGATCATAATCAATCTGATAATAATCTACAGCAGCGTCACCATCAGCATTTGTTACAGCCTGGAAGCCAGACACTTCCTTGCCAAAATTACCATATTGACTTACATCAAACTCCACAACATCCGTTGGAGCCACCACAGGATCGGGCGAATTACCGACATAGCCATACACTTTCACAGTATTTTGGTAGTCAACGTCGTATTGGAGCACACTGCCTTGAGCAAAGGACATATTCACCACTATGTTCAGCACAAATGAATCACCACTGGCCAATGTACCGCCAGGTTGCAGTACATTTGTTTCCGCTATAGATGTGCCATAATTAGGGTTAATCTGAATATTGGAATCTGTAGAAAGTGACGTAAACCCGCCAAAGGTTATGTTATCCACACTATAATCTGTACCCAAACCAGCACCGGTAGAGTCACCAAACGCTTGAGGCAAGCTATCTAACACCTCAAAATTATCCATCTCCATTAAACCATCATTAGATACGGAAATACTAAATGTGATTTGATACTGATCATCCGCCACCTGCACAGGCTGGCCGGCTATTTTATTCACAGACACATCGTATATATCATCTAAGATAAATGTGTTTGTATTGCCAATAATGCTGTTTTGACCATCATCACAGGTTAGGCTGTATGAAATACCAACCTCACCCCCCTGCTCACCACCGCCAGCACCAAGTCCACCACCACCTGCAGCAAAACATTGGTCCTGATTAACATCACCGCAAGAACACGCACCATATTCAATATCTATTGCATCAGGGTTATTTATTTTTGCACACACACCAAAATTAATCACAAGCTCACCATCCGACGTGAACTCAGTATTTACATCTGGCTCCCAACCCAGCATAAATAAATAATCAATATCACCCGCAGAGTTGTTACTTGCCACCCCAGCCGGCGAAGAAATTTCTACATGCTCATTACCAGAATACACTTGATCGCTACCAATATACTGGGTGTTATCCGCCATAGCCGCAGGAGAAGCTATTGTAACACCAGAAACACCTGTGGTTAATGTACTACTAATACCCGGATACATTACCCAGGAATACACATTCTCAGCACCAGAATAGGCTGCAACATCACCACAAGAAGGCAAAAACTTGCCGTAACCCACAGTATCAACATTCGCATCACCGGACCAGCCATCACCCACACGAAGCATAACAGATGGCAACCATAGCTCTGTTACATTTGCAGGGATATTATTTCCATATTCAACCGTAGCCGTATGGAATACGTTAATAACATTATCATTGGGATAATCATTGCTGACTTCAATATTATTGACGCTAATATTCATATCTAAGTCATAATACGCAGATGCGAAGGAACATACGCTCAATACAAAGAGCACAGCCCATTTTTTCAACGCCTGCAGTCGCAATATCATGTTGTTTTTCATAGTTTCTCTTCCTAATTCTTCCCTAAACACCCTATCAACCCAGTATTACAGTTGCGTTACAACCCACCTGTATAGATGAATGGTAACAACAAATAGTTAAGATTCAGTTAACTTAATGTACCAATATCACATTTTCTCCTGGGATAAAAAGAATTAATTTTAACAATATTAAGTAAAATTAATTAAATAAAGTTACGTTTTCTAACTGGTGGATAAAAGCACCGTGCAAGATGCACCATCCACCTCAACAAAACCACCTGATACCTCATAAGAGTCGGACACAATATTGCCATTATATACAGAAATAGTGCCAGGCCGCAGCGTGGACACAGTTGGCGCATGCAAATCCAGCACACCAAAATCCCCTTCAACACCCGGCACAACCACCTGCGTTGCCTGCAATGATGCAATTTTTTTCTCAGGAGACACAATATCTACAGTAATTGTCATACTTACCTATATAATTAATTAAGTTGAGCGCCTTCTACACAAAAACAGCCTGAATGCAAGTTTTATAAATAGACATCAACATCATAGGCCTGTTTAACAATGTCTAATTACATGGGACATCACGCAAAATTTGGATCTCCACGCGACGGTTGGCCTGGTTGCGGAATTGATCCCCACCCTGCACCACATTTACATGTTCACCATGGAAACTTGCTGTCATTTCACCTTCTGCCACACCCTTAGCCATCAACGCCTTACCCACTGTGGTCACACGATTATAGGATAAAGTGATATTATACGCATCAGTTCCCATTGTATCTGTATGCCCTGCTAGATTAATATGCGTACCAGGGTTAGCCGTGAAATAGCTATATGCATCTTGCACTTCTTGCTTGGCTTTGGCTGTTAAGTAATATTTATCAAACGGAAAATGGATGATGAAATTAGACACCATATCAGGCGGGCAATGGTCCAATTGCAATGTCACGGTTTCTGGCTCTTTCACGACCAACTTGCCTTCTTTGAAATAGGCCTTCAAACGAAACCCTGAGGTTACTTGGTTTTCCTGCTTCAATTCCATAGCCTCTTGTGCCAGCAGTGCCTCTTTATATTTTTTCAACGGATCTGACTGCAATTTTTTAAGCTTGGGAATATTTCCGTCATTCACCTTATAATATTGTGATGCCTTGTCTCGTCCCAAATGCTCTGAGTAATTATGTAAATCTGCTGTATTATCCGCATTTTGCGCCACGACAACAACAGGAACCAGTAACAGAAATACAGTATGTAAATATCTTAGATATGTCATATTAGAACCTCAAAACAACATTCGTGAAAAACCCTTGATTGCTACGGTCAATATCAAACAGGTCATTATCAAACTCACTGAAATTATAGCCGACACCCACTTTCAGATTATCGCCCACATGCCTATATACAGACACAAGTGGCCCGTGATGTATTTCATCTTGCTCCTCTAGTGCCATAGCGCGATATTCCACCAACGCATCCCACTCATGCACCATGTGCCAATCTACACCCACAACACCAAGATGCACCGTGGATGTTTGCCAATCTTCCGACACTCGGCTGCTGGTAATCTCACCAAATTTTAGGCCGTATTTTGCGCCTAAAGTGAGCATCTCATTCAGCGCTATATCTGCATCTGCTGAGAGCAAGTGGCTGCGCTGCTTATAATCAATAGATGGCGATACTTCATTACCTGCAGCCTGGCCTGCGCTTGGCACATCATATAAGAATGAATATTGGAACAGCGCATTCACACGATTATGATCCACCGGGCGGTAGGCAAAGCCCAATCCACCCTCCATAAAACGTGCGTCAAAAAACTCACCGGTGCCATCATCGGATGTTGCGATATTAAATTTACCCTGCACACGCCAATCCGGATTCATTTTTGTATAGGCACGCAGGCGCGCTAGGAATGTGTTGCGGTCATTACCGCTGCTATTTTCATCCCACAACCCTTCTAAGGATACTGAAAAAGCACTATCGCCGTTTTTATACCCACCGGTTAGGCTAGCACTGGTACGCTCTGTGTTCGTTTCTTCAATATTGGAATGCTCTAGCGAACCACCTAATGTTACCTGGCGTATCGGCGTAAAATCCACACCATATGCATGGGTAAGACCTGCAATACCATCACCTATATTATGATCAATACGCTCCTCACCATAGGCACTCCAATTATCATTATAACGTGTGCGACCACCCACTACAAAACGCCCATCCGTATCATTAAGCGCAGATAAGGTGCCGGTACCCACAGTCGTACGGTCTGTTAGCTCATAACCTAAATAATAGCTGGTATCGTCATCATAGGCATAATCCGCCTTCACACGTGCACCCATGCCCAACTCACCGTCAGACACTTCACCACCTAAGGTTAATTTCTCACTGATTTTAGCCGATCCGCCTACACCTATACGATCATTTTCTTGATAGGACCCATCATGCGATACCGTAGTCTGACCAAATAACTTGGCACTGTACGTTGCATTACGCCAGCCCAACTCACCACCAACATCATGGCGAGAGCCAGCATTATTGCTATTATATCCCCATCCATAGCCCACATGCACACCATTGCCTACATTATGGGTTACATCCACATTGGCATCCTCACCGTCATTATCACCAAAGCTCCGCGCATCATATTTACCGCTTACATTCGTGTAGCTATTTGGCTCTGCAGAAAAAGAGACACCATATTGCTGCGTATCTGCAGCAGTGGATTGAATACTGCCATTCCCGCTAAACCCAGCTTCACTTTCTTGATAATAACCAGCCACAGAGGCTTCTATTGCCTCAATACCCACATCTTTCGCATCCACAGCCGCTTCTACACGCCATGCCTCACCCTCATCACCGGCCTTGGTAGTATTTGCAAACGTAAAGCCCGCATCATAAGAAGTTGTCTCACTGATACCATTACCCTCACTCTGCATCCCCTCTAACTTTAGGTATGTGGACGGCGTATAACGCAGTGTAATATCTCCGCCGTAAAGCTCACTCTCTAGGCCTGTTGCATTGTCTTTCAAACCAGTAACACCCAATCGCACATGGTCATTCACCCAGCCTGCTACACGTCCACCGTAATAATAATCATCCAGCTCCGTCAGTGGCGGCACATATTCATAATTCACCACCAAAAATACAGGATCACCTGGCTGAATATTGCTCTGCACCAAAAAATCATCATCTGCAGCAGAAGAAAGCGGATGACTTAACAAGATCCGACCCTGCAGGTAATTCACATCATAATCTTCACCGTAACTCAGCGTTCTTGTCGATTTCACAATACCGCTATGCTTATCGCGCACTTCCACACGAATTTGTTCACTGCCAATCGTCACATCTTGGCGCTGCAGATAATATAGAGAGCCACCTGTAGCCAAGAAATTATCCTCACGCACAATGGTCTCTGGGCTGGTAGCGAAGGCAGTGGCCTGCAAGCGCTGCTCACCATGAGAAGTCGGCACACCAGATACCCACTCACCCTTTGCACCATAAAGCGAGCGATCCAAGCGGCCTAATGTATTATCCGAAAGCGACACGCGGTAATTACCCCACATTAGCTGCTTCTTGTCTTTTTCTACACGCGCAAAAAACTTACCCTGCGTAGGAGCTAGTTCTGTGATAGTAGAATCATCACCATAGACAGAATAATGACGCTCTGGATCCAAGCGGCGCAAGAAGGCACGCGGATTCTTTTCATCCAGATTCTCCAGCACTTCTTCAATATCTTCTTCACCCGTATCCAACATCGCCTGAAGCTTCCAACCACCCGAAAGCTTTCCTTCTACATGCCCGGCCACACGCCCTTGCGCATAGATATCTTCATCAAATCGCTCTTCACGGTCTGATGTTAGAGGAATATCGCCATCATAAATGGTCTTACCCACCGTCAAATCTGCCACAGCAACATAAAACCAATCATTCGTTTTGGAATATACACGGCGCTGCACCTCAATGGCATATTGTGCAGGGCTCAGCTCCTCTGCAATAGACATGGCCGCATTACCGTCATCTGTTAAACCGACCGTGATGTTATGTGAGCCGTCCGGCACAATTTCTTCAGCAACAAAATTGCCCTCACGGTCAACAGGCGCCAATTTACCCATCACATACACACCCACACCTTCTGGCACTTCAATGCCGGATACGGTGGCTGTACCGCCATCAATAGCAATATTTTGCTTGGCGATATGGTTTCGGCCATAACCTGAGAGTAATTGCTCTTTTACATCTTCATCTGTAATGAGTGCTTTGTGGTAGGCCCGGTCAATATTGAGCTTCTTAGGGCGCGTCTCATCAAAAAGCTTTCCTTCCCTGTCATACACACGCAATACATAAGAAAAGTCCACAGGCGCATCACCTTTTACACCGGCACTGTCTGTGGACCGCGTATCATATGCCTCAAGTAACTGCTCTGCTTCTAATATAGCTACACGATCCATTTCACTGAATGACACAACTGCAAGCGGCTCATTCAGTGCCGAATCACCATGCGAAAAAATACGAATTTCCGGCTGACTGATCCATGCGCTGTAATTCCAGTACGGTGCAAAAAGAATCTGTCCATCTTGATTGCGCGCAGCATTTATATTCAACACCGGCTTTGCATGCAAATTATCGTAGGCCACTTGCAAATCCATAGCATCCAGCGCCACATCCACACGGCGCATTTCATCTTCCTGACGTGCCGGCTGCTCATAGAGCGACACACCATCCACATACAGACCAAGCCCCTCTAGCGGCACCAAGTCAGACGGCTCATGCACACCAGGCACTGCCTGCTCGGCGTTAACAGGCACAGCAGAATTTGCATACAAAACTCCTGCACCACCCAACACATATGTACTTATTGCAAAAAGAAAACGATAGATCATTTCACGCCCTCCTTCTTTCCAGAACGGACAATGTCTGCTTCAAAACTTACCTCATATGTAATATTATTTGCTTCACGCATGTCTTCCAGCACTGCTTTAATGCCTTTCATCCGCTCACGCTGCGCATTTTCTTCTATTGCACTATTGCGATAGCTAATACGAATAATGGTCGGCTTTTTCTGCATATAAGGCAACAACTTCTCCAGCTGACTTGCTAAGGCATCCGGTACATTATTATCATTTGCAGCAAACAAACCATCCTTCAACTCCACCCTTAATACTTGGCTTATATCCACCCCAAAATTGGCCTGTTTCATTTTACCTTGGGTGAGGCGGATGGTTCTGGGGTTTTCGCTGGTGATGCGGTAGCCTGTGGGCAGGCTGCGCGGGTCAAGCTTGAGGGTGAAGTTGCTGCCGCGTTGCTCATCTGGAATGGCTGCACAAGGAATGTGATAACGGCCATATGCATCCGTTGTTACTTCCCACCCGTTAGGCGTCACCAACCGCACGGCAGGTACACCGCCTTCACCGTCATTAATATAACCATTTTGGTTATCATCCTTAAACACACGCCCAATCACTGTACTACAATCAAATATCGGCTCCGGAATAATCTCCAATGTCGCACGCGCCGTGTTGCTTATCTGCGCACCTCCAGCATCATACACCGCCGCAATATTGGTGATATCGCCAATCACCGCCGCACTATTTACCACCGTGATAAAGGTGATCACCGCCTGCTCACCTGCTGCCAGTGACGGTATAGTCCATGCAAGCTGGCTGCCTCCTGTAACACTCGGCTCCAGCTCCACACCATCTAAGGCAGCACTGCTTGGCACATAGCTTAAACCCAGCGGTAAATTATCTTGCACAATAAGATCACTCGCATCACTATCACCCGTATTTAACACGCGCAGGGTGAAGCTTACAAAATCACCCACCGCTGCTTGCTGTACATTCGCTTCTTTGGTGATCACAATCTCTGCTGTGTCACTGGTTTGGCGCAGCGGTATATGGTTATAAATCACATGTTGTGAGAAAGGGAAAATGGTGAACTGCGTGTAAAACTGGCTGGTTGGCACCGCTTGCGGCGTGCCGTCCGTATCCACAGAACAACCGCCATCCACCGCAACACCTTGCAAGCAGGTTAACGCATTCAGCGGCGGCTGCCCAATAGATGGGTCATTAGAATCAATCACTGTTACGCCAGGCAAATACCCCACTGCGGTAGGGTCGTATTGAAGCACAAAGGTGCCACCACCCGAAATAGGCGCCGGACATGCCACATTGCCAAAATCAATATCAAACTGATATTGACCAACACTATTTGTTAATTGAGGGTTGGGCTGTCCAGGAAGCAAACAATCCTCCGGCACCAACACCAAGCTGCCACCAGTATCAAAATACAGCGATACAGGCACATTTTCCACACCCTCATTGGTTGTTTCATCATACACAATACCACTCGGATCGACAGCAAGCGATACATCATCAGTAGCAGAAATAGCAATAGCATCTACATTTATTGGGTCTGCCAAATCATCACTGAAGCTTGCATCAAAGGTAAAGCTCGCCTCATTCGTCACCCCTTCATATACCGCCGGCAATAAAGGCTGGTCTACCTCTATGGTAAACCCAATAGTAGCACTCTCACCAAAATCAAGTGCCGTGCCAGGCGCCAGAAGATTCACATCACCGCCCGCAATACCATTATAACCCGCATTAAGCACAATGGTTGGCGAACCGGCCGAACTCAACACCGTTGGCGCGCCCGCTATGCGCCAATCAGCGCTATTGCCATCAAACATATCTGACACCACATCCACCAGCTGAAAATTATCCAACGTATAAATACCCACATTATTGCCCGGTACATTTATATCCAACTCCACATGAATGAGCATCCCAACATCGGTACCGTCACTCACAAACTCTGCAGACATGTGTTTTGCTACGCCAGAGAAAAGTGAGGGCGTTATATTCTGAGTACCAAATGCCGTTTTATTATCCAGGAAAAAGCAATCTGATTGGCTGGTAAATGGCATTTCGCACACATCTTCTACAACCACCTGATTGCTTACATTACTACCCAATAGCGTGTCTGCAAATACAGTAAACTCATAGACATCACCTAATGCATTACTGGGCACAGAAATATCGTTCACCACAATATCAGTTTGGCCATCATAATTTGGATTCATATTAGAAGACAATGATACCATTGAAATATTTACCAGCCCAAACTGCACCCCTAAAAAGGCATCCTCTAAATTATCTTCTACCACCAACGAAACTGGAAACGGTGAATCATGCGTGGTGGTAATTCTGAAATCAACCTCAAAACCACCCGACTCCAACGCACGCAAATCAGATACCTCTTTTGTTACCTGATATTGAAATGCACGGTGACGCTGGCGAATAGTATCACTCAATGTTGCATTAGCAGAACAGCTTGCGCCATCCCATACACAGCTTTCTGCGGTTAATGTATTATCCACACCATATCTAAATTGTGGCAATAATGCCCCCACACGCTCTGCCGCAGCAAAATAATCGGTAACAGGAAAAGATACACGGTACGACATTTCGAATACATATATCTCGCCCACCGGAACCACCACTGGCGCAGCCAATAAATTATTGTCTATAAGCGGATCAAATGAAGGATTAAGCAAACTTGTTGTTACATTCGTACAATTATCTTCATCAAACAGCACACAAAACTGCTCACGACTTACCGTAATTTGATCCACAACTGGCGCAGAAATTCCTGCATTATTGGCTATATTCACCTCCACTAATGTATCCACAGCAGATACAAGTTGCGCAGCAGACACATCACTCGCTTTCATAGTAACAGACAGCCTATGCACCGCCTCAAAGGCCTGCGTTGCAGGGTTATAGTCAAACACCGCATTGTCGATGCTACCACTAAACGAGCCCACACTTGGAATCGCATTTGTATCGAATGATTTAAGTGCCTCCAGCTCTATTGGCGTACTCCCTGCTGGCCCGGCACAAAACTCATAATATTTTGTTTCACTGTAGCTGAAGTTAATCTCACTCCCTGCTGGCCCCACACAAGCCCCTAAATCCGTTTGCTGATCTGCACAGCCTTCATAAAAAATGGTAAAGTCCATCGGAAAGCATCCTGTTAGGCCTGCAGTATCCGCCGGGCTTGCAACGGCATAGCATGTACCCGTCACAGATTCAAACGCCTCAGGATACACAACAGCTATATCCTCATCCTCATGCGCATAAAAAGTTGACCCAATCAACTCTTCTCTGACACCAATTATAGATGAAGGCTCAAACTCGGCAGTAAAATCACCAAGATAATTATATACACTAGAATTTCTCTGACACTCAATACGCACAAAGGGCGGCAATGTATTAAATGTTATACCTGCTGTTAAGTTTTCCACAGCGTCAGAACCATATGCTGGCGAAGAAAAATTATACATGTTATAGTTCTCGGTTAATGTAAATACACCCTCTTCACCTGGAGTAAACCCAATCGATGTTGGAGAAACAGGCGAACCACCACCCTCTGGATTCAAGCGTATTGTGTGACTCAAACTTTCACCAACATCACATGCAGAAATATTTCCAATCCCAATATGATGGGGTAAAGATGAATTATTTGCATCATCAAATGTGAATGATATCTTTGCTTCATCATCACTTGCACTTACAGCAGGCGCAAGTGAATTAAAAAGAAGCGCAGACTCATCATTGATATCACATCGCCCTGAAATATCATTATCTAAAAGTGGCCCAGGTGAGCTATCACCACGAATCTGTAACGTTGAACCGCCAATTATATTATCTACCACATTGGCGCCGCACTCAATATTATACAACCCTGGAAACCCAAATGCCGGACCATCTACAAGCAATCTATCCCTATACCCACCATCTGTTGCATCAGCATCATAAATATTGAAATCATAATAACTGATACGCAGTGGAAACCCACTATCTGTATAAAATGAAAAATTATGACGCGATTCAAGCGGCGGCGTTTGATTAGAAAATAGTATGTCAACAAAATGGTCAATGCGCAGCATGCCATCACCTACAATACCATATCCAGCACTATCTTCATATAAATTATAATTAGCAAAATCAGGTTCATAAAACCCAGAAAACCCTACATTATCTGTATCCGAATCATATAAAACAGTTACATTGGGAGATGCAGAAAACGTTTGTGCTCCAGTAAAATCAAAGCCGCCAGATCCATTTTCCACATAACTAGCTTCAGAAATGGAAGCAGAAAACCCAGCCGTTTCCCAATCTACAATCTCCCTCACAGCACAACTAGAAACCCTAACGGTACGACGGAAAGAAGAAAAAGCGCCAGCACCAGTTACTTGAGACTCTTCAATAAATGACTCTGTGGGGTAAGCAGCATAAGAAGCAGGTATGAATGATAATAGCAGAGCAATAAACAGAGCGAAACAATAACGATATAACATACAGCACCTTCTTATGACTATGTTCTCATAAATAATATTTCATAGCTTTATCCATATTGAAGAACAAGTCCTATTATATAGACGAAAATAACCACTTAATGAGATAGCATAATGCACATGAATGAAGCATGGACTTTTTGTGCATCTAGCGTAGCATAGACACATGCTTACCACTCCACATTTTATTGCTATGCTTTTGCCGCTTTATGCGCTTATAGCGTTAGGGTTTATTGCCGGAAAAAAGCTGGAAATTGACAGCGCGCCGCTGGGCCGGTTGCTGTTTTATATTCTGGTACCCATTGTGATTGGCTGGCGCGCCTCTTATGCCGATATGCGCCTTGAAATTTTGGCATTACCGCTCTTTTACTGCACCTTATGCACCAGCATTACCTTGCTGGCATTTTATGTGGGAAAACGATGGCTGAAAGACAACCGCGCAAATATCTTGCCGCAAATGTCTGGCATGGGGAATTTAGGGTATTTTGGCCTGCCCGTGGCCATGATGTTGTTTGATAATGCCTATGTGGCAGCTTATACATTGTGCATCTTTGGAGCGGTCATCTGCCAAAACACCATTTCCTATTACCTTGCCTCACGCGCGCAAAGCAGTATCAAAGAAAGCCTGGTGCGCGTAGCGAAATTACCCACTTTATATGCCGTTATTTTAGGCATCATCATCGGCGCTACTGGCACAGAATATCCTGCGCCGCTCACCACATTATTTACCTATATTCAGGGCTGCTATGTATGTATTGGATTGATGATCATTGGCGTAGGGTTAAGCCAAACCAAGCGCTTTCGCATCGATATTCCTTTTGCGGCATTGGCACTTTCTGCACGCTTTATTCTGTGGCCATTGCTCACAACAGGCTTCATCGCGTTAGATCGCACTCTCTTTCACTGGTTTGAACCGGCATTGCATCAGGTGTTGATATTACTCTCCATCATGCCCATTGGTGCTGATTCTGTGGCCATGTCTGCCATTTTGAACTTGCCTGTAAACCGCGTGGCAACCATTGTGTTTGCATCAACCCTTATTGCGTTGTTCTACATCCCCATCATGAGCCAATGGCTACTCTGATTCTAAAAAGGATTTCAGTGTAACATATGCCTCTTTAGCAGCATGGAAGAGCTGCTCATCACCCGTGGCAGCATCTGGGTGATGCTGCTTTGCAAGCCGGCGCCACTGCGCCTTTAACGTTGCCGCATCTGGCATAGTGCTAAAATGCAATTGCTGCAATGCATGGCGAATATCCGGCGGAAGCGATGGGTTTCTTTCCACAGCATCCACAGCACTATCTGCGCCGTAAAGCTGCATTGCTTTTTGCAGCAGCAACTCCTGCATATTGGCTGTGTGCAGATGCGTTTGCACTGGCTTTGTACGGCGATGCCCTGTTACCGCCTCCTTCATAAAATCCTCAATCTCTGCCTCACTCATTGCAGCAAAATAATCCCATGCCTGATTAAACGCAGCAATATGCTGCGCACAGAAATATTGATATGTTGGCTTCTCTGCCTCAATTGCCGTTATATCACTATAGCGCAGCGATGGGTGCGGCGCTTTAAAATGCGCTGCGTTTGCACAGCCATCCCAAGCACAATGCGGCACCTCTTCAGATACATCGCGTGTGAATGGATATTTTTGATAATTGCTATACATGGCTAGATACTGTCGGCCTATTCTAGGGGATCATAAAGCCCATATCTTCAAGCAATGTGTGTGCATGCTCACTTTGCGCAAAAGCCAACCAGCGGCGTCCAAGATGCATATGCTCGCCTGCCACAATGGCTGCTTCAAATGCAACATTACTGCCCTCCAGCGCAAATAATGCACGCTGTACTGATGCGCCGAATAATGCATTGCTATAGACAAAACCCGGATTATTACCCTCCAGCACCAAAGTACGGCTGTGCTGCGCATGGCTGGATTTAATACTACGATTGGCCAGCACAGACTCTGGTACATACACCTGCAAAGCACGCTCTATCACACTACCCTGATAGCTGTCATTCGGGTCCGCATATACAGGGAGGCTTAACTCAAACAAGGCAGCAATAGGCATTTCTTCTTGTGCCAGGCCTTGGCGAATATAGCTCTTTTCTGGTGCCGCCAGCACCACATGATCTTCTGCGATTACAGCACGGCTGGAGGCATCAATGATGCCCTGCAATTGCAATGCATCAAACACGGATGCATCTTCTACAATCAACACATCTGCTGCCGCACCAGCAAGCACCTGCTCTTTTAACTCAGAAGGTGTGCCAAAAATTACCGTAACAGGCATGCCTTCTGCGGCAGAAAATTCCCGTGCTAGCAGGCTAATGCTATTATCCATGCCATGGCTGGCCAAAATGGTGATGCCTTGCTTCTGCACATATTGCCCCGCATGCAGCGCAATATTGCCAAATAGCAGGAGAAAAGACAGGGTAAATGCACGCAGCATCTATATCGACTCACGCATGAATTTCTTGATATTACGCAAGGCTTGGCGTGTACGCTGCTTATTCTCAATCAAACCAATACGCACGAATCCATCACCATAGCTGCCAAATCCAGCACCTGGGGCCACCGCCACCTCGGCCTTGTCCAACAATAATTTGGCAAACTCAACACTGCCTAATGACCGAAATTTTTCTGGAATGGGCGCCCATAAAAACATGCTGGCATCCGGCGGTGTTACCGCCCACCCGGCCTCATTCAGCCCAGCGCATAACACATCACGACGGTCTTTATAAAGCTGACGAATTTCCTCCACACATTCTTGCGGGCCGTTTAATGCCGCTGTGGCCGCCACCTGAATTGGCGTAAATCCGCCATAGTCCAAGTAGGATTTAATGCGTTTTAGGGCTGCAATCAGCTGCGGATTGCCACAAGCAAACCCAATGCGCCACCCAGCCATAGAATAGGTTTTGCTCATGGTAGTAAATTCCACAGCAATCTCTTTGGCACGCTTCACCTGCAACACGGATGGAGGCGGTGTATCACCAAAATAAATCTCACAATAGGCCAAGTCCGAAATGAGGATGATATTATGGTGCAAACAAATATCCACCAGCTCTTCATAAAACTCCAAACTCACAGTTTCTGTGGTAGGGTTACAGGGGTAATTCACCACCAGTGCAGCCGGCGTAGGCACAGTTTCGGCAATGGCCTTTTTTAACTGCTCTAAGAAATGCGTTTCATGGTCTTCCACCGTAAAATCTTTTGGTAGATATTTCACACTCGCCTCGGCAATAATAAAACCGTAAGGATGAATAGGATAGCTCGGGTTTGGCACCATAATCACATCACCCGGCTTGGTAATGGCGGTGGATAAATTAGCCAACCCTTCCTTAGAACCCAGACTTACTACCACTTCTGTATTGGGATCAACCGACACATTAAAACGGCGCTCATAATAACCGCTGATTGCCTTGCGCAAGCCAGGAATACCCTGCGACACAGAATAGCGATGCGTGCTTGGATCCAACGCTGTTTCACGCAATTTTTCTACAATATGCGGCGGCGTAGGTGAATCGGGATTACCCATACCAAAATCAATAATATCGCGCCCTTGCTTGCGGTATTCCGCTTTTACATTATTCACTTCCGCAAACACATAGGGCGGCAGCCGGCTAATGCGGTAAAATTCACGATTATCTAATGGTCCTTGTGGGTGCATATGCTGCTAATGGCGCAATGTGCGGTAAAATACCAGTATTAAATCATGCATCTTCTGCCATATCAAACAACAACAGCTCTGCATCTTCCGTGCACTGCACATGTAATGTGCCAGGTGAGGCAATGGCGGCGCCATCGCCCTTTTCTATTTCAGTACCATTGATTGTAATTACACCTCTTACCAGCTGTATCCATATGATACGGCCAGGCTGCAACTCATATTCTAATGCCTGTCCAGCATTCAGGCAGCTCGCAACTATATCAACATCTTGCTGTATGGTAATAGAGCCCTCGCGCCCGTCTTTAGAGACAATCAAACACCAACGATGTTGCTTTTGTGCAGACTCAATATGCTGCTGTGCATAGGAAGGGGGGCTGTTTTGCACCTCAGGCACAAGCCAAATTTGCAGCAAATGTACGGGGCTGTCATCAGAAGGATTTTTTTCGCTATGTGTAACACCCGTGCCGGCACTCATGCGCTGCACATCACCCGCCTGAATTACTGAACCATTACCCATAGAATCCTTATGCTCCAATGCACCGGACAGCACATAGGTCACAATTTCCATATTCTCATGAGGATGCGTGGCAAAACCGCCATTGGGCGCCACAATATCTTCGTTCAATACACAGAGCGGACCAAAGCCCATATACGCCGGGTCATGATATTTTGCAAAGGAGAAACTGTAACGTGCCTGCAACCAACCAAAATCTGCTTGGCCACGATCTGCAGATTTTCGTATTACTATAGTCATTTCAGTTAAAAAATTCCTATTTTGTAGCCTTTGCGAAAGCGAGGGCCTAGGGCGAAACGATAGAATGTGCTTGTTAACCCTGGATCCCCGATCTGCGCTTCGCTTGTCAGGGATTGCAGGAAAAAGTTAAGTGGAATTGCTATACCCACATATAACGCCAAGCCTATGTGTTAGCAGCCAAAGCCTTTACCAAGAAGGCGATGTGTGTGCTGACGCATACGACGATGGAAACGAGGATCAGATTCCACTTCACTCACACCAGGGTCAGAAAGCGGCACAGCAAGCTCAATACCACCACGCACTTCACCGTCATCATCTTCCAGATTTGTCCATACACCTTCAATGAATGGCTCAATTGCAGTGTGCTGGTTGATGAGGTTTGTATCAAAATGCAATTCAGCACCCAAGATACCGCCATTGATTTCTACTGTATTATCCGTATCCGGGAAATGGAAACCCTGACCATATATTTCTAACTCTGCATAGTTATTGCTGCTATACTCACGGTTACCAAATGGGATATGCGCACTCACGCCACCATCCACGCCCATAAGCGGCACACAATTGCCTTCCAGGTCGTTATCTTCTGCATATTCATCAAACGGCACATAACCATTCACATAGGTGCTTAAATGCTTTGCACGTGCTTCTAGGCCCAAACTTGCTTGACCCAAAAAGCTCTCATCGTCTTGGAAGATACCGTCTACATATAGATTAGCACCAGCAATCACAGCACGCTGCTTAGACAAGTCACCCACAAGTGTGCGGTAACCAATACCCACGCTGGCTTCAAATACTTCTTCATCATCGCTAGCGGCCACTTCATCATCCAAGAATATAGCACGGCCCTCAACATCCACATAGGTCACGCTGTCATCAGTGGAAGAAACCGGCACCCACGCACCCACGCCACCAAGAATATAATCGTCATTGCCTTCTACTTTTACACGCACCGTTGGCTTCCATGCACCACCATCCGCCTGCGAGGCATGTTGAGACACATATGCACCAGCAGCTTCTGCCATACCTGGCACTGCAAAGGCGGCTAGCTCCTCGCGCTCTGTGATTTCAACACGGTCTTCACTGCGCACATCCAAATCTGCACCTACCACTTGCTCCAATACAGAACCGTTAGCTTGCTCTGTAGTTAAGCGCTCCAGCGGGTGAAGGTCGTTAGGGCCAGCCACTGCCACACCGGCCATGGCCACAGAACCCATTACAATCGAACGAAATAATGTCATATCTAGTCTCCTTTACATGCCTTTAGGCACGTTTTTTCTCTTTCTTTGTAGCGCGTGCAATGGTTGGTTTCGCACCGCTTTTTACTGTTTTCTCTGTGATGGTCACACTGGTAATGCTCTCATCGTTAGGTACGTCATACATCAGATCAAGCAAAATGTCTTCCATAATCGCTCGAAGGCCACGCGCGCCTGTTTTGCGCTCAATAGCGCGCTCCGCAATTGCCGTCAAGGCACCGTCTGTAAATTTCAGCTCCACATTTTCCATATCGAATAATGCACTATATTGCTTCACCAAGGCGTTTTTCGGCTCTGTAAGAATTTGTACCAAGGCTTTTTCATCCAAATCTTCCAAGGTAGCAATCACCGGCAAACGGCCTACAAACTCAGGAATTAAGCCATAACGCACCAAATCTTCTGGCAAGAATTGCTTGAGCAATTCACCCGTATTTTGCTCTTCGCCGCCACGCACTGCCGCACCAAAACCCATAGAATTGCCATGCAAGCGCGCCTCAATCACTTTCTCCAAACCGGAGAATGCACCGCCGCAAATAAACAAAATACCCGATGTATCCACTTGCAGAAATTCCTGCTGCGGATGCTTGCGCCCGCCCTGTGGCGGCACAGATGCAACGGTACCTTCCATAATTTTCAGCAAGGCCTGCTGCACACCCTCACCTGATACATCGCGCGTGATAGACGGATTGTCCGACTTGCGTGAGATCTTATCCACCTCATCGATATACACAATGCCGCGCTGCGCACGCTCTACATTATAATCGGCCGCTTGCAATAAGCGCAGGATGATATTTTCTACATCCTCACCCACATACCCCGCTTCGGTGAGCGTGGTAGCGTCCGCCATGGTAAAAGGTACATCCAACACACGCGCCAAGGTTTGCGCCAATAATGTTTTACCGCAACCGGTTGGCCCCATAATAAGAATATTGGATTTTGCAATTTCAGGCTCTGCGCCTTTTTCCATATGCTCCACACGCTTATAGTGATTATGCACCGCCACGGAAAGCACACGCTTCGCATCGGCCTGGCCGATCACATAATCATCCAGCACATTGCATAAATCTTGCGGGCGCGGAATACCGCCATCGCCATCCACCGATAACGGCGAACGCGACTCTTCGCGGATGATATCCACGCATAGCTCCACACATTCATTACAAATAAATACCGTTGGGCCGGCAATCAGCTTTTTCACCTCATGCTGGCTTTTGCCACAAAAGGAGCAATATAACGTACTATTATCCGATGTATTGTCTGAATCACTCATAACATATTGCCCTTGTTATTTCTTTTTCGCCGCTGATTGCTCACCCATATCATGGTGCGATTCTACAATTTGGTCAATCAACCCGAATGCTTTGGCTTTTTCTACATTCATGAAGTTATCACGCTCCATATTTTCTTCCACCGCCTTCAGCTTCTGCCCAGTATGCTTCACATAGATATTGTTCAAGCGATGCTTCAAATCCAAAATTTCCTGCGTGTGAATTGCAATATCCGTGGCCTGACCTTGATAGCCACCCGATGGCTGGTGAATCATAATACGCGCATTTGGCAGCGCAAAACGCTTTTTCTCTGCACCAGCTGCTAGCAATAATGAACCCATGCTTGCCGCCTGGCCAAAGCAAAGTGTGCACACATCCGGCTTGATATATTGCATCGTATCGTAAATCGCCAAACCAGCGGTCACTACACCACCTGGAGAGTTGATATACATGAAGATATCTTTCTCCGGATTTTCAGACTCCAAAAACAATAACTGCGCCGTGATCAATGCGGCAATACCGTCATGCACCGGACCGTTTAAGAAAATAATGCGTTCTTTTAGCAGGCGAGAATAAATATCAAAAGAGCGCTCACCACGGCCTGTATTCTCAATCACCATTGGCACCAGCATATCCATATGCTCCGCCGCACCCACAGGCGCGCTGCTATCTTGCGGTTGGAACAAACCAGAAAACGGGGAAAACGGATGCGTCATAGTCAAATAAACTCCTAGAATTATATCTTTAGCACGGCCAGCCTATAACAGCAAGACCACGCGAATACATCATATAATTCTTAGCAGGTTATTTTGCTTTCGTCGTGCTTTTTTTCGCAGCCGGCTTCTTCGCAGGCGCCTTTTTCTTTGTAGCCGTTGCTTTTTTGCTACTATCCGACTTAGCCGCTGCTTTCTTCTTGGCTGCTGGCTTTTTCTTTGGCGCTGCAGACTCTTCCTGCGCTTCCAAATATTCTGCCACTTCTTTTAGCGGAATATCTTTGTCCGTCACCTTCACTTTTTCCAGCAAGAAATCCACCACCTTGTCTTCCAAGATAGGACCACGCAAGCCTTCCAGCTGCTCTGGGTGCTCTCTAAAATGCTCAAATACCTTCTGCTCTTGACCAGGGTATTTTTGCGCTTCCGCAAACAAGGCCTGATTCAGCTCTTCTTGGCTCACAGTAATTTTTTCCTGCGCAGCCAGCTCAGCAAGTACAATGCCTAGCTTCACACGGCGCTCAGCAATATCACCAATCTCCGCCTCATCAATTTTATCGCCCTCTGGCGCTTGCTCATTTTGCTGTTTTAAAGATGCCACTTCACGCTCTAGCATGGTTTCTGGCAGCTCACATTTTACTTGTGCATCTAATGCATCAAACAGCTCTTTCTTCGCATGTACACGGCAACGCTGAGAGGCATCCGCCTTCAAGCTTTCTGCCATACGCTCTTTCAATTGCTCCACAGATTCAGTACCAAAACGCTGGGCAAACGCATCATCAATCTTTGATTCTTGCGCCTCAAGAATGTCATGCACTTTCACCTCAAACACCACATCTTTACCCGCCAAATGCTCGGCATGATATTCTGTTGGGAAGGTAAGCGGAATTGCTTTTTCATCGCCCTTTTTCACACCCACTAGCTGCTCTTCAAACCCAGGAATGAACTGCCCAGAGCCAAGCTCCAAGCGGTGGCCCGTGGCCGCACCGCCATCAAAGGCTTCACCGTCTAGCATACCTTTAAAATCCATTTCCACCTGGTCACCGTTTTTGGCCGCACGATTACCGGAAATTGGAGAAAAATCTTTATAGTTCGATGCCAGTTGATTTAGCGTCTCATCCACATCTTCATCCGCCACCACAGGCACCACGCGGTTAATGCTCACCTTATCATACGCAATGGCAGGCACTTCTGGTAGCACCTCAAGCTCCATAGAGAAAGACAGATCTTTACCGTCTTCAAATGAAGTGATCTCCACTTTTGGCTGCAAAGCAGGCTTCAATGATTCTTTGGTAATTGCCTCACGCACAGACTGATCAATCGTTAGCTCAATCACCTCACCCATCACACGCTGGCCATAATTTTGCTTCAAAATATGCGCAGGAATTTTACCCGGGCGGAAACCAGGCATTTTGGCCGTTTTACCAATTTCCTGTAATTTTTTTTCTACTTCTGTAGCGATCGTTGTATGCGGCACCGTAATCTCATAGGCGCGCTTTAATTTTTCATTGGTCTTTTGCGTAATTTGCATCTGTATTTCCTACTAATGTTGTGTTTGTGAGGCGATCTCATAGAGAATATAGCGCCATGTTTCAAGCGTTGATATCAATGCGCTCTATAGCAGCATGGTTAAACATTGCAGCATCCGTACCAGTGAACCAACATTGCGTTTGCAACTGCTCACATAAGGCAAGTAATGATGCTCTGCGCTGCGCATCTAAATGCGACACCACCTCATCCAGCAGCAGCATAGGCGCATAGCCCAATTTTTGCCGGCGCGCCATGGCAGCAGCAGCCAGCAATGTGAGCAACAATGCCTTTTGCTCACCGGTGGAGCAATGCTGCGCAATGCGCCCCTTTTTCACATAAGCTACGTTAAAATCACTTTTATGCGTACCGACATGCGTGCGCATGCGCCGTGCGTCTTCCGCGCGCGATGCTTCCAGCAACTTCATAGCATGCTGCTCCGCCTCTGTGGCCGTGTGGTTGCGCAAAGATGCCTCAATTGCACCCTCAACCTCCAGATTGGCTTGCGGAAAAGCATCCTCCACCAACTCCGGAATCACTGCATTTAGTGTGTCGCATAATTCCAGCCGCGCTGATGCAATCACCATCATTTGCGCTGCCATGCGTGCCTCTAGCTGCTGGCACCAAAGCGCGTCATATCCAGGCTGCATCAACAGCTTCTTGCGCTCCAACTTTGCATGATCGTAAATGGATTGATGCTTGCTATATTCTGCAAAAAACAGCGACGTAATATCATCCAGTAACCGCCTTCGTGCGGTGGTGCCGTCGCTAAATACCGTATCCATTTGCGGTGTAAGGCTGAGTATCTCCATATGCGCACGCATCTGGGCCAAATTTGCGGGCTGATTATCAATACGGTAAATGCGCTTATCCGGCCGCTCTGGGTCATTACCGGTGGCTAATGCATATTGTCCCTGATAGCCCATGAGCTGTGCATGCACGCCCCAATGTTGCACGGGCGGCAAGGCAGCATCTGTATGTTTTGTGTCTTGCAAAAAATCTTCTATAGAGGCACGTCGCAGGCCACGCGTGCTTACCAGGCAAGAAATTGCCTCCAAAATATTCGTTTTTCCTGCACCATTCTTACCCACCAATGCCACCATCGGCGCATCTGGCACAATCATGCAATATGCATGATTACGAAAATGCGTAAGCGTGAGCTGTGTGATGTAAGGCACTATCATAAAAAGGTTGTAATGATTGCAGAAAACTTATGCAACTATACTTACTCATCGGCCATGTTCCACATGCGCATAAGTTGGCGCTGCAGATAATTGATCTTGGCCTTTTCTGGCGGAATAGGCTGGCCGCATAAAATATGGATCTTCCGGCGGAATTTCTTAGGAAACCAACGCCATTTTTTGCCCGCATGCGCCCGGCTGAACATGCTGCCCCAAATGCCCTTTAGCGCAATTGGCACCACCGGCACCGGGTCACGCTGCAAAATCCATTCCAGCCCTAAGCGAAAGCGCGCCATTTTCCCTGTGTAAGACAACCTGCCTTCGGGAAAAATACACACCACATCACCGTCTTTCAGCGCTTGAGACACCTCATCCAACGCCCTGGTTACACCTGCACGCGTGGTGTTGATAGGAATGCCGCGGCAATATTCCATCCAATATTTTACCGCTGGCACATTATAAATACCCTCATCAATCACAAAGCGCACCGGCCGCTTGCACACCGTGTGCAACACCAGCCCGTCAATATAACTCACATGGTTGGCAATAAGCAGCACTGGTCCCGTCTCCGGAATATGCTCCAAACCGCTGGGCCGCAGGCGATACATGCAATGCGCCAGCACCTTGGCACCCACGCGATAAAACGGCTCCGGGCTTGGTAATTTGGATGTAATTTTTTCCCACATAATCTGTTCTATAAAGTGATTATACTATGATGCAACCATAGCATAAAACAGAGGGAATGTTGAGTGGATTGCTAAGCGCTTTTTTTGCTCTTGGTACTACTGGCATTTTCACCGCCTAATAAATCACCAGAAGGCGCTTCAGCCTCTGCAACTACTGAGCTGGCTTTTGCATTGGCATTGTCCATTTTCTGGCAACTGCCTTCAATCACCGCACCGTCTTTAATAGAAAGCGAGTCGTAAAATACCTCACCCTTCACATGTGCGTTGGAGGAAAGATTCACCTGCGAGGCATTGATAGTGCCGGTCACCAAACCGTCTACAAAGACACTTTTGGCCACCACATTGCCCTTAATTTTACCGCTTTGATGCAAATGCACCGCACTGCATTTTACATTACCTTCAAGTTCACCGGCAATTTCCACACTGCCTGTGCCGAACACATCGCCCTTTACTTTCAAATTCTCTGATACCACAGAGGTCAGTTTGGTAGACATGCTTTTACCACCGCTGGTTTTTTTGCCAAAATTAATCATTAAAATAACTTCCTACTTGCAGAAAAATATCCGGATCAATCGGCGTATTACGATGGCGCACTTCATAATGCAAGTGCTGGCCTGTACTGCGCCCTGTGGACCCTTGATACCCAATTAAATCACCACGCGATACGCGCTGACCATTTTTCACCTTCAATTTACTCATATGCGCATAGCGCGTTTCTAGCTTGGAACCATGCTT
This sequence comes from Rickettsiales bacterium, assembly GCA_020631295.1. Lineage (GTDB taxonomy): Bacteria > Pseudomonadota > Alphaproteobacteria > Rickettsiales > UBA8987 > JAHDHN01. The sequence goes on from JAHDHN010000002.1 coordinate 38,879, forward strand.
GATAATCACCACCTTACCATAGGCATTTTTACGTCCAGAAAAGGTAATTTTGCCGTCCGCCGTGGCATAAATAGGGGCATTTTTTGCGCCTACAAAATCTGCACCGTGATGCATGGAAAGACGCTTACGAAACGGATCCACGCGCGGGCCAAAGCGGCTGGTACGGCGATATTCGCCTTTCAATGGCGATGCAATCGGCATGCGCTCAATCGTGTGCTCTAGCACTTCCACATATTGCTGCAAAAAGCGCTGCGTATCTAAAGAATCAGGCAGATTTTCTGCATCGGCATATTGCCCGCCAATAGAGGCGCTGTCATTTTTAAAGGCGGCCACTGCTTCTGTAATTTCTACAGTTTGGTGAATATCAGAAAACTCTACATCTTCCAGTGGCACTGTCATAGAGGCAAGCGCACGCTCTAATCCACCTGCAATAGCGGCTAAATTGGCAATAATTTCAGCACGCGCCGGTGCTTCTAGTGATGAAATTTCTTCACCATCACGCTGAAAATGCACAATGTCCGAATTGGCCATAAATTGATTGATGCTCTCAAGCTGCTTTTGCAGCTGCAACACATTGCCCGAAAGTTGCATGTTTTGATTGGTGAGCGTGTCCACACGGTTGTGCGCATGATGCAGATTCACTTCTGCTTGAAAATAACGTGAGGTAAACACAGCAAGCCCAATAAGCAAACACAGGCTAGTACAGATAAGCAATATAGGCAGGCGAATCTCCCGCACACGCCCGTGCGAAATCCACAAAACCCGGCGCGAGGCCATAAAATGCTTCAGTTTTTCTTTCATATTTCCCAATGCATCATGTTGCATATCCGCCAACCGTGCAGCATGCGCCCCCTTCTCTCTTATTTTACCTTAAAACTCAACTGTTAAAATTACATGACATTCATGCGAAAAATTTGCTAGGCTGTCTTCGCCGCAAACTCCGCAATTTCTTCACCAAATACACGCTGATAGAGGCTTGCAATAATACTACGCTCGGTCGGATCGCATTTATTGAGGAAGCTTACCCGAAATGCCTGCTCTCTATTCTCCAAAATAGAGATATTCTCCGCCATATTCAGCACTGTTCGGGGCGACATCACCGTAGAAATGCTTTGCTGCATGAATGCTTCCCTCACCAAATTGGCTAATTGCACAAAACGCACCGCCTCCTCTTTGTCCAATGTGGGGAATTTTGCCTGCACGATATGCACCTCATGCGCCTCAGGCACATAATTTAGCTCCACCACCATATTCCAGCGGTCCATTTGCCCTTGATTGATAGGATTAGTACCATGATACAAGCCGCTTGCATCCCCCAGCCCAATGGTGTTGGCCGTGGCAAATAAACGAAATTGTGGATGCGGCTGAATCACGCGATGCTGGTCGGTTAAGGTCAAAGCACCGTCTTGTTCCAAAATGCGCTGTAATACGAATAACACATCGGCACGCGCCGCGTCATATTCATCTAAAATCAGCGCCACGCCATGCTCCATGGCCCATGGAATCACACCAGGTTTAAAGGTGGTGACCTGCTTACCATCCTGCAGGCTAATCACATCCTTACCGATCAGGTCAATACGGCCAATATGCCCGTCTAAATTAATGCGCATCACCGGCCAATTAAGCTGCGAAGCCACTTGCTCAATATGCGTGGACTTCCCTGTACCGTGATAGCCTTGAATCAACACACGGCGATTATGTTCAAAGCCAGCCAAAATGGCCCGTGTGGTTGCATCATCAAATATATAGGCATCATCATGCGCAGGCACCAGCTGCTGCAGAGTTTCATCCTCATGCGCAGGATAAGACGCATAATCTTTAAATGTAGAGCGATTGAACATTTCACCTTCATGACAAAAACAAAAGCGGATGCCAATAGAAACCTCTGCAAAAGCAGAGATTTCTATATTTTTTGATTGTTTCGCTTAGCTCAACGCGGCGGAAAAGCACCATTGGCAATGGCGCTTTTCATTGAAGGGACTAACTGAAGCAGCCCCTTCAATAGCAAATAACCTCTTTTCAAAACGGATCTATCTGCATATGAATTGCCACATGGCTGATGTTGCACGTACACCGAAGAGAAATAACAAGCGCGACCGTAATGCGCGGCTGGATAATCTGCGCGCGCAGATCAATGAGTCACACTTTAACCGCTATATTGCCCATGATCTAGCTGGCTATGAGCGCCATGTGAAGCGCGGCGGTGTAGAGCTTTACAGCCCTAAAGAGATTGAAGATATTAAAGCTGCTGGCGTCTCGGATCGCCTGCCGCCACGGGCCACGGGCCACTATATGAATATTGCAGCGCGCAGCGAGGCCGTAACGAATCTGATCAAGGCACGTCCCGAAGAGACCGATGATTTAACCGGCGAGGCAGATCCGTCCAACCAATTGCGTTACAGCCCGGTGCCAGGCTTGTTACATAAATATGAGTTGGTGCTGCTTTATGTGGTGCGCACCTGTTCCAGCTGGTGCCGCTATTGCTACCGTTCAGACTTTCTCACCAGCAAAACCGAGAAAGACATTGGCTCCATCCGCCAAATTACGGATTACATCAAGGCGCATAACGCCAAGGTAAAAGAAGACTCCACCATTGAAGACGTAGATAAGCGTTTTATTTCGTCTGAGTCAGATAAATTCCCGATTCGTGAGGCATTGCTTTCGGGTGGTGACCCGATGGTGTTGTCCAACCGCAATCTATTTGGCTATTTGGATGGCTTGGCCGAATGCGGCATTCGCACCATTCGTATTGGCACCAAAGAGCTTGCTTTCTTTCCGCAGCGTTTTGACGATAATTTCTTTGATATGTTGGATTTGTTCCACGAGCTGCATCCGAAGGTAAATTTAGCGTTTATGACGCATTTCACCCACCCAGATGAGCTGCTACTGAAAGATGAAGACGGCAATTATGTGCGTGAGCACGGCTATCACTACACGCGCATTCCTGAGGCAGAAGCAGCGATCACGCGTTTGCGCAGCCGCAATTATGTAACGCTGGAAAACCAAACACCGATCATTGATAGTGTGAATGACGATGCGATTGCACTGCGTCGCTTGCAGGTGGAGCTGAAGCGTATTGGTATCAATAACCACTATTTCTTCCAATGCCGTGAAATTGAAGGCCACCGGGTGTTTGCCGTGCCGGTAGAAAAAGCCTGGACGTTGCATAAAGAGTCCCAAAAAGGTCTTTCTGGTATTGAAAAATCCCGCTTTGCAATGTCTACAGAGCATGGCAAGTTGGAGGTGGTGAGTGTGCTTAATCCGCCTGATATTGAGGAGCTTACCAAGAACCTGCCGGAAAGCGCAAAGGCGATTATTGCTGGTTTGATTGGTGATGGTATTGTGGTGATGAAGGCACATCGCACGCCGGATACGCATTTCCAGGGGGACTTAATCATCGCTAAGCGCAACCCTGAAGCATTATGGATCAGCGGATATGAAGACCGCATTCTCTATGATGGCCGTAAGCAATCCCATGAAAAATATGCACCTCTGGTTGCAACACTTGAATCTTTATTACGCTAAAACATCTTATCGACAGCAACAGATAAGCTGTTATACTCTTCCTCCAAGTGGGCCTGTAGCTCAGCGGTTAGAGCAGGGCGCTCATAACGCCTTGGTCGGGGGTTCAAATCCCTCCGGGCCCACCATC
>JAHDHN010000059.1:0-1667 GCA_020631295.1 Rickettsiales bacterium
TCATAGTTTACCTTTCTAGAGTGTTTTACTCTCCGGTAAACTAGGGGCGGTTCACAACGACCATATCCTCATCCACCACAATAGGCTGACGAAATCCATATTCCTGAATGGAACCAGCCACCTTCGCAATCGCCGCATCATTCTTCCGAGGATTCCGTGCGTAAGGAATTATCTGATCAATCGGTCTAAGTTCTATCTGCATGAGGCTAAGCCTCTGCCAGTTTCTTGGGTTAGGGAAGTAGCCATTCTGGATTGCTGAAAATCAGCAAAAGCGGGGCTCTGAAATAGCAGAACATTATTAGGTAAAGTTCTTATGGCATCTACTAGCCTGCACCACTCTACGCCCTTCGGGCTACGGGTGGCAGGCCACCCTTGGGTGGACTAACAACCTAAGACCAATATAGGGCTAGGAGTGTCTCACGAAGCTATTTTTAAATAGCGTAGGGAGGCTAACCCATGATATCTATAGGTTATTACCACACATTAGAGTCGTCCTTTTTAAAAAAACCAACCCCTAACGCACATACACCGCCGTGATGCTATCAGAGGCAATGCTATGGTGCTGAATGAAGAAGCGAGCCACAGCCGGCGTGTAGCCTTCTGGCAAGGGTAATATATCTACATTCAGCGCGTGGATAGTGAAAATATAGCGATGCATTTCGCCGGGTGGTGGGCAGGCGCCACCAAATTCCACGCTGCCATAATCATTGGTCACTTGCTTGAAGCTGTTTGCCTCTGTGTCAGCTGCTATAACACGCATATCCGCCTTAATATCATGCGCAATCCAATGCCACCAGCCGCTGCCTGTGGGTGCATCAGGGTCATAGACCGTAATCGCGAAAGATTTCGTACCCTCTGGCACTTCTTTCCACGCAAGCGCCGGGCGCAGATTCTCTCCAGCACAACCAAATCCATTAAATACAAACGCATCTGAAAGCAGTTGCCCTTCAGCAATATCACTGCTTTCTAGCATAAAACTATGGGCTGGCAGTGTAAGCAATACTATAAACAAAAAACAGATATGGCGCATAATGGATCTCCTTCCTCTAAGCTATAGACGGGCTAGAATCTGTGCGTTATATAGCATTGCACGATTGAAATAACAGGTAAAAAAGGACACTATTCATGCAACCCTTCACACAGCTTTCTGGCATTGCAGCGCCGCTGCCCATCACCAATGTGGATACGGATATGATCATCCCTAAACAGTTCCTAAAAAGCATTAAGCGCACTGGGTTTGGTGTGAATTTATTTGATGAAATGCGCTATACGGCTGATGGCGCAGAAATTGCCGATTTTGTGTTGAATAAAGCACCCTATCGCAATGCTTCTATTTTAGTAGCGGGTGAAAATTTTGGCTGCGGCTCCAGCCGTGAGCATGCGCCCTGGGCCCTGGCCGATTTTGGCATTATGTGCGTGATTGCACCCAGCTTTGCTGATATTTTTTACAATAACTGCTTCAAAAACGGCATGCTGCCCATCACCCTGCTGCAAGAGCAGGTGGATTCGCTAATGCACGTTGCAGAGAGTAATACTCCCACCATCACGGTGGATTTAGAAGAGCAAACAGTAACGGCAGGCAATACGCAATATAGCTTTGAGGTGGATGCGTTTCGGAAACATTGCTTGCTACATGGCTTGGATGATATTGGCTTGACCTTGCAGCA
>JAHDHN010000059.1:1767-8140 GCA_020631295.1 Rickettsiales bacterium
AATTCGCTATACATTTCCCTGCGGCTCGATTACTGATGCGCGGCAGGAATCAATAGCATGAGGCAATAAAAATGGATTTTATCCAAGAAGTACAAGACGAGCTGAAGCAAGAACGCGCGGTGGTGTTTTTCAAACGTTACGGCAACTATATTATTGCTGCCGTGGCGGGTATTATTTTGGCAACGATTGTAACCACCTGGTGGGAATACCACAAGCACCAGCAAAGCATTAAGGGTGCTGAAGCATTTTATGCAGCCAACCAAGCCATCAGTGATGAGCAAAACCCAAGCAATGACGCGATGAAAAAGCTGGCCGAACAGGGCAGTGGATATGGCGCCTTGGCCCGCTTTACCTTGGCACAGCGCGCGCTGGATAATGAGGCCTATGAAGAGGCTTTTGCAGCGTATCAAGCCGTTATCACTGAGACGGACGACGTTGCCATTGCCGATTTGGCACAGCTGCAAGCCATCAAACTGCATCTCTCTAAACAAGTAGGCACAGTGGACGATATTGACGGTATATTGGCAGCGCTCGCTGCGGATGATGCACCTTATGCGCTTTCTGCCCGCGAGCTGCAAATCATGCGCCTGATTGCACAAGGCAAAGAGCAAGAAGCACGTGAGATTTCACAATGGATGACAGCGCATCCGGCATTTTCGGCCACCATGAAAGAACGCTTGGATATATTGCTTCCGTCTGAAAATCCGTTTGGCATTGCAGTGAATGAGGCTGCCAGCGAGTAATGCGACCAATGACATTACGCTCTCGATTCATTTGCATCTGTATGCTCGGACTGCTTAGCGCCTGTGGTGGTGGCAGTGCCGATAATAATACAAACAAGAACACACCCGCAACAGAGCGCCGCATTTCTGCGCTTACACACAGCAAAACACTTACCTCCTCCCCCTTGTTAGATGCATTCACACCGCGCTTTCCTGCAGCAAAGCAGAACATGTCTTGGCCATTTCAAGACATCACCCCTTTTACCCATGTGGCACTGCCCGAAACTTTGTCGCTCTCTCATCATTTAGACACACCCACACCGGCCAATACGGGCACCGCCGTGATTGCGGCCAACAGCTATTTTCTGCTGGATGATACGGGTAATGTGCATGCCTATGATGTGAGCAGCAACGCGCTGCTTTGGCGTAAATCCTATAGCAATGGGTTTAGCGGCGGCATGCTGGCCTATGGCGATGGGCAGCTGGTGCTGGTCATGCGGGAAGGCAAAGTGATGGGCATAGACCCCAAAAGCGGCAACGCCTTTTGGCAGCGTGAGATTGACGATATTCTGATTTCACCGCCTTATATTTATCAGCGCCATATTTATGTGACCTCGCTGCGCCATAAGACCTATGCGCTGCATGGTGATTCGGGCAATATTATTTGGCTGCATCAAGGCGGCCAACAAATGACCCAAACCGCCACGCCCATTTCTCCGCTGGGTATCGGCGAATTTATTTTAGTGCCTTATGCCTCAGGCGAGCTGGTGCTGTTGCACGCAAAAAGCGGCGATGTGCTGTGGCGTACAGCACTGCGTGACAAACGCCACCTTAGCGCGTCGCTCATCAGCACCGGCATCCAATTCACACCGCTTTTATATGACACACAGCTTTATGCCGTGACCAATAGCGGCACGCTGAACAAGATTGACCTTTATAACCAAACACATATCTGGACAAAGGATCTGGGCATTATTACCCGCCCGATTGCATCTGGAAAATTGCTATTTGCGCTGAATAATCAGCTGCAGCTCTTTGCGCTGCATACCAATTCGGGCGATATAAAATGGGTAACAGATCTGAGCAGCGCACTGCCCGCAGGCAGCAAGATACTGCCGCCTTTATTTGCAGGTGAATATGTGCGTATCATCACCGAATCAGGCGATATAGTAAATATCCAGCCAGCCACCGGTGCGATTGCCAAGCAATTCACCCTGCCGCATCGCTTACACCACGCTATTGTGCAAAATAACCGCCTCTACACAGCCGGCAAAAACGGCACCTATGTGTATCGTTAGAATATCGTATACTCATCTGTACAATTAACGAGAGGTTTTATTGCGCATATTATTATAACGATGATGCACCGGCACCTCATGCAAGTGAGGACGAATATGCTTGGGTGTCTCTGGTACCTTGAATGCTACTTTCTTGTGAGGATTTTGGGGCAACATACCATATTTATTTTCCCCTTTATCACTTGGCACGATGCATAGCATAAACCACAGAGCAATATTAATACCAGGCGCCAAAAACCACAGCAAGTTCCACCCGCTCAACCCAATATCATGTAAACGGCGAATATGTGTGGCAAATACTATACATACAGCAACACCAACAATAACAAAACATAATAAGAAAAAGCAAAGTGATAATAAAGTATGCAACATCAATAGAGGGCTTAAGATACTAAATGCATAGAAAATCACAATCACTGCAACCACTACAATAAACCAACTACGCAAAAGCTCTAACCGGGCTGCACGGCCACTTAGTGACAGTAACTGTTCAACTAACCTAACCACGCACCAACGCGCTGTAATCTGCCATGAGCTGCTTGGTGGTATCGCCTACTGTAAACTGCCAATCGGCAATGCTGGCCACAGGCGTTACTTCCGCGGCACTGCCAGTGAGGAACACCTCTTTCGCATCAGCCAGCTCTTCCGGTTTGATATGGCGCTCCACCACTTCAATGCCGCGCTCTTTGGCCAAGCCAATTACGGTGCGGCGGGTAATGCCGTCCAAAAAGCAATCCGGCGTAGGCGTGTGGATGGTGCCATCACCCATCACCAAAAACATGTTCGCACCCGTTGCTTCGGCAATATAGCCACGATAATCCAGCATCATCGCATCTTGATAGCCGGCTGCTTCGGCAGCATTTTTGCTGAGCGTATGGGTCATATACAAGCCAGCTGCCTTGCTGGCTGTGGGTGCTGTATCTGGCGCCGGTGCGCGCCACTCTGCCACTGTCAGGCGCAGGCCTTTTTCCTTGGCCTCATTGCTGTAATAAGAAGGCCAGGCCCAGGTCGCAATCGCCACATGGGTACGAGAAAGCGTGGTTAAAATGGCCATCTGCTCACTGCCGCGCCACGCAATCGGGCGAATATAGCCATTCTCAATTTCCTGCACACGTACAATCTCTTTCGTTGCCTCATTCAGCTCTTCTGCGCTGTATGGAATCTCAAAACCCAGCACCTTCGCCGAATTGATCAAACGCTCCGAATGCTCCTGCAGCTTGAAAATCTTGTGGTTATACACACGAATACCCTCAAACACGCTGGATGCATAATGCAGCCCGTGATTCAACACATGTACGGTGCTGTCACGCCATGGCACCAACTCACCATTGTACCAAATATAGCCGTCGCGATCATCAAAGGGCTGCGGGATTGTCATAACACTATCCTTTTGTTAGGGTGAAGCGAGTATTAATAAGGCCAACCCAAACATGCAAGCAGTTCCGCATATTTTAGTGATTGACGACGACGCCAAGCTGCGCACGCTGATTGCGGAATATCTGCAGCAACATGGCATGCAGGTGACAAGCGCAGAACATACAAAAGCGGCCGAAGCAGCATTGGCCACGCAGCAATTTGATGCACTTATTCTGGATAGGATGATGCCCGATGAAGACGGCGTGAGTTTCTTAAAGCGTAAAGCAAATGCACTGCCGCCGGTGCTGATGCTCACCGCGCTGGGTGATACAGAACAGCGCATTGAAGGGCTGCAAGAGGGCGCGGCAGACTATCTGCCCAAGCCTTTTGACCCGATGGAACTGTTGCTTAGGGTAAAAAACTTGATCCAATCTGCTGCAAATACAACATCCGAAACACCTGCTGCAGATAACATTCTTTTTGGGCCTTATCGCTTTTCTTTTGATACGCAAGAATGTGTGCTGGCCAAAAACAATGCACGGGTAAAACTCACCTCCACGGAGGCAGCCTTGATCACGCAGCTGGCCGCCACGCCCAACCAGCCCATCTCGCGGGAGGCATTATCAGCCGCGCTCTATAACATCTCTGAGCGCTCCATTGATGTGCATATCACCCGCCTGCGCAAAACCCTGCAAGACGACCCCAAACACCCAGCCCTGATCAAAACCGTGCGCAATAAAGGATACATGCTGTGTGTGTAGATATGATCATTTCATTTATTCCTCTCTTGAAGCCCTTGCGAAAGCGAGGGCCCAGAGCGAAACGGTAGATAGTGCTTGTTAACCCTGGACCCCGGGTCGCGCATACGCTTGCCCGGGGATACAATAAACTACAATGAAAACCAGCATTAACGCATATGCAAAATGCAAATGAAGGTGAAGAGGCGGCGAGCGGTATCTTGGTCCAGCGTCACAGATTTTTGCAGCCAGCGCATCAGCTTCTCAGCGCCTTCATTATGCAGACCGCGCCGTGCCATATCAATCGGCTCCACCTTGGCAGGATGGTGTGAAAACATGGTGCTATAATAGCTCTCACAAATGTAAAAATAATCTTTGATGGTCTGCTTAAAAGGCCGCATGGGCACCTGCAGCACATGGTGCTCTTTGCTGTGTATATCAATCACATCGATATAAAGGCGGTTTTCTTTGCACTCCATGGCCAGCTCATAAGGCCCAGAAGCCCCCTGCTCTTTCAGCTGGAACTCGTTTTTCTCCAACAAATCGGCACGCGTCGCGTCATATTCCCGCTGCAGCTCCGGCTTGAAGGTAATATGCGAAATCCCGTGCAAAGTTATGGTATCAATATGTGTCATGCTCACCTGCAAACTACCGCGAAATGGGCGCATAAGAAAGTGGTTTATAGAATTTCCTTTCCCACACCCGTCATTCCATGGTTTATCCATGGAATCTCCTCATAAGGATACGGCAATTGGCAGGAGATACCGCGGACACGCCGTGGGATGACGAGAAAATTATTAGACAGCATCAGCATACGCCGAAATGCAAAGGCACAAAGCTGTTTCAAAACGCCCTAAAGCGAAGCGGTTTTGTGTTTAGGGTGCGTGAAGATAAAACCGTGGAAGCATAAGCGTATATTATATACGTGCGCCGAGGAGCACAGAAAAACCGTATTTGCAGGCCATGAAACGCCTTATGCTGATGCTATCTAAGTTTTTCCTTGCATTGGTGTATATATTCAGTATGAATCGCAGCCCTATCTAAAAAGAGACATATATTATGGTAGCAAAATCAACCTATGAATTAACCGTTATTATCCGCCACGATATGGCTGATAATGATGCAGATAAACTGGTCGACAGCTTTGGTGACATTGTGAAATCCGAAGGCGGCAAAGTGATCAAAAAAGAATATTGGGGCCTGCGCACCTTTGCTTACAAAATTAATAAGGCCAAAAAAGGGCATTATTTCTTTGTAGGTTATGAAGGCCCAAACACGCTTGTGGCTGAGCTTGAGCGTAAGGCGCGCATCAGTGAAGATGTGGTGCGTGTAATGCATGTAAAAACAGACAGCATCTCTAAAGATCAGTCTGCTATCTTAACCAATAAAGAAGCTGCCTAAAGGACTATTATACCATGGCTCATTCCTCCTACCGTTCTGCTGCAAAAGTATTCGCTCGTCGTAAGAAGCGTTGCCCGTTTTCTAACGATAATGCCCCTGCAATTGATTATAAAGACCCTGTATTATTGGGCCGTTATATCTCTGAGCGCGGCAAAATCATGCCTCGCCGTATCACTAGCGTGAGCGCCAAGCCACAACGTGCGCTGGCCACTGCCATTAAGCGTGCACGCGTGTTGGCATTGTTGCCATATGTGAAAAACGATTAGTCTTAACGCCACACAGGATTATAGATCATGCAAGTTATTTTATTAGAGCATATTGGACGTTTGGGTAAAACCGGTGACGTAGTGGAAGTGAAAAACGGGTTTGGCCGTAACTTCCTGTTGCCACGCGGCAAAGCATTGCGTGCCACCAAAGACAATATCGCTTATTTTGAGTCTAAGCGTGAAGAAATCGAAGCGGCTAATGCGTCTAAAACCAACGATGCAGAAGCGGTAGCAAAAGTGATTTCTGGTGCGATCGTACCGGTGGTAGAGCAAGCGGGTGAAGATGGCCGTTTATATGGTTCTGTAAATGCGGCGGCTATTGCGGCTGGCATTAAAGAAAAAACAGACCAGACTATTGATAAAGACAATATCGTGATCAGCGCGCCGATTAAATATATTGGTGTGCACACTGTGCCTGTATCTTTGTTTGGTAACGTGACCACAGATGTGCATGTGAACATTGCACGCAGCCAAAGCGAACTTTTGGATGCAGAAAAGCGCTTCAAGGCCGGTGAGATTGTGATGGAAGGCCCTGATGGCGAGCAACAGCAAGAAGACGAGCAGCCTGTAGAAGAGCTGGTTGAAGCTGCTGC
>JAHDHN010000060.1 GCA_020631295.1 Rickettsiales bacterium
GTTAAGCCATGCAAGGCCAAATGGTTGGCCTCCGTACCGCTGGCCGTAAATACCAATTCATGATGCGTGGCACCCAATGCCTGCAATATATCCTTACGTGCACGCTGCATAGCACGCTTGGCTTCAGCCCCCGTTTGATGCACAGAAGACGGATTCGCCGCCTTGTCCAACCACGCAGCGGCTGCCTGCACAGCAGCCGGATAGGCCGGGCATGTAGCATTATAATCTGCATATATGCGTGGAGTTGCATTCATCTATCCACGCCCCTCTGCTTGCAGCATGCCATAGGTTGCTGCATTTCCGCTGCAATTTGCACCCACCAAGCGCGCCAACGTTTTTTCTGCAAAAAACCCTTTAATATGGCTTTCCAGCTCATGCCACACATCATGGGTAAGGCATTTACCATTAGAGGTGCATTTTGCATCTGCACCATGGCCACAGCGTGTCATGTGAATCTCTTCTTCTGCTGCTTCCACCACAGAAAGCAGCGTAATCTCTTCTGCAGATTTCGCCAATTTATAACCACCGCCTGGCCCACGCACGGAGGTAAGCAACCCTGCTGATTTTAGGCTGCTGGCAATTTGCTCCAAATAATTTAACGGCACATTTTGGCGCACCGCAATATCCGAAAGGCGCACAGGTGAGCACTGCCCATCATGCGCGGCAATATCTGCCATGGCCATCATGCCATAGCGCCCTTTGGTCGTTAACATCATGCCGCTTTATCTCCCTCTGCTGTTGGAGATTCCACATCTGCATCCCATTTATCCGCCATGGCGGCCTTGTCACTTTGCTTGCCTTCAAGCTCTTGCACGCGGTTGCACAGCGTTTCCACTTCGCTCAGCAAGTGATCTATCAATTTCTGGCGCGGGTCTACCACACCATCGCTCGGCGTGGCATAGGCCGAAAAGCCCTCTTTCGCCTCTGCTTTTGCTTCCGCTTCCTTGCGCTCCACCTTGCGTGCAGGAATACCCACCATGGTTGCATGCGCATCCACATCTTTCACCACCACAGCATTGGAGCCAATACGTGCACCTTCTGCCACCGTAATTGGCCCAAGCAGCTGCGAGCCTGCACCAATAATCACATTATTCGCAATTTGCGGATGGCGCACACCGCCCTCAAAGCTGGTACCGCCCAAGGTCACACCATGATAAATGGTCACATCGTCACCAATGGTAGCCGTTTCGCCAATCACCACACCCATGCCGTGATCAATGAATAAATGCTTGCCGATTGTTGCGCCCGGATGAATTTCAATACCGGTAAAAAAGCGCCCTACCTGCGAAATCCAGCGCGCCACCAAGCGCCATTTCCACTGCCATAGCTTGTGTGCAAGGCGATGAAATAGCAGAATATGAAACCCAGGATAGCACAACACCACCTCCAGCCGAGAGCGCATGGCCGGATCTCTGTCAAAATAGGTATCAATATCAGACAAAATGCCCTTAAACATAGTGGTTTACTTCCTCTTACAGCTTCCCTATAGAAGCCCCTAATTTAAAAATAGCATGTGCTTGTATAATAACCAAGTAAAATAGTAAAGTATTAAAGAGGAAGCATAACCCATGCCTGAAGTGATTTTTAATGGCCCAGCCGGACGTATTGAAGGGCGCTACCACCATAGTGAAGAGCATAATGCACCTGTGGCATTGGTGCTGCATCCGCACCCAAAGCATGGCGGCACCATGAACAACAAAGTGGCATATAGCCTGTTTAAATGCTTCAAAGAGGCCGGATTTTCCGTGCTGCGTTTCAATTTTCGTGGCGTGGGCCGCTCACAGGGTGAATTTGACAATGGCGAAGGTGAGCTGGCCGATGCAGCAACGGCACTGGATTGGCTGCAGCAACAAAACCCACAAGCAAGCTCCTTTTGTGTGGGCGGCTTCTCCTTCGGTGCGTGGCTAACCATGCAGATGCTGATGCGCCGCCCAGAGCTGGAAGGCTTTGTAGCTGTATCGCCGCCGGCGAATATGTATGATTTTAGTTTCTTGGCGCCCTGCCCGCGCAGCGGCATGATTATCCAGGGTGATCAGGACAGTATTGTAACGGAAGAATCTGTAGCCAAACTTGCAGGTCGCCTGAATAATCAGAAAAATATTGAGATTGATTACCGCATGATCCCTGGTGCAGACCATTTCTTCCGCGATCAGATTGATGAGCTGGTGGAAAATGCAAGTGAGTATATTAATGAATATGCAAAAACGATGATGATGCGCGGGCAGATCAAGCCAGATCGCCGCCGCCGTCAGCTGCCAAAGACATCGTAACACTACCTCCACACACTCGTCATACCACGGCTTGTCCGTGGTATCTCCTTGTAAGGATACAGCATGCTTTAGGAGATTCCATGGACAAGCCATGGAATGACGGGCTATAGTGTATTCATATGAGCACCCAAACATATATTCCTTACATCTCCAGTGAAATAGAGTGGTATTTTGCAGGCGATGACACAATGGAAGACACAGAGCGCTTGGCGCTGATCTTGGCCGCCTGCATGGCAGAAAATATTACATTAAGCAGCATTGATGAAGAGGTGGGAGAACGGCAATGTGAGCTGGCCCTTGGTTTCACACCGGATATTGAGCAAGCTACTCTCGACCTTCAGCGTGCAAAAGAAATCGTGCAGGAAGTGGCACATAACACGAATGCCAGCGCTTCTTTTGCAGCCAAACCTTATGACAATCAGCCCGGCAGCGGCCTGCATATCCACTTAAGCCTGCATGATGAAGACGGCAATAATCTGTTTTCCAAGCAACGTGGCGAGGAGGATACGGAACTGCTGCTTCATGCGGTGGGCGGCCTGTGTGACGCAATCTTGCGAGACTTCATTTATTTTGCACCGCATGAAGCGTCTTACACACGTTTTACCAGCCGTGTGAATGAAGTGCTTGATGAAAATACGCCGCTGCAAAAATATAATAATGCACCGATTAATATCAGCTGGGGTGGTAATAACCGCACCACCGCCATTCGGATTCCCACCAGCACACTGCACCCTGATTCACGCCATATTGAGCACCGCATTAGCGGCGCAGATGCAGAGCCAGAGGCCGTGATTCATGCAGTAATTGCTGCTGCCCTGCATGGAGTAGCACATAAGATCACACCGCCAGAAAAATGCTTCGGCAACGCGTTTGATGCACAATATGACTATACACGCTTTCCTCTGTCACTCGCAGAAGCCCAACGATGCCACGCGCAATATGGTGGCAGTTCCACTTAACAATTTTTCGTCATCCCACGACTTGCCTGCCCGCCGAAGCCTTGGCGTAGGCTGGTTCGTGGGATCTCCAACCAACTGCTGTGCCCTTTTTAGGAGATTCCATGGACAAGCCATGGAATGACGCGTATTTTTTAGATAAGAAATTACCAGAACCCTGTATGCAGCCACATGGAATGTGGGAAGATGAAGATATGCACCACAAGCCATGCAACGGAGAAAATCCGCGCCGGCCAGCAGAAAATTTGCCATTTTCGCACCAAAAATGCACCGAGCACCAGCATTATCGGATCTGTGATCATCCGATTAGGGAAATATTCCACACCATGGAACCAGGCCGCTATTTTGGGCCAGCCAAAGGCATCTATCTCAATATAATGCTCTAATGTTTCCCAAAAATAAGCGCACATTAGTATGAGCAACAAGAAATAGAAGGCATCAGCACGGCTTGAGAGCGCATTCTTGTCACCAAAGCAACGCTGGAACGCTACCACAATAGTACCCAGAGTGATGCCAGCCACAAAATGCTCAATGGACCACACATCAAACCACGAAACGGTTTTGTGACCAAACAGCATAAGGTAGTGCCCTCTTACCTACAGTGAATAAACGCCCAGTAACGTTTACGCAGCTTCTTGGTTATAGCCCAAACGCTTGCGCGTGTTTTTCGCTGCTTCCACCATTTTGATAAGCGCGCCTTCGGTTTCTTCCCAACCGCGTGTTTTCAAACCGCAATCTGGGTTTACCCACACTTGCTCTGGCTTCAATACTTCCAATGCTTTGTCTAGCAGATGCTCCATTTCCTGCGTGTTTGGCACACGTGGGCTGTGAATATCATACACACCTGGGCCAATTTCATTCGGGTATTTAAACGCGACAAATGCGTCCAGCAGTTCCATGGCAGAACGTGACGTCTCAATGGAAATCACATCCGCATCCATTTCGGCAATTGCAGGCATAATGTCGTTAAATTCAGAATAGCACATATGCGTGTGAATCTGTGTAGAGTCTTCCACGCCAGCCGCACTCAAGCGGAAACAATCCACCGCCCAGCGCAGATACGCATCCCAATCATTACGGCGCAATGGCAAGCCTTCACGAATCGCAGGCTCATCAATCTGAATCAGCTTAATGCCCGCCTCTTCCAGATCCACCACCTCATCACGAATGGCCAAACCAATTTGTTTACAGGTTTCACTGCGCGGCTGATCATCACGCACAAACGACCATTGCAAAATGGTGATTGGACCGGTTAACATGCCCTTCACCGGACGCTTGGTTTGCGCTTGCGCAAAACCAGACCAACGCACAGTCATTGGGTTCGGACGCGACACATCACCAAAGATTACCGGTGGCTTCACACAACGTGAACCATAGCTTTGCACCCAACCGTTTTTGGTGAAGAAAAAGCCTTCCAGCTTCTCACCAAAATATTCTACCATGTCATTACGCTCAAACTCGCCATGCACTGGCACATCAATATCAATACGATCTTGGAATTCCATCGCCTTCTTGGTTTCCGCTTCCAAGAATGCATCATATTGCTCGCGCGTGATTTCACCTTTTTTGAACTTGGCACGATATTGGCGCACCTCAGTAGTTTGCGGGAAAGAACCAATGGTTGTGGTTGGCAATAAGGGCAATTTCAATGCATCGGCTTGTGCCTTAATACGCGCATCAAACGCACTTATGCGGTTAAGATCATTATCATTCACCGCCGCTGCACGGTCTTTCACTGCCTGGTTATGAATACGCGTGGAGGTTTCACGCGAGGCAACGGCCGCTGCATTCTCATCGAATGCCGCTTGCACACTCGCCACACCATCATTGGCTGCATTGGTTAGCAACACAATCTCATCCAATTTCTGCGTAGCGAATGCCAACCAGTTTTTCACCTCATCATCCAACAAGGTCTCATTGGCTAAATCTACAGGGCTGTGCAACAATGAGCAAGAACCTGCCACCTGCACACGCTCACCACCAAGCGCATGCGCCGCCTCACGCACCAAACCATGTGCGCGCTCTAGATTTGTTTTCCAAATATTACGGCCGTCTACCACACCCACAGAAAGATGCTTGTCTTTCGGCAATGCATCCAACACATCACCCAATTGTTGCGGTGCACGCACCAAATCCACATGCAGGCCAGCCACTGGCAAGTTTGCTGCCAATTGCAGATTATCCAACAGCGCGCCGAAATAGGTCGCCAGTGTGATATTCACCGTTGCAGAGGCAAGTGCTGCGTAGGCTGTTTCAAAGGCGGCACGCGCTTCGGCAGGCAAATCCAATACCAAGGCAGGCTCATCAATCTGCACATCTGTTGCACCAGCATCCGCTAATTGTTGCAACACATCTTGATACACAGGCAACAAGGCGGGGAGTAGGTCCAGCGGGTTAGAGCCATCACGTGCTTTACCCAACAACAAGAACGTTACAGGCCCCACAAGCACAGGGCGCGTCTCAACACCGGCCTCTTTGGCTTCTGTATATTGCTCCACTGCTTTGTTGCTAGACAGCTTAAATGTCTGGCCCGCTTTAAATTCTGGCACAATATAGTGATAGTTCGTATCAAACCACTTGGTCATTTCCATGGCTACCACATCTTGCCCGCCTTGCTGACGACCACGCGCCATTGCAAAGAACGTGTCTAGATCCACCTGATCACCGGAAAAATCATAACGCGCAGGCACAGCACCCACCATGCAGATGGTGTCCAGCACATGGTCATAAAGCGTAAAATCGTTAGAAGGGATTATTTCAACACCAGCATCTTGCTGCAATTTCCAATGGCGCAAACGTAGCTCTTTGGCTGTGTCTAGCAAGTCTTTCGCTTCTGTTTTACCCTTCCAAAAGCTTTCCTGCGCCTTCTTCAATTCGCGAAAGGCACCCACACGTGGAAATCCTAAATTTGCTGCTGTTACCATGGTTTTTCTCCTATAGAATACGTAAAGAGGCAGCTTCATAGCAGCTTTACAGCCATCGTCAACCGCTGTATGACACCTGAAACAGGGAGATTTTATTATGGCATACGACATTCTTATCAAAAACGGCACCATTATGTCTGAAAACGGGCAATCGCGCGGCGATATTGCCGTGGAAGACGGCCAAATTGCTAAGATAGCAGAATCGATCGATGCCAGCGCCACCAAGGTGATTGATGCCACAGATTTGCATATCCTCCCTGGCGTGATTGACACGCAGGTGCATTTTCGTGAGCCAGGCAATACGCATAAAGAAGATCTGGAATCGGGCATGCGCGGCGCGGTGATGGGCGGCGTGACGGGCGTGTTTGAAATGCCCAACACCAACCCGCCAACCACGTCTGAACAAGCGCTGCAGGATAAAATTGACCGTGCACATGAAACCGGCTGGTGTAACTTTGCCTTTTTCATTGGCGGCACGCCGCATCATGGTACCGACTGGCACCATCTGGAGCAATTACCTGGCTGCTGCGGCATCAAGATTTTTATGGGCTCATCTACGGGCAATCTGCTGGTGGAGCAGGATGAAGCAATTGAAGAAATTCTTTCCAACTCCGTGCGTCGCGTGGCGGTGCATTGCGAGGATGAGGCACGGCTGAAGGAGCGCTTTCATTTAGCAGAAGCCGAGGGCCATCCGCGTGCACACCCCATTTGGCGGGATGAAGAATCCGCCCTGCTAGCCACCAAGCGCCTGCTGGCCATTGCCAAGCGCACCAACCATCCAGTGCATGTGCTGCATGTGACCACCAAGCAAGAAATGGCCTATCTGGCCACGCAAAAAGACCATTGCACGGTGGAAGCCACGCCGCAGCACCTCACGCTGGATGACTCGGCCTATGAAACCATTGGCACGCGCGCGCAAATGAACCCACCAATTCGCAGTGCCGACCACCCGGTGGGCTTGTGGGAAGGCGTGGCCAACCGCACGGTGGATATTATTGGCTCTGACCACGCACCACACACGCTGGAAGAGAAAAACAAGCCGTACCCGCAAAGCCCTGCTGGCATGCCAGGCGTGCAGACCTTGGTGCCGATTATGCTCAACCATGTGAATAACGGCAAGTTACAGCTGGAAGATTTCGTGCGCCTCACCAGCGCCAATCCGGCTCGGCTCTATGGCATTAAAAATAAGGGCTTTTTGCAAGAAGGCTTGGACGCCGACATCACACTGATTGATATGAACAAAAAATGGACCATTACCGATGACTGGATGGAAAGCAAATGCGGCTGGACACCCTACCACAATATGAATGTACAAGGCAAAGCCACCCACACCATCATCCACGGCAATGTGGTGATGGAAAACGGCACACTAACCAAGCACAAAGCCCGTGCATATAGTTTTGATTTTTAAAAATCGATGTCATCTTGAGGCAAAGCCGAAAGATGACAACCAATGTTACTCAAAACACACCCAAGAACCGCTTGGTGAAATGCTCGATGCGGTAGTTGTTTTTGTAAAACGCATTGCCGGTTTGGGCGTGGCGTGTGCGTAACTCTGCATCCGTATATCGCTCTATTGCTGTGGCCATGGCAGAAACGTCACCTGGCGCTACTAGCTGCCCGTTTTCATTATGGGTAATCAGCTCTGCTGCTGCGCCCACTTCGGCATAGATTACCGCTTTTTCATGCGCCATGGCTTCCACCGCAATCAAGCCGAACGATTCCGGATGCGTAGAAGGCATAATCACCACATCCGCCCAATGATAATACGCTGTTGGGTCATCAGCAAAGGGCAGCATCTCCACCTGCTCTTGCAGATTATGCTCCGTAATCAGCGCCTCTAACTCCTCTTTAAACTGTGTTTGCCCTTCAAACACATCGCCCACAATGCGCAGTGATATGTTTGGGTTTTGCAGCTTGGCGAGTGCCTGAATTAC
>JAHDHN010000003.1:0-36245 GCA_020631295.1 Rickettsiales bacterium
CTTGCATTTTACGCGGCGTTATCCTAGAAGCGCGCCAAAACTGCAACACGTAAATAGACTATGACCGAGACAATTATTATTCGTGCGTTTTACCGCTTTGTTGCGTTGCCAGATTATGAGGCGCTGCGCGACCCATTAAAAACATTATGCGTGGAGCATGGCCTAAAAGGCACTATTCTGCTTGCTAGCGAAGGCATTAATTCCACCATTTCGGGCACCAAAGAAGCTATGGACAGGTTATTTGCCTGGTTTGATGCGGATCCACGCTTGGCTAATTTGGAATATAAAGAACATGAGGCTGATTTTAAACCGTTTCAACGCATGAAAGTGCGTTTGAAGAAGGAAATAGTGCGCTTGGCTGTAGACGATGTGGATCCAAGCGATGCAGGTGAATATGTAGATGCGGACGGTTGGGATGCGTTGCTGGAAGATCCGGAAGTAAAAGTGATCGACACACGCAATCACTATGAATATCAGCTGGGCACATTTGAAAATGCTATTGATCCGCAGACCGATGAATTTCGTAGCCTACCAGAGTGGGTGGAAGAAAATCTGGACCCAGAAAAAGACAAGAAAGTGGCCATGTTCTGCACCGGCGGTATCCGCTGTGAAAAATCTACGGCATTATTAAAGCAGCGTGGTTTTGAGAATGTGTACCATTTAAAAGGCGGTATTTTGCAATATTTGGAAGATCGTAAGGGCCAAGAGCATAAATGGCATGGTGATTGCTTTGTGTTTGACGACCGCATTGCTGTAAATGCACACTTGGAACCCACTGATGCACCTTTATGCAAACATTGTGGCACCGTTGTTTCCATTGATGACATTCGCTGGGGTGAAAATAACCGTGGTATTGCCTGCAGCGATTGTGCCTAAATCGTATCTAGGTCTGTTTCCTGCGGCTTATCCGCAGGATCAAATCTAGCAGTTATGCTGTATCAGTATTTGACCCTGTGGTTAAACCACAGGGAACAGTTTTTAGTAAGAGTGACTGATAATTTCTAACGTTTACTAATATCCACCACAGAGCGTTCCGTGTGTCCTGTGTAAAGCTGGCGTGGGCGACCAATGCGCAGCGCAGGATCGTTATTCATCTCGTGCCATTGCGCTACCCAACCTGCTGTGCGTGCCATAGCAAACATACCGGTAAACAAGCTGGTAGGGATACCCAGTGCTTTGTAAATAATGCCTGAATAGAAATCCACATTTGGGAACAATTTACGCTCAATGAAATAGTCATCTTGCAGCGCAATGCGTTCTAGCTCTTGTGCAATTTCCAGCTCTGGGCTGTGGGTAATGCCCACCTCATCTAACACCTCATCGCAATATTTCTTCAGCACGGCTGCACGCGGATCATAATTTTTATACACGCGATGTCCAAAGCCCATCAGGCGGAACGGATCAGATTTATCTTTTGCGCGTTTGATGAATTCTGGAATGCGGTCTTTGCTGCCAATTTGGTCGATCATTTCAATCACAGCTTCATTGGCACCGCCATGAGCAGGGCCCCATAAAGAGGAGATGCCTGCACCGATACAGGCAAATGGGTTGGCCTTGGATGAGCTTGCCAGGCGTACTGTGCTGGTAGAGGCATTTTGCTCATGGTCTGCATGCAAAATAAACAGCTTGTCCATCGCTTTGGCAATGCTTGGCTTTACCGTATAATTTTCGCATGGCACGCCAAACATCATATAAAGAAAGTTTTCTGCAAAACCACGGCTGTTATCTGGGTACATGAAGGGCTGGCCAATGGAATATTTATAGGCCATGGCGGTAAGTGTAGGCATTTTTGCAATCATACGTCGCGCGGCCAAGTCACGCTCTTCTGGGTTATCAATATCCAAACTATCGTGATAGAACGCAGACAGCGAGGCAACCGAGCCCACTAAAATTGCCATAGGATGTGCACGGCGTGGAAAGCCTTGCAGCATGCCTTTTAGCTGCTCATGCACCATGGTGTGGTTGGTGATGCTTTGTACAAAATTATCTTTCTCGGCCTGATTTGGCAGCTCACCATATAGCAGCAAATAGCACACTTCCAGATAGCTGCATTTCTCTACCAGATCTTCAATAGAATAGCCGCGATGGCGCAAAATGCCTTTTTCGCCATCAATAAACGTGATGGTGGATTCGCAAGAGGAGGTGGATACATAGCCAGGATCATGGGTGAACATGCCCGTATATTTGTACAGGCTTTTCACATCAATCACATCCGGCCCTTCTGTGCCTTGCAAAATAGGCAGCTCAATATGTTGGCCTGTGCCGTTATGGGTAAGTGTTACAGTATTTTTACTCGTCATAGCCCCTCACTTTAGAAAACTCTGCAAAAGCAGAGATTTCTATGTTTTTTGATTATTGCGCTCGCTTGCGCGGCGGAAAACCGCCATTTGCGATGACGGTTTTCAAAGAAGTATCTGTCTAAAGCAGACCCTTCTTTATTATCCCTTGTTTATGCCATAGTAGCTTGCTAGGTGCAATTGCAGTTATGTTGGAAGTGCAAAAACATCTTTATTGCTATGGGTTAGGCTATTGTGCACAGCATTTGGTGGATGAGCTGGATAGATCTGCTTGGCAGGTGAGCCACTCTGTGCGAGAAGGCTTTGCATCGCTTAAGCTGCCAGAAAATATAACGCATGTGCTTATATCTATTCCACCGCAAGATGGTGTGGATATTGTGCTGCAACATCATTTGCAGGCACTGCAAGCACTTCCTAATTTGCAATGGGTGGGGTATTTATCTAGCACGGTTGTGTATGGTGACCATGATGGTGCATGGGTGGATGAAACTGCAGCGTTGCGGAGTATTACGGTGCGTGGCAAGGCGCGAATTAAAGCAGAGCAGGCTTGGATGGATTCTGGTCTGCCGGTGAATGTTTTTCGCTTAAGTGGTATTTATGGCCCAGGGCGCAATGCATTGCTGCAATTGCAACGCGGTACAGCCAAGCGTATCTATAAAGAAAACCATGTATTTTCACGCATTCATGTGGCGGATATTGTAGCAATGTTGCAGGCAAGTATTGCACATGAAGAAGCCGGTGAGATCTATAATGTAGCGGATGATATGCCTGCTGCGCAGCATGAGGTGGTGGCATATGCGGCAGAGCTGCTTGGCATAGATCCGCCGCCGTTAGTGCCATTTGAAAAAGCTGAGTTATCGCCCATGGCTGCCAGCTTCTATCAAGATTCACGCAAAATAAATAACCGTAAGCTGAAAGCATTGCTGCCGGAGCTACGTTACCCGGATTATAAGATAGGGCTAGATAGTATAGTCACGAGATTAATGCATTAGTTGATATACCATATATTGCGCTACATAGAGAATAAAAAGCAGTACCAGCGGTGCAAAATCCAAGCCCTCAATAGGTTTAAGAAAACGACGAATATAGCGCAGGGCAGGGGACACAATGATCTCTAATGCACGTGAAAGGCGATACACGAGCGGGTGATGTGTGTTAATAATATTAAAATAAATTAGCCAATGTAAAATAACATGTGCTAGCACAAACCAGCCATAGAATTTCAGGGCAAAATAAAGTGGAGCAAGTAGCAGTTTCATCTGTTCATTCCTGTTTCTTTGTTGTACAGTGAATAACAGTTTTTTCTTGCCGAAAAAGCAAAAGATTGTAAATCCCTGTATGGGAATAAAGGAGGGTGGTCCATGGTAAAGCTGCCAAAGAATTATACGCCAAGTGAAAAAGAAGCTTATATGTGCGATAAGCATAAGGCTTATTTCCGTGCTAAATTAGAGGCCTGGAAAGAAGAGCTGTTGGCGGAATCAAATGAGACGATCAATAATTTAAAGCATGAAAATCTGAATGAACCAGATTTGAACGACCGTGCTTCTGTGGAAACGGATACGGCGCTGGAGTTGCGTACACGTGACCGTTATCGCAAGCTTGTATCTAAAATTGATGCGGCGGTGAAGCGTATTGAAGAAGATGAGTATGGCTATTGTGAGGTAACTGGTGAAGAAATTGGCCTTGGTCGCTTAGAAGCACGTCCAATTGCTACGATGACAGTGGAAGCACAAGAAGAGCATGAAGAACGTGAGCGCTTAGAAAAAATGGGCCGTATTGCTGAAGACGAGTAGTCTTTATTGATATATTCTACTTAATTACATTATCTGCGATGCGCAGCAATTTGGAGCTGGCTTTAAGGCCCACGCTGGTTAGATTCCTCAGATGCATGTTGAATAATACTTTTTCTTTATCGGTTATAAATTCGACCATGCCTTGCTCATTAAGATAATTTGGAATAGCGCTGATAGTAAGGATAGGGCGGTCTTTTATTGCTGCATGGACATCTTGCAATGTGCGTTCTTTTTCTGTGCCGATATATAAAATACTGCAACGTTCAAGGTCAAGTTGATAGGTAAAACGCTCTGATTTTACCTTTACCCTATATTCACTGCCATTTTGGTCCTCTTGCAGCGGTGAAAGTATTTCTGCAATATCTGCAGCATCCAAAATACAAATAGTGTGTGTTTTTGTTGTGTAGGTAAGGCTTTCTTTAGGCCAGCTAATAAATTTAAGAAAATTATACACGTAACCCGCCTGCAGTTGCTGGCTGGTAAGGTTCTGGGCGTTAGCTGCCCCGATCACTAACAGCAAAAACAGTGTTAGTAGTTGTTTTATATAATATTTCACAAATAATCTCGCGGACTAATCTAAGCCCTTCTTAGAATTCTACGGTCACACGGCCAAAAATACTGCGCTCAATCTCTGCAGACTCAGCATAAAAGGAGTCATTGAATTCCACATGTTCTGAGTCAAAGAGGTTCTTGCCTATTACCTCAATACCCACATTCTCATTCACCTGATAGGAGACGCGCGTATCAAAACGAATGTAATCATCTACATTGCGTAGTTCATCTGCGTAATAGAGCATGTTATCTAGCTCAATACCATATGGCAGATTGGCATGAGAGCGGAGTGAAAGTAAGTGCTCTGAAGTGCGCTCTTCATCCGGTTCTAATGTGCCAACATCTGTGCTTAAATCATCCAAATGGAGGTGTACTTTTGTATATGTATAATTAGCTTCCATGCGCCATTTCGGGTTAATTTGCCATGTAGCCGAGAGTTCTGCGCCGTAGGTTTCACCGTAGCCTAAATTATCTACGACTAAAGGTAGGTCAAGAAACGGGCTAAGTGTTGGGTGGGTTGTATTTATAAAAGGTGTTTCTTGTTCAAACGTACGTAAATTATCATAGTCGTTATAGTAAGCGCTTATATCTAGTGACAGGTTTTCACATAGTTTAGTACGCAAGCCCAACTCATAGGCCGTTAGCTCTTCGGACTCAAAATGCGGCGACCCACTTTGCGTAAAGATAGTGCTTGGTGCTACGGTTAAAGAAATACTTTTTAAAGATTCTTCATGCCTTGTTGGTGTGCGTACTGCATAAGAAACAGCACCCCAAAGAGTGGTGTCTTTTGTTGGTGTGTAGGCAATACGTGCGTTTGGTTGTATTTCTAGATGCGTAAAATCATTGTATTCGAACTTACTGCCAAGCGTAAGATACAGAGTATCTTCCAAGAGAGAGATTTTATCTTGAATAAAGATATTGCTTACAGAGAAATCAAGATTTTCATCTGTGTAAAGCAAGTAGTTAGTACCATTAATATCGTCAGACATAAAGCGGTAACCAGCTCCAATGCTCACTTCATGATTGGCAATAGGAGTGAAGTTATATTGCAGTTCTGCATCAATGGTGTGGCGTTGCTTTTGGACTATATTAATATCTCTATTAATGTAATCATAGTAAAGTTTTCCATGAAGGCTGGAATTATCACGCTGTGTATTGAAGCTCAGATTAATATTTGCACCATCAAAATCAGTAGGGTCTGTAAGAATAATGGGCACGCCTGGTGTTAAAGAGGGCACAAAGGAGTCATCTGTGGCTTTACCTGAATAAAAGTTACCAATGGCTGTGTAGTTTGTGGCATTTGTTTCGTGATCAATGCGGAAGCCGCCACGTGATACGTCATAATCGTCTTTTGAATTTACATTGTTAGGAAATTGTTGTTCTTCATGATCAATATGTTTTCCGTATAGGCGATATGTTGTGTTTTCTCCAATCTTGCCGCCATAACGTGCTTCTGCCCCCCAAATTTCATTGCCAGCCGTGGCTTGGACATAGCCGCCTTGGGTTTCTTTGGCTGATTTGGTGACGATATTGATTACGCCATTTACTGCATTGGCACCCCACAGGGAGCCGCCTGGACCACGAATTACCTCGATACGGTCAATATCTTCAATGAGATAATCTTGTGCATCCCAAAATACACCGGAGAACAAAGGTGTATAGATAGTACGGCCATCCATGAGTACCAAAA
Source organism: Rickettsiales bacterium (assembly GCA_020631295.1). Lineage (GTDB taxonomy): Bacteria > Pseudomonadota > Alphaproteobacteria > Rickettsiales > UBA8987 > JAHDHN01. Next base: position 6,333 of record JAHDHN010000003.1, read on the forward strand.
GTTTATTGGTATATTGGCGGTTATTTCCTCGTGCTGAAATGGACCATTTATTAGCGTCAATACGCGCTACTTGTACACCAGGGACTAAGCGTAAGGCTTCAGGAATGGAGCTTACGCCTGTACGTCGCATATCTTCACTGGTTACCACATAAATAGCAGCAGCAGCTGTGCGCTTTTCTTCTTCTTGCTTGGATACAGAGGTAACCGTTTGGTTCATTAGCTCTTCTAATGTCATATCAAACACATTAGACGCAGAAACAGTTGAAACAGCTGCACCAAGCATAGCCGCTAGCGCTACGGAAGATTTAAAACCCATGATGTGCACTCCTATAGTTTTTTAGAATGCTAATTTAAAGAGCTGCATTCTGTAGTCACCATAGTCTGTTTTGTTCGGAAGTTCAACATCAGAGACTTTTATGTAGTTGAGATCTAACATTGTTTTGAAAACAATCTTATAAATACGGCTGTTTAATGCGGGTGCTACAGCAAACATATATTTAGCATTTTGTTCAATGCAGTTTAGAGCAATATAATAAAGCAAGCCATAGAGCACATTTGTGCCTCTAAGAGATTCAGCAATGACCAATCTGGAGCACTCTACACAGTCAAAACGATCGGCACTTATTTCCCTTAGATGTGAATCGAGTGAAAAATTATCATGCTCAAAGGAAAGCTTTGGATAAAGCTGGCTTGTTTTGTTCATTTTAAAGCCACCTACCACTTCACCTTCATAGGATACAACTAACATATCGCCATTTACTTCGTAAGGCTCAAGCTTTGTGGGGAAATTTTCTTCACCCACCATTTCGGAGAAAATGCGGTTACAAAGCTGCTTATAAGCCCAGATTTTTTTAGGCTCGCGCGTCCATTCGAAGGTAAAACCTTTATCTAGCAAAGGTTGTACATATTTTTCATAGGCAGCATCAAATTTGCTGAAGTCATGCAACGAATCTTCGGAGAGAAAGGAAGGGCGAGCTGTTGTAAAATTCATAAAAATCAGTTACCTAGCCTGTTATTCTGGGCAGTTTGCATTTAACCTTGCACAGATTAACGAAAAATTAACGGTTATTGTTTAGACAATAATATTCATTGTGTAAACGCACAACTTGAGACATAGCTGCAATTAATGGTAATAGGGCTGTTACCAAAACTCACCATTATGGTGAAAAGAAAAAACTAGCCAAACTGGGGAATAATTACTCTCCATATTGGTTAAAAAGGTAAGAGGAGGCGGTAGCGGAATAAGATGCTTTTTCAGCGCACCATTGGCAACATGCCGATGCGACGGAAGATCATTGTGATCACCGTTACCACAGCGACATTGGCGCTGATCTTCGCCTTTGTTGCCTTCATGCTTTATAATTCTTATAAACAACGTGAGATTCTGCGCAATGATATTGCCGTGCTTAGGGATGTGCTTGGAAAGCAATCTATCGCAGCACTTACCTTCTTTGATTATGATGTGGGTAAGGAGAATTTGGAGGCGCTGCGAGAAAAGGAATCGGTAATTATTGCGTGTCTGTATGACACGGCCATGAAAGAGTTCTCCTCCTATCACCGTAATGAGGAATATGTAAATTGCCCTAATTCACCGCCATTGGGAGGCTATTTTACCGAGTATGGCCTGGAAACACATTCCTATATCAACTTTAAGGGAGAGTATTTAGGCTCTATTTATATCCGTTCAGATCTGCGCCAAATTACCGAGGATTTTAGGCAGCTTGGTATATTTGTGCTGATCTTCTTGATATTGGGTGTGGCACTGGCTTATTTGATTTCGCTTTATATGCTACGCTTTATCACGCGCCCAATTGATAATTTGGTGCATACGGCCACACGCGTTACGCGTGATCATAATTATACCACACGGGCGCGCAAAATGACCAATGATGAATTGGGGCAGCTGGTAGTAAGCTTCAATGAGATGTTAGGTGAGATTGAAAACCGAGACCGTGCGATTGTAGATTCCTATAATTTATTAGAAAAACGCGTAGTAGAGCGTACCAAAGCTTTGGCAACCGCAAAGGAAGAGGCGGAGAACGCTAACCAGTCGAAAAGTGAGTTCTTGGCCAATATGTCTCATGAATTACGTACGCCAATGCATGCGATTCTAAGCTTTGCAGATTTTGGTTTGGAAGAAAGTAAGAAAGATCCGGACAGCGAAGAACATCGCTTTTTTACACGCATTAAAACAGCCGGAGATCGCTTGCTTAAATTGCTGAATAACCTGCTTGATTTATCCAAGCTAGAAGCAGGCAAGATGGATTTCACCATGCGCCAGGCGGATATGATGCGTGTGATTGAGAATGTGGTGCGTGAAATTAATATTTTAGCAACGAAAAAGCAGATCACGGTAAATGTGCACTCCTCTCTTTCCAACACCTCTATTGCCATGGATAAAGATAAAATCTTCCAGGTGGTGCAAAATTTGGTGGCGAATGCGATTAAATTCTCTCCGGATAAATCAACGGTGCATATTAATGTAAAAGATATGCGGGATATAGAAAAGCCATCCAATGTAGAGTTTGAGCGTGGCATGGCGGTGCAGGTGATTGATGAAGGGGTGGGTATTCCAGAAGATGAGTTGTCAAATGTATTTGATAAGTTCATCCAAAGCAGCCATACCACCAGTGGTGCGGGCGGTACAGGGCTTGGACTAGCAATCTCGCAGGAGATGGTTGCGGCGCATCATGGGCATATTTGGTGTGAAAATAACGATGAGGCTGGTGCAACATTCACATTTGTGTTACCACTAAGTGATAGGAATAATTAGAAGATGGGGGAGATCGTAAATATGAGAAATGCAACAATCAAAGCCGCAGCGCGTGATTCAAAGCTGATGCAAAATATCCCACGTATTTTATGTGTGGATGACGAAGAGTTTAATTTAGAGATCTTAGAGAAGCATATTAAAGATGCTGGCCTAGACCCGGTATTGGCCATGAATGCAGAGGAGGCATGGAGCATTCTGGATAAAGAGCGCGATGCGATTGATGTGGTGTTGCTGGACCGTATGATGCCGGGCATGGACGGCCTTACCTTGCTGAAAAAGATGAAAGAGGTGGAGCATCTGAAGCATATTCCGGTGATTATGCAAACGGCAAAAGTAGCAGCGGAAGATGCTACGGATGGTATTATGGCCGGTGCCTATTATTATGTAACCAAGCCATATACTGCCAGCATGGTGATCTCTATTGTAAATGCTGCTCTTACAGAGCGTAAGCATCAGCGCAAAATGTTAAACCGTATGGAGAGTTTGGATATTACTCTATCTTCCTTGCGCAGTGCAGAATTTCAAATTCAATCACCTAAAGAGGCCAGCCAAATTGCGGCTTATTTAGCTAAATTGGGCAAAAACCCATCACGCGCTCTGGTAGCGCTTAGCGCGTTATTGAGCAATGCAATTGAGCATGGAAATTTAGGGTTTGGCTATTCTCAGAAACATGAACTTGCTGCTAATGGTGAGTTTGAAGCTGCATTGGAAGAGGCGCTGGCCGAGCCAGAAAATATGCATAAATATGTAGAAGTGTATTTCAACCGTCTGCCTAATCATAAGCTTGAGGTGCGGATTAAGGATCAAGGGCAGGGCTTTAATTGGCAAGAATATATGGATTTTGATCCGTCTCGTATTACCGACCCTAATGGCCGCGGTATTGCCATGGCTAATATTACCAGCCCTGGCGCTATTCACTATACAGGCAATGGTAGTGAGGTAATGTTCACCTATGATGCATAATTATGCATGAGGTGAGGGCAGCAGCCTGTGTGCTATATCGCGAGCGTGGTGCAAATAAGGAAGTGCTGCTAGCACAACGATCTTCGGATACGAACTATCCGCATTATTGGGAGTTTCCCGGTGGAAAAATAGAGCAGGGCGAGTCTCCGGAGGCTGCGCTTCAGCGTGAGCTAAAAGAAGAGCTGGGTATTGAGGTCTCTGAAGCAGTATTTGTACCCATTACCTTTATCTCAGAATCACGCCCAGCCGATGCAAAACATGCAAACCCGTATCATATTTTGGTATTTATCTATGGCTGTGCTACCTGGCAAGGTGAGCCAGAAAGCAAAGAAGATCAGCCGCTTCATTGGGTGCCTCTAGAAGCATTAGATACATATGACCTGCTGCCAGGAAACATACCACTCCTGCCACAGATTAAGGCGTTTTTTCAGCTGGATGCTTGTTCTAAGCTTGCTTAACAATATTCCACTGCAATCCCTGACAAGCGCAGCGCAGATCGGGGATCCAGGGTTAACAAGCACTGTCTATCGTTTCGCCCTGGGCCCTCGCTTTCGCAAGGGCTTCAAAATGGGAAATTATTATTAATCACGTGGGCCGATCATGTCCTCTGGCACCACCCACTCATTGAACTGGTCTTCGCTGAGTAGTTCCAGCTCTAATGCAGCTTTTTTCAGTGTTGTGCCATCCTGATGTGCTTTTTTCGCAATCTTAGCGGCATTATCATAGCCAATATGCGGGTTCAGTGCGGTCACTAGCATCAAAGATTCATCACGCAAGGCAGCAATGCGGCGCTTATTCGCCTCAATGCCCACCACGCATTTATCGGTGAAGCTGTTACAGCCATCTGCCAGCAAGCGGATGGATTGCAACACGTTATAAATCATCACAGGCTTAAATACATTCAGCTCAAAATGACCGTTGGAGCCAGCAATGCTCACGGTAGTGTTATTGCCCATCACCTGCGCGGCCACCATGGTGAGCGCTTCGCACTGGGTTGGGTTTACCTTACCTGGCATAATAGAGGAGCCAGGCTCATTTTCCGGCAGGCGAATTTCGCCAATGCCGCAGCGCGGGCCAGAGCCCAGCATACGAATATCATTGGCAATCTTCATAATGCTCACTGCCACTGTGTTTAGCGCGCCGCTCAGCTCCACCAGCGCATCATGCGCCGCCAGTGCCTCAAATTTATTTTCTGCCGTCACAAAGGGCAAGTTGGTAATTTTGGCTACTTCTGTTGCAAAGGCTTCGGCAAAGCCTTTTTTGGAGTTAATGCCGGTGCCCACAGCCGTGCCGCCTTGCGCCAGCTGATACATGCGCGGCAATGCATCTTCCACGCGCTTAATGCCATTTTCCATCTGCTTCACATAGCCGGAAAATTCCTGCCCAAGCGTGAGCGGTGTGGCATCTTGCAAATGCGTACGGCCGATTTTTACGATATCCGCAAAGGCCTTGCATTTCTGCTCAAGCGCTTCTTTCAAATGCTGCAAGGCTGGCAGCAGTACATGATGCACTTGCTCCACTGCAGAAATATGCATGGCGGTAGGGAAGGTATCGTTAGAAGATTGGCCCATATTCACATGGTCATTTGGGTGCACGGGGTCTTTGCTGCCCAGCTCACCGCCCAGAATTTCAATGGCGCGGTTAGCAATCACCTCATTGCTGTTCATATTGCTTTGCGTGCCAGAGCCTGTTTGCCACACAGAAAGCGGAAAATTATCCAGATATTGCAGATCAGCCACTTCGCTTGCCGCCTGCACAATGGCTTCGCCAATATCTTCCGGCATCACGCCCAGCTCCACATTCACGGCTGCTGCGGCTTGCTTGATAATGCCCAAAGCGCGCACCAAGGGTGCCGGCATGGTTTCTTCGCCAATGGGGAAATTAATCAAAGAACGGGCGGTTTGCGCACCCCAATATTTATCAGAAGGCACATCCAGCGGACCAAAAGAATCGGACTCTGTGCGAAACTCTACTAAACTCTCATTCACTGCTTCAGCGTTGTTATTCATGCTATCTCCAGGCTCTATTTGATAAGGATTTGTGCCATTACTCCCCTCTCACCGAAGATGCAAGGCTAGAAATTTTCTTTCAGCCAGCCCATGAAGCCGGCGGATTTGCGGCCGCGGCGGCCAAATTGCCCGCCTTTATGCCGCTTGGGTAGATAGTGTCTTTTTTCCTGCTTGTTCAAATGCATGGATGCTGGCATATTCGTCGATATGGAGAATAACGAACATAATATACATATGGTGAGTGATGCGCTGCGTGAAACGCGGGAGCATATGGGGCTTTCTGTGGCAGATGTCTCAGAAAAAACCAATATTCGTACTGTATATATTGAGGCGATAGAGAAGGGCCTCATAGAAGATTTGCCCGGTGATATTTATATTGATGCCTATATTCGTACCTATGCAGAGCTTTTGGGATTAGATGCGGAAAAATTGGTGGAACAGCTGCATAAGAAGAAAACACGCTTTCGTGATAAAGTGCGCCACACTTTGCCAGATATTAAGCAAGAGCCTTATAGCCCGCCTGCTTGGGTATTGCTGCTGGCAGTTATGTTGTTATTTGCGGCCTTCATTGCCATGAAGCAGCTGGTGTTGCGCCCTGATTTTGTGCAGGCACAGTCTCCTTCTGCCACAGAGGCTTATGCAGAGATGCTGCGTGAGCCAGAGCATCGTGTTACCTTAACAGCCCTAGAGCCACTCGATGTGATTGTAGAAAATACATCTGGCCTGCAGCAGGAATATAATTTGGATGCGGGTACGCATATTGAGCTGCCAGTACAGGAGCATTATCTGCTATATCCCAGTGAAAAAGCGCATATGCAGCTTTCTGTAAGCGGGTATAAGGTGCAGGATCTACGCGGGCTGGAGCATGGAGAGCAAGGCATATTTTTTTCTGCCTATGATTTAATTGGCCGTACCGAAATAGGAACACAATAAATGACAATGACACGTCATCATACGCATCAGGTGATGGTAGGAAAGGTGGCTGTGGGTGGCGGTGCGCCAGTGGTGGTGCAATCCATGACCAACACTGACACGGAAGATGTAGAGTCCACCATTGCCCAGGTAAAAACACTGGCGGATGCAGGCTCTGAGATTGTGCGTATCACGGTGAATACAGAGGCCGCTGCCAAGGCGGTGCCGTATATTCGTGACGGGCTGTTGGAGCTGGGTTGTGATGTGCCTCTGGCAGGGTGCTTTCACTATAACGGTCATCGCTTGTTGCAAGATGTGCCGGCTTGCGCAGAGGCGTTGGAAAAATACCGCATCAATCCTGGTAATGTAGGGTTTGGCGAAAAGCGTGATCGCCAATTTGAAGAGATGATTGAGGTGGCGCTAAAGCATGATAAGCCCGTGCGCATTGGTGTGAATTGGGGCAGTTTAGACCAAGATTTGGCCACTAAATTAATGGATGATAATGCCAAGAGTGTGGATCCCAAAGCAGCAGAAGAGATTTTGCAGGAAGCGTTGATTCTTTCTTCCTTGACCAGTGCAGAGAAGGCAGAGCAGGTGGGGTTGAGCTCGGATAAAATTATTATTTCCTGCAAGGTCAGCCGAGTGCAAGAGCTGGTGCATGTCTATACGGAACTGGCCAAACGCAGCAATTATGCGCTGCATGTGGGGCTAACGGAAGCCGGCATGGGCAGCAAAGGCATTGTGGCCACCACAGCGGGGTTAGGCATTTTGCTGCAGCAAGGCATTGGTGATACTATTCGTGCGAGCCTAACGCCCAAGCCGGGTGAGCCGCGTGAGCAGGAAGTGATTGTATGCCAGCAAATTTTGCAAGTGTTGGGTGTGCGTTCTTTCATGCCGCTAGTAACGGCTTGCCCAGGCTGTGGCCGTACCACCAGCACATTCTTCCAAACGTTGGCCGAAAAAATTCAGGATTATCTGCAGGCACAAATGCCGGTATGGCGAGAGCAATATACAGGCGTGGAAGAGATGAATGTGGCGGTGATGGGCTGTATTGTAAATGGCCCGGGTGAGAGCAAGCATGCCAATATTGGCATCAGCCTGCCTGGCACGGGTGAAAGCCCTGCCGCACCGGTATTTATTGACGGCAAAAAGGTCAAAACCCTGCGCGGTGATGGCATCGCCGAAGAATTCCAACATATGGTACAGGATTATGTACAAACCAGCTATGCGGTGAAATAACAAAACCATTATATCTTGTGCAGAGGTTTCTATAATATTACAAGAGGCTAGCTATGACATATTCCACAATGCAGAAACACAATAACCACACCCCCTTAATGGACGCAGCGGGCTATAAGGCAGCTTACGCAGATTCCATTCAACATCCGGATGCATTTTGGTTAAAGCAAGCAGAGCGTATTGACTGGTTCAATGCACCCAGCAAGGCAGGTGACTATGCATTTAGCAAAGAGGATGTATCGATTGCTTGGTATGAGGATGGCACCTTAAATGCATGTTATAATTGTGTAGACCGCCATTTGCCGGCGCGCGCGAATGACACAGCTATTATTTGGGAGGGCGATGACCCGAATGATTCTAAGCATATTACCTATGCAGAATTGCACCAGCAGGTGTGTAAATTGGCGAACGGCTTAGAAGCGCTGGGCGTGCAAAAAGGGGATGTGGTTACCATCTATATGCCGATGATTCCTGAAGCGGCCTATGCCATGCTGGCCTGCGCGCGCATTGGTGCGGTGCATAGCGTGGTGTTTGGTGGCTTTTCACCAGAGGCACTGCGTGGCCGCATGGAAGATTGCGAGAGCCGCTTTATCATCACCGCAGATGAAGGCGTGCGTGGCGGTAAAACCGTGCCGCTGAAAGCTAATGTGGATGCTGCGGTGACTGCGCTTGCAGATGTGACCAGTCTGGTGGTAAAACGCACTGGCGCTGATGTGGCCTGGCACGCGCATGATAATTGGTATCATGAATTGGTGGATACTCAGCCAGAGACGCACAGCCCTGCCGAAATGGAAGCAGAAGCACCGCTTTTTGTGCTGTATACTTCTGGCTCCACGGGCAAACCAAAAGGTGTGCAGCATAGCACGGGTGGGTACATGGTCTATACCAGCCTGACGCACGAGCTTACCTTTGATTATCGTCCAGGTGACATTTACTGGTGCACGGCCGATGTGGGCTGGATCACTGGCCATAGCTATATTTTATACGGCCCGCTGGCCAATGGTGCCACCACTGTGATGTTTGAGGGTGTTCCCACCTACCCAAGTGCCAGCCGCTGCTGGGAAGTGGTAGAAAAGCATAAGGTAAATATGTTTTATACCGCGCCTACGGCCATCCGTGCGCTGATGGCACTGGGTGATGAGATGGTAACGAATGACCGCAGTTCGTTGCGTATTTTAGGCACGGTGGGTGAGCCAATCAACCCAGAAGCTTGGCGTTGGTATCATGAGGTGGTGGGGCAAAAGCGCTGCCCGATTGTGGACACATGGTGGCAAACCGAAACAGGTGGTTTTTTGATCACGCCATTGCCTTATGCCACAACGCTCAAGCCAGGCGCGGCAAGCATGCCGTTTTTGGGCATTGAGCCGGTGATTGTGGATAATGACGGCAACGTGCTGGAAGGGGCGGCCGAAGGCAATCTATGCATGAAGGGCAGCTGGCCGGCGCAGGCGCGCACGGTGCGTGGTGATCATACACGTTTTATTGAGACCTATTTCAGCCAGTTTGACGGCTATTATTTCACTGGCGACGGTGCCAAGCGTGATGCAGATGGCTATTATTGGATCACCGGCCGTGTAGATGATGTGCTAAATATCTCAGGCCACCGCTTGGGCACAGCAGAGGTGGAGAGTGCCTTGGTATTGCACGAGCAGGTGGCGGAGGCCGCTGTGGTGGGTTCTCCGCATGATATTAAGGGTGAGGCGATTTATGCGTTTGTAACGTTGAATGCTGGCATTGAGGCAGATGAGGCGCTGCAAAAAGAGCTGGTGCAGCTGGTGCGCAAGGAAATTGGGCCGATTGCATCGCCGGATTACATCCAATTTGCACCGGGCTTGCCCAAAACGCGCTCAGGCAAAATCATGCGCCGCATCTTGCGTAAAATTGCCTGCAATGACTATGGCAATTTGGGCGACACCAAAACGCTCCTGAATCCAGAAGTGGTGGATGTATTGATTAAAGGCAGGTTGGTTCGTTAATCTAAAGCTTGCTAGTCATTTCTGGTACGGCGTCGAACAAATCGGCCACCAGGCCATAATCTGCCACGTCGAAAATGGGTGCATTCTCGTCGTTATTGATGGCAACGATCACCTTGCTGTCTCCCATGCCAGCCAAATGCTGAATCGCGCCAGAGATGCCGGCTGCGATATATAGATTTGGCGCAACGATTTTGCCTGTTTGGCCAACCTGGTAATCATTCGGTACATAGCCTGCATCCACGGCTGCACGGCTTGCACCCACGGCGGCGCCTAATTTATCTGCTAATGCTTCAATAATCGCAAAATCTTCCTTGCTGCCCACGCCGCGTCCGCCGGATACTACAATATCGGCATTGCCTAGATCTGGGCGGTCAGACTCACTCAGCTCGGCGCGTACAAAGCTGCTTTTGTCGCTTATCTCAGCAGCAGAAATGCTTTCTACAGCAGCACTGCCACCTTCAGCTGCTGCCTTGTCAAAGGCCGCCGCGCGCACGGTGATGATTTTTACCGCATCGTTAGAGGTCACAGTTGCAATGGCATTGCCGGCATAGATGGGGCGCTTGAAGGTATCTGCACTTTCCACTGCAATAATATCACTCACCTGTGCCACATCCAAATATGCAGCCACGCGTGGCATAATGTTCTTACCATAGGTGGTGCTTGGTGCCAAAATATGGCTGTAATTGCCTGCTTGGGCCACAATAAGCGGTGCAATATTTTCTGCTAAGCCATGCTTGTAGCCTGCATTTTCTGCATGCAGCACCTTGTTCACGCCTGCAATGTTTGCTGCAGCTTCTGCCACAGCACTGGCATTTTCACCGGCCACTAGCACATCAATATCGCCACCAATCTGGCTTGCAGCCTGCACAGTGGTAAGCGTGGCGCTGGCCAGCTCGTTATTATTATGTTCTGCGATTACTAAAATGCTCATCTTATATCACCTTCGCTTCGTTGCGTAATTTATCCAGCAGCTCATCTACAGAGCCCACCTTGATGCCTGCCTGACGCTTGGGCGGCTCTTCCACCTTCACGATTTCCAATGATGGTGCAGTATCAATGCCCAGGCTCTCTGGCGTATGGTGATCAATGGGTTTTGAGCGTGCCTTCATAATATCCGGCAGTTTCACATAGCGTGGTTCATTCAGGCGCAAATCTGTGGTAACAATGGCGGGTAAGCGCACTTCCACAGTAGATAAGCCGCCATCCACCTCACGCGTTACTTCCAGAGCACCGTCTTTTGCCACTACTTCTGAGGCAAAGGTGGCTTGTGGCCAACCAAGCAGAGCTGCCAGCATTTGGCCTGTTTGGTTGCTGTCATCATCAATGGCTTGTTTGCCTAATAACACCATGTCATAGCCATTATCTTGGGTGATTTTCTGCAGCAGCTTGGCTACTTGCAGCGGCTGCACGTCTACATCCGTTTCAATATGAATGGCATTATCCACGCCCATGGCATAGGCTTGGCGCAGAATATCTTCGCATTTCTTCACACCAATGGAAAGCGCGGTTACTTCTGTGGCCTTACCGGCTTCTTTCAGACGAATAGCTTCTTCCACGGCAATTTCGTCAAACGGGTTCATCGACATCTTTACATTGTCGGTCACCACGCCAGAGTTATCAGGCTTTACGCGCACTTTCACATTGTAATCAATCACGCGTTTTACGGGTACAAGAATTTTCATGAGCTGCTATGCGCCTCCTTTTTTAAGCACAACGAATATGATGAATAACGCAATGACCGTCAATGCCTGAAACAACACGCGGAACATCATCAACCGTGTGCCGAAAGTTTCATTGGCTTTGCCGCCTTTGCCCATAAGCACCACACCGGCGACCAATACGCCCAGTGTAAATGCCATGCCAATTAATACTAATGTCATGCCCATTATTGTTGCTCCCTGTTATACCGAGGGCAGCATATACCGACTATGGCGTGGTATCCAGCAGAAAAAACTAAAACTTTTCACCCCGTCATCCCATGGTTTATCCATGGGATCTCCTGCGACTAGCTGTGTCCCATTCTGGAGATTCCACGGACCAGCCTTCGCCAAGGCTTCGGCGGGCAGGCACGCCGTGGAATGACGAGACGTGGTGAGTGAAAGTAGAAAAAGCACTTGTATTTGCGTAGTAGTGCTGTATATCTACCCGCCTACACCACATGAGGCCTACATACTCCTACGGTGCAGTGTTCATGAAAGTGGCGCTGTTATTAGCCTCAGAGGACTTAACCAGAAAGGAACTTTATTATGTCTTCACTACCTGCGTTTACTATACGCGATCTTATGGATGCCGGCGTGCATTTTGGTCACAAAACCATGCGCTGGAACCCAAAAATGGCGCCATTTATTTTCGGTGAGAAAAATAATATCCACATTATTGACCTTGGTCAGACAGCACCTTTATTGCACCGTGCGTTGAAAGCAGCTTATGATGTAGCATCTAAAAACGGTCGTATTTTGTTTGTGAGCACAAAGCGTCAGGGTTCTGATGTGGTGGCCGAGCAAGCACAGCGTTGCGGCCAGTATTATGTAAATTTCCGCTGGTTGGGCGGCATGTTAACCAATTGGGGTACAGTATCACAATCCATCAACACATTGCGCGATATTGAAGCGCAATTGGCGGATGAGGAAATTGATATCACCAAGAAGGAGCGTCTGACGCTAACGCGCAAGCTGCAGAAGTTGGAAAACTCTTTGGGTGGTATTAAGGATATGGGCGGCACGCCGGATTTGGTGTTTGTGATTGATACGAACAAGGAGCATATCGCTATTAAAGAGGCCAACAAGCTTGGTATTCCTGTGATTGCGGTGGCAGACACGAACTCTGACCCTGCTGGCATTGATCATATCATCCCTGGTAATGATGATTCTGTGCGCTCTATTGAGCTTTATGCGAAGTTGATTGCCGATGCAGCACTTGCTGGTTTGGGCAGTGCGCTGGGTGGTAAGCAAGATAATGCAAAGCCAGCTGCAGAGAAGGAAGAAAAAGAGCTTAAAGTGGTGAAAAAAGAAGCCAAGAAGCTTGATAAAAAAGAAGAGGAAGCCGCTGCTGAGGGTGTTGAAGACGCACCAAAAGAAGCGTCTGCATAACCTCATCTAACATAAGAATACGAATAAGGAGAAAGAATCATGGCAGAGATAACTGCAGCAAAAATTAAAGAACTGCGCGAAATTAGTGGCGCAGGCATGATGGATTGTAAAAAAGCACTGAACGAAGCGGGCGGTGATTTTGAAGCAGCCAAAGACTGGTTGCGTGAGAAGGGTCTTGCCAAGGCGGCGAAGAAAGCGTCTCGCGTGGCAGCTGAAGGTGTGGTGGTAGTTGCTGCTGAAGGCAATAACGCATCTGTAATTGAGTTGAACTCTGAAACAGACTTCGTGGCGAAAAATGAAGATTTCCAAGCGGTGGCTAGAAATATTGCTGCCACTGCACTGGCAACACAGGGTGATCTTGATGCGCTGAACAATGCTACAGAGGCATCTACGGGCAAGCCAGTATCTGAAGTAATTACGGATAATATCGCTACTATTGGTGAAAATCTGAATTTGCGTCGTGTGGCAAATGTGTCTGTGAATGAAGGTGCCGTAGTAAGCTATATCCACAATGCTTATGCGGATAATATCGGCCGTATTGCGGTGCTTGTGGCACTGGAATCTGCGGGTGATAAAGCAGCGCTTGAGCAGTTGGGCAAGCAGCTGGCCATGCATATTGCTGCAATGAAGCCTGAGTCTTTGAATGTAGACGGTGTGAATGCAGAAAATCTTGAGCGTGAGCGCAAAATTTATGCAGAGCAGGCACGTGCGTCTGGTAAGCCAGAGAACATCATTGAGAAAATGGTGGAAGGCCGCATTCGCAAATATTACGAGCAAGTAGTATTCCTAGAGCAGCCTTTTGTGATTGATGGCAAAACGGCTGTAAAAGACGTGCTGAAAGAAGCGGAAAAAGAAGCAGGCGCGCCTGTATCTATTTCAGACTACGCGATTTTGGTAGTAGGTGAGGGCATTGAAAAAGAAGAAACTGATTTTGCTGCAGAAGTGGCACAAACAGTAAACGCTGCCTAAGTAGCTATTACATGCTGAATAATGAAAAGGGTCGCTTTAGCGGCCCTTTTTTATGTTGTGCTGCGCATTCCACTTGCACCAATTGTTTGAATGCAGCATATCCTTATGCTCAAGATGGGCACACAACTTCCATATAAACGTATTTTGCTGAAGGTCTCGGGTGAGGCCTTGATGGGCGATGGTGCTTACGGCCATGACTTGGAAACCATTCAACGTATTTGCCGTGAAATTGCTTCTGTGCAGGCGCTGGGTGTAGAGCTGTGCTTGGTGGTTGGTGGTGGCAATATTTTCCGCGGCATGGCGGCAGCAGAAGCGGGCATGGAGCGTGCCACGGGTGATTATATGGGCATGCTTGCCACGGTGATGAACGCGTTGGCCTTGCAAGCAGCCTTAGAGCAAATTGATGTGGATACACGCGTGATGAGCGCCATTCCTATGGACTCTGTCTGTGAACCTTATATTCGCCGCCGTGCCCTGCGCCATATGCAAAAAGGCCGCGTGGTGATTTGCGCTGCGGGCACGGGCAACCCATTCTTCACGACGGATACTTGCGCTGCTTTGCGCGCAGTGGAGCTGAATTGTGATGCGTTGTTTAAAGGCACGCAGGTGGACGGTATTTACAATGAAGACCCTAAAAAGAACCCAGATGCAACATTCTATCCAACATTATCCTATAAAAAAGTGTTGGAAGAAGATCTGCGTGTGATGGACGGTGCCGCCATTGCCTTGGCGCGCGAAAATAAATTGCCAATTGTGGTGTTTAACATGCATCATCATGGGCATTTTAAAGAAGTAATCAGCAATAATGGTAAAGCTACCATTGTAGAATAATATTCCCTAAATAAATTTAGGGAATATTATGAAAATCAAGCAGCGAGTGTAACGAGCGAACGTCTTGATTTTTTGCTGCGACAGCAAGCGGATAACTTTATTGATGAAAATCAATAAAGTTAAAAGATATTATAATAAGGAAGAAGACTATGGCAGATATGCAAGATTTAGAGCGTCGTATGGAAGGTGCAGTAAATGCATTTTCAAATGATTTGGGTGGGTTGCGTACTGGCCGCGCTAGTGCCAGCTTGGTAGAAAATGTGCAGGTGGAAGTTTACGGTAGCCTTATGCCGCTAAACCAAGTGGCTACCATCAATATTCCTGAGCCGCGTATGATCTCTCTGCAAGTGTGGGACAAGGGCAATGTGCCATTCGTGGAAAAAGCCATTTTAAATGCAGATTTGGGCCTGAACCCGTCTTCTGACGGGCAGATTGTGCGTTTGCCTATTCCAGATTTAACGGAAGAGCGCCGCACAGAAATGACCAAGATTGCCGGAAAATACGCGGAGCAAGCGCGTGTATCGGTGCGCAATGTGCGTCGTGATGGCATGGAGGCGGTGAAAAAGCAGGAAAAAGACGGCGAAATTTCACAGGATGAAATGCATGGCAAGAGTGATGAGGTGCAGCAACTTACAGACCGTTTTATCAAGCAGATTGACGAGATGTTGGCTGCTAAAGAGAAAGACATCATGACGGTATAAAGGAGTGTCAGATGGACTCCATATTGCCATTATTATGGACGGCAACGGCCGCTGGGCTGAAGCGCGCGGTAAAAAACGCAGCGCAGGCCATAAGCAAGGGGCAGAAACCGCTAAGCAGATTGTGCTGGCTGCTGCCAAACATCCACGCATTGCACATGTAACGCTTTATGCATTCTCAGAAGAAAATTGGCAACGCCCAGAGGATGAGGTCAAGGACCTGATGGGTCTGATGCGCTTTTATTTAGGGCAGGAAATCAAGGCATTGCACAAGCATGGCGTGGCGGTGGATGTGATTGGTGATGTAAGCAAATTAAGCAGCGATATGCGCAATAAAATTGCGGCAGCCAGCAAGGAAACATCGGAGAGCACGGCATTGCAGGTGCATATTGCGCTTAGCTATGGCGCGCGGCAGGAGCTCACCCAGGCTGCAAAAAACATGGCAGCTGCAGGCGCAGAAGAACTTGCACCCTTTTTATATACCAACAATGTGCCAGATCCGGATTTGCTGATTCGCACCGGTGGAGAAAAACGGCTCAGCAATTTCTTGCTGTGGCAATGTGCTTATACAGAGCTTTATTTTACCGATATATTATGGCCCGATTTCACTGGTGAAGATGTAGAAGATGCACTTGCTGATTTCGACGCCCGCCACCGGCGATATGGGAAGTTGTAGTAGTAATCAAATTTGCAATCATTTTGTAACCCTAAAGTGGGCCTTCGCACTGCCAGATGAGTGCAGCGTAAGGCGTTATACCTTCTGCACGCAATGCTGGCTCTGTTAAAATCCGTGCACTGTTTGCGGTGAGTTCCAGGTAATATGTATAGTTACGTGTTGCATCATAATTGGTAGTGATCACCACCGTGTCTTGCGTGTGCAGCCGTGCATCGGGCAGGGAAATGCCCTCGCAGCACAGCGCCATGCAGTGATTAATATCATGCTGTTGTAAAGCCAGCTTTGGCACGGGAATATGCAGCAGCGTATCTTTCTCCAAGCCATAACCCTCAGCACCCTGTTGCACCCGCATGAGCGGTAGGCTCACATAGGCCGTGCTGCTAGGCGCTGCAAACACACGCCGGGAGCTATCTGCCAATCCGCCAATTGCTCTATGTGAATTATTGGCATCTGCGGCGATGGTCAGATCATACATCAAATCACTGCGGATAATATCTTCCGGTGCCAGCGAGAATGCCTTAGCGATCTCCTTCATCCAATAATAGCTCAGTGCGCGCTCCCCTTTTTCCAGCTTACTGATTTGTTGATGCGAGCAGCCAATGCGCTCAGCCAATGTTTTTAATGTGAGATTATGCCGCTTGCGTAGCCAGCGTATATTATTCTCCATAGACATATCATTCACCGGAAACACTCCTCTTCCCTTTGGTGCCGTTTTTGTACGGAAGTACCAAAACTAACCATATTGGATAAAAATAGAGAACTCAAGTGTTAGCTGGCTAAAATATTATAACTAAAAAAATAGGCAGATTAGGTTCTGTTGTGATTTTTCTATATCGACCATTTTGCACTCCTTTTGTGCGTATTTTTTCTGCTCTTTTGCAGCAATAGTGGTGCTATTGTAAGAAAGGGTAGGAAAAATAAAGCCAAAAAGAGGTGAAAGGGGCGGTGTAGAAAAACCACAACAGAACCTAACCGCATTGGCCTTGGTGCAGAAGAATATGATCTGCCAGCACGCAGGCCATCATAGCTTCGGCCACGGGCACTGCGCGGATGCCCACGCATGGGTCATGCCGGCCCTTGGTGCGCACATTAATTTCCTCACCTTTGGTATTGATACTTTCTACTTCGGTGAGGATGGAGCTGGTGGGTTTTACGGCAAAGCGTGCGACCAAATCTTGCCCGGAGCTAATGCCACCCAAAATACCGCCGGCATTATTGCTGAGGAAAATTGGTTCGCCCGTTGCTTCATCAATACGTATCCGGTCTGCATTTTCTTCGCCACGAATGCGCGCTGCTTCAAAACCATTGCCAATTTCTACAGCTTTTACCGCATTAATGCTCATAAGTGCGGCGGCAAGCTCTGTATCTAACTTGGCATAAACGGGTGCGCCAAGGCCTACGGGCATATGTTGTGCCACCACTTCTAAAATAGCGCCCACGCTGGAGCCTTCTTTGCGGATGCCGTCTAAATAGTCTGAAAAACGCTCCACAGAATCACTGTCGGGTGAAAAGAATGGGTTGTTGCGTATCTCATTCCAGTCCCAATTATTATAATCGATTTTTTCCGTGCCCATTTCCACTAAGGCGGCTTGAATGGTGAGTTCTGGGTGCTTGGCTGCAATAATTTTGCGTGCCACGGCACCGGCCGCCACGCGCATGGCCGTCTCCCGTGCAGAAGAGCGCCCACCGCCACGATAATCACGAATGCCGTATTTCTTAAAATAGGTATAATCCGCATGACCAGGGCGGAATGTGTCTTTAATTTCGCCGTAATCTTTGCTGCGCTGGTCTTGATTGTAAATTACCAAACTAATAGGCGTGCCGGTGGTTTTGCCTTCAAACACGCCGGAATAAATACGCACCTCATCAGGCTCTTTGCGCTGGGTGGTAAAGCGGTTTTGGCCGGGTTTGCGTTGATCTAGGAACTGTTGGATGAAGGCTTCATCCAGCTCTAATCCTGGTGGGCAGCCGTCAATCACACAACCAATGGCTGGGCCATGGCTTTCACCCCAGGTGGTAACTCGAAATGCGTGGCCAAAACTATTGAACGACATGCCTAGAGCATCCCCAAAATATAGCCAACATAACCCAGCAGGAATACCACGCCAATCAGGCGGCCAAACTGGCGCGTGCCAATGGCATAGGTAAAGAAGATGAGCGTGGCAAAGCCCAGCATCCAAATATCAAAACGCAGGAATTCTGTTGCAATAGGCAGTGGCGCTACAAAGGTTGCAGCGGTAACACCCAGCAGAATATTGAGGATATTACTGCCCACCACATTACCGATCACAATATCATTATGGCCGCGTAAAGAGGCAATCACGCAGGTTACAATCTCTGGCGCACAAGAACCTATGGCCACGATGGTGGAGCCAATAAAGGCTTCAGAAAGACCCAGCATGGAGGCCACTTGCACAGAGCCATCCAGCAGCAAACGCCCGCCAAAGGCCAGCAAAATACAGCCCACAGCAGCAACGGTGCCAGCCTTCCATAGATCCCAGGAATCGTCTTCTAACGCATATTCCACCTTGTTTTTCTTGGCGCTACGAATGGTGGTGCCAACATAAAACACCAAAATGGCTAATAAGGCTGCACCCTCATACCACTTCAACACGCCTTGGAAGGCAAATACCATAAACAGGCCTGTGATTAAGAGCAGGGCAGGGATGTCGTATTTCAGCGTGGTGCCTTCTACCTTCACTGGCTTAATGATGGCAGATAAGGCAAGTACCAGGAAAATATTAGCAATATTAGAGCCGATAATGTTGCCGACGGCCACCTCTGCATGGCCCTCTAGCTGCGCAATGATGCTGATAATAATTTCCGGTGCGCTGGTGCCCAAGGCCACAATGGTAAGGCCCACCACAATGGGTGAAATGCCCAAGCGACGGGCAATTTCCACCGCACCTTTCACCAAGCCTTCACCGCCCACAAAGAGCAATAATAATCCAATAATAATCGCAATTACAGCAAACATATGCAGATTCCTCCTGTTGCCATCACTTTATATTCCGTTTAAGCAAAAGCACAATGAAAACCCTCAAGGCATTTTTTACTGTGAGCTTTTTTACTCTGCTATCACGCATAGCGGGGTTTGTGCGTGATGTGCTGATGGCGTCTATTGTTGGTACTGGGCCGGTGGCCTCTGCTTTTTTGGTTGCGTTCAAACTGCCTAATTTTTTCCGCAAACTCTTTGCGGAAGGGGCGTTTAATGCCGCCTTTGTCCCGCTCTATAGCGGCACGCTGGAAGAAGAAGGCAAGCAGGCCGCGCGTGATTTTGCAGATGTTATCTTCACGCGATTGTTATTAGTATTGCTGCTTTTCTCCATAATGGTGATTATTGCCATGCCTTATGTGCTGCGCGTGATTGCGCCTGGTTTTGTGGGTGATGCCGCGCAATTTTCGCTGGCGGTCACGCTCAGCCGTATTAGTTTTGGCTATTTGCTGCTGATTTCTATTGTCTCGCTTTATAGCGGTATTCTTAACGCGCATCACCGTTTTGCGGCGGTGGCAGCAGCGCCCATTTTGCTGAATCTGAGTTTTGTTGGCGTGATGCTGTTTGCGTTGGGGAATTTCCCCAGCCATGGTCATGCGCTCAGCTGGGCAGTCATTATTGGCGGTGTGTTGCAGTTGTTATGGCTGTTAAGCCAAATGCTGCGTTTTGATTTGCTGCCACGGTTTAAGTGGCGTGCATCGCAGCAGAAGCTGCGTGTGTTTTTCAAGCGCCTGGTGCCTGGCATTATTGGTGCGGGCGTCACGCAAATTAATCTGTGGGTGGATATGATGATTGCCACCTTCATTCCTGCCGCAGTGGCGTTTTTATATTATGCAGATCGGATTAATCAGCTGCCACTGGCCTTAATCGGCACGGCCATGGGCACCAGCCTGCTGCCCACTCTGTCTAAATTCTGGCAAAATAAGGCGCAGGATAAGGCGGAAGCGCAGCTGCGCCATGCCGCGCATGTGGTGCTGTTATTCACGCTTCCGGCGGTGGCCGGCATTGTAGCATTGGCTGAGCCTATGATTGCAATGCTCTATGAGCGTGGTGCGTTTGATGCCCAAAGTACGCGTTATACGGCCGCTGCCTTAATAGCATATGCAATTGGGCTGCCGGCCTATGGCATGATTAAAATTATGGTAAGCGGCTATTATGCGGCGGGTGATACAAAAACACCGGTAAAAATTGCGTTTATCGCCATGTTGGTGAATGTGGTCTGCAACATTCTGTTCAGCTGGCTGCTGCATAAAAATGGCTATATGGCGCATGTGGGCTTGGCGCTAGGCACGGCTGTGGCTGCAATGGTGAATCTGGTGCTTCTTCTGCGCTTTAGCCCGCTGCGCTTGCAGCTGGACGTATCACTCTGCGTGCGTATGTTGCTTGCTGCGAGTATAATGGGAGTAGCTGCGTGGTGGTGCATGAGTTGGCTTTCTTCTGACGTTGATCAGATGCTGTCATATGGTGGTGGAATCTGGGATACAATAGCAGCCATTGATATAGCTATTATACTATACTTTTTTTTGATAAGTGTTCTCATAGGGCCAAAAGTTTTTGATAAACTGCTGAGGTTTAGGGCTTAATTTTTATTGCATCACTGGAAGGGCATAAAAGTTGATTATATGATGAATTGAACATTAATAATACAAATTTCGCGTCATACCGCGGCTTGACCGCGGTATCCAGAGCCACAAGAAAGATCATGCCCTATCGCCCCTGGATCCCGTGGATAAACCACGGGATGACGCTGTATCGTTAATTATGCAATTCACTATGGTTGAGAAGATTGAATTAACACTTGCATCTGCTAGCCAAATCGCTATTAACGCCGTTCTTATTGAAAACTTAAGAAAAGAAGGTAATTGTTTTGGTATATGTAAGTGTACGTAATAACGATGTAGATCAAGCGCTTCGCAAGCTGAAAAAAGTGATGCAGCGTGAAGGTATTTTCCGTGAGATGCGCCAACGCAAGGAGTTTGAAAAGCCTTGTGAGAAGCGTAAGCGTAAAAACCAAGAGCAAGAGCGTCGTTACCGCAAAACCCGCCGCGCTGACGATTAATTAATAGTATTTCGCGCGCGTCTGTCTTTTCTTGACTTTACTGCAATTTTTTTGCTAAGGCACGCCCCATGGCTATTTCTTCCATTGAACAACGTTGTATTGATAAAAAGCTGAAAATGACTGATCAGCGTCGTGTGATTGCGCGTGTGCTGGCGGAAGCGGCAGATCATCCGGATGTGGAAGAAGTATATAACCGCTCTGTAGCGCGTGATCCGCGTATTTCTATTGCTACTGTGTATCGCACGGTGAAGCTATTTGAAGAAAATGATATTATCGAGAAGCATGATTTTGGTGATGGCCGTGCACGCTATGAAGAAGCGACCGATGAGCATCACGACCATTTGATTGATATTAAATCTGGTAAGGTGATTGAGTTTGTGCACCCGGATATTGAGCGTTTGCAAAAAGAAATTGCTGAATCATACGGCTATGATTTGGTAGATCACCGCCTTGAGCTTTATGTGGTGCCTAAGGAATAGGTGCTGTTGCATTTATATTCTCTTAATGTAATACGTCATCCCATGGTTTATCCATGGGATCTCTTTTCTGCACGCTGTGCCCTTATTAGAAGATTCCACGGACATGCCGTGGAATGACGAGTTTATAGTAAGGTTTTAGTAGCATACTATGTCCAAGAAAATGTACATAAAGACCTATGGCTGTCAGATGAATGTCTATGATTCTGAGCAGATGGAAGGCTTGATGCGTAAAGACGGTTTTGCGCTATCTGATTCGTATGAAGATGCTGATTTGGTGGTGCTAAATACCTGTCATATTCGTGAGAAAGCGGCCGAGAAAGTCTATTCGGAATTGGGCCGTATTCGTGCAGAAAAAGAACGCATGAAAGATGCCGGCAAGCGCATGACCATTGCCGTGGCCGGTTGCGTGGCGCAAGCCGAAGGTGCAGAGATGAAAAAGCGTGCACCATTCGTGGATATTGTGGTGGGGCCGCAGAGCTACCAACGGTTACCCAAATTGGTGAATAATTTGGGGCAAGATAATGTAGCGCTGGAATTTGATGCAGAAGACAAGTTTGATCAGCTGCATGAGGAGCAAACAGAAGCCTCTGCCGCCAGTGCTTTTGTAACCATTCAAGAAGGCTGTGATAAATTTTGCACCTTCTGTGTGGTGCCCTATACGCGCGGTGCGGAATATTCACGGCCAGTTTCGGCCATTTACCGTGAGGCGATGCAAAAAGTGGCGCATGGTGCTAAAGAAATTGTGTTGCTGGGCCAAAATGTAAATGCGTATCACGGTGAGGCAGACGGCAACACCTGGAATTTGGCAGAGCTGATTGCCCATGTGGCCACCATCAGCGGGTTGGAGCGCATTCGTTACAGCACCTCTCATCCGCGTGATATGGATGAGGCATTGATTCATGCGCATGGCACTATTCCAGCCTTGATGCCACATTTGCATTTGCCGGTGCAATCGGGCAGTGATCGTGTGCTGAAAGCCATGAACCGCAAGCATACGGCGGAAGATTACGTTAAGGTGATAGATGCTTTGCGTGCTGCACGGCCAGATTTGGAGTTATCCTCTGATTTTATTGTGGGCTTTCCAGGTGAAACAGAGGAGGATTTTGAAGATACGATGCGCCTGGTAGAGCGCGTGCGTTATGCGCAAGCCTATTCGTTTAAATATTCACCGCGCCCGGGCACGCCAGCGGCTGGCTCTGAAGATGCTGTGCCAGAAGAGGTAAAACAGGTACGGCTGGAAAAATTGCAGGCCTTGTTGGGAGAACAACAGCAGGACTATAACCAGCAAACGGTGGGCAAAACATTGCCGGTATTGATTGAAAAGTCGGGCCGTAAGGCCGGGCAAATTGTGGGTCGCACGCCTTATATGCAATCGGTGCATATGGTGGCTAGCAGCGCGCTGATTGGCAGCGTACAGCAAGTGGATATTACCGGCCTTACCGGGCACGGGCTAACAGGAGTGGTTATCTAATATGGCACAATCAATTCTTTCTTTCTCGGATAATAGCTTAATGACAGCATTGCTGGGAGAGGGAGATGTGCATTTGGCCATGCTAGAAGAGCAGCTGGAGGTGGAATGCAGCGCGCGTGGGAATCAAATTTCCATCAGCGGTGAAGAGCCGGCAGTTACAGCAGCAGAGAAAGCGCTGAAGCGTTATTATGATAAGCTGGAAGGTGGGCAGGAAATGAGCGATGGCGAGTTTGATGCTGCTATTCGGCATTATGGCGGCAGCTCGTCTGCACGGCTGAAAGATGGCGATGCGCTGAGCATCAAAACACCACGCAAAACCATCACGCCCGCCACAGAAGGCCAGGCGGCATTTGTAAAAGCCATGCGTAAACATACCATCAGCTTCGGTGCGGGTCCTGCCGGTACGGGTAAGACCTATTTAGCGGTGGCCATGGCGGTGGAAATGCTGGAGCGTGGTGAGATTGATTCGATTCTACTCTCTCGCCCTGCAGTGGAAGCAGGGGAGAGCTTGGGCTTTTTGCCGGGTGATTTGAAGGAAAAGATCGACCCGTATTTGCGCCCGCTTTACGACGCTTTGCATGAAATGTTGGGCAAAGAAAAGGCTGAGGGGCTTATCAGCCGTGGGATTATTGAAATCGCGCCGCTGGCCTATATGCGTGGCCGCACCTTAAAGCGCGCGTTTATTATTTTGGATGAAGCGCAGAACACCACGGCTGTGCAGATGAAAATGTTCCTAACGCGCATGGGTGAGGGCGCGCGTCTGGCAATTACGGGTGATTTGTCCCAAACCGATATTCCCAGCAATAAAATTTCGGGCCTGCGCGATGCAATGAAAAAGCTGGAGGGGATTAAGGGCATTTCTATCACGCGCTTTTCCAGCCAGGATGTGGTGCGCCACCCGCTGGCAGTGAAGATTATTGAAGCCTATGAAAAGCAAGAGAAATTCAGCCGCTGGAACCGCGGTGATGAGCTTGTCTAGCCATGGCTGGTGCTAACGCACGTTTTACCGAAGGGCCAGAAGGTCGTGCCATAGCGCGCATGGCTGTACCAATGACCATTGGCATCATGCTGGTGATTTTGTTCAATGTGGTGGATGCGTTTTTTATTGCACAATTAAGTGAGGCGCATTTAGCTGCCATCACTTTCACTTTCCCGGTGGTGCTGTTTATTGCGCAGATCACCATGGGGCTGGGCACGGGCGTGTCTTCTGTGATTGCGCGCGCCATTGGTGGCAATGCCAATTGTATGGAGGGCGATGCGCAGCGCCACACCTTCCACGCGCTGTTATTGGCCATTTCGGTGATTGGTACCTTATGTATAGCGCTGTTTTTTAGCATTGAGCCTGTGTTTAAGTTATTGGGCGCAAGTGATGAAAATATCGTTATCATTAAGCAATATATGCCTATTTGGTGCGTAGCAGAGCTGTTTGTGTGCATTCCAATGATGGGGAATTATGTGCTGCGTGCGAAGGGAGACGGCAAAACACCGGCATTGGTCATGTTGGTGGGCGCATTGGTTAATTTGGTGCTGGACCCGCTATTGATTTTTGGCATTGGGCCATTTCCGCGGTTGGAAGTGCAGGGCGCGGCCATTGCCACGCTGATTGCCTATATGTGCGGTTGTGCCGTGGGGCTATATGTGTTGATCGTGCGGGAAAAATTGTTGGATAAGCAGTTTATGCAGCTGCAAGGCATGTGGCAGCATTGGAAGCGCTTTTTGCATGTGGGCTTGCCTTCTGTAGCAACGAATATGATGCTGCCGCTTTCGCAATCGGCACTGGTGGCTATGGTGGCGCGCTATGGTGATGCAGCCATTGCTGCGTTTGGTGCCGCTGGCCGTTTGGAGGCCTTAATGATTGTGCCTTTTATGGCATTAGGTGCCAGTATTGCACCGTTTATGGGGCAAAATATTGCGGCTAATCAGCATCAGCGCATGCAGCGCGGCTTTTTCCTATGCAGCCGCTTTTGCTTGCAATGGGGCATTGGTGTGTTGCTGTTATTATGGTTGCTTGCGCCATTCTTGGCTGCTGCTTTTACCGACACTGCAGAGGCTGCCAGCATCATGCAGCGTTATTTGCGCATTGCGCCGTTCGGGTATGCAGGCATTGGTGTCGCTATTTGCTTCTCCAGCGCCATGAACGGCATGGGATGCCCTATGCGCGCCACAGCACTCACCTTGCTGCGCAGTATCATCCTGCTCATCCCACTTTCCTATCTCTCTATGCAAATTTGGGGTGTGCTGGGTATCTTCTTCGCTATCATGGGCGTGCACGCAGCTGTTGGGCTCATGGGATATGTATGGGGCAGGAAGTTGCTTAGATATAGTATTTTATATTAAAGGCAAACAGCAGAATTTTGTGGGCCATACATTCTGGGCGAGAGGCTATTTTGTGTCTACGGTTGGTGCGGATGAGGCAGTTATTCGTTCTTACATCCAAAACCAAGAAAAAGAAGACAAGCGTCTCTATGACCTGTTTAACAGGTAATAAGTAACAAAAACCGCTTCGAGCGGTTCAAGCGAAGCGTCTCAAACCTCCACTTCTAGTGGAGGTATATGGCTGAAACGACTGTACCATCACGCGGGTGGCATAATAGATCCGCAAATAGCGCCTAGTGCCCCTTCCAGGATGACGCAATGATGTTTGACTACTTAATTTTCGGAGGTGTTTCAAATGTGTGGAACGGAGGAGGTGAACTCACTGTCCACTCCAATGTTTTTTCCACTTTAATATCCCAAGGGTTGTCGCCTGCTTTTCTACCAAATGCTAGCGTGTGGAAAATAATATACACAAATAACAGTGCAGAACCAAAGGCCAAGATAGCGCCCCAAGAGGAGATCATGTTCCAGCCCGCAAACGCATCTGGGTAGTCTACATAGCGACGAGGCATGCCCGCTAAGCCCAAGAAATGCTGTGGGAAGAAGGTAATGTTCGTGCTGATGAAGGTAATCCAGAAATGCAGCTTGCCCATCCATTCTGGATATTGCTTGCCGCTGATTTTACCAAACCAGTAGAAGAAACCAGCATAGGCTGCAAATAACGCACCTAAAGACATTACATAGTGGAAATGCGCAATCACATAATAGCTGTTATGCAATGTGGTGGTAACGCCCGCATTGGCCAAAATTACGCCCGTTACACCGCCAAAGGTGAAGACAAACAAGAAACCAACTGCATAAAGCATGGGTGTGGTGAAACGAATAGAACCGCCCCACATGGTCGCTAGCCAGCTGAAGATTTTTGCACCGGTTGGGATGGCAATTACCATGGTAGCTGCTGCAAAATAGGCCTTGGCATTTACACTTAAACCTACGGTAAACATATGGTGCGCCCACACTAGCATACCAATAATCCCGATAATACCCATGGCGCCTACCATGATAGGGTAACCAAAGGCCTTTTTGCCAGAGAAGGTGGCAATCACATGGCTGATAATACCAAAGCCAGGCAGGATGATGATATATACTTCCGGATGGCCAAAGAACCAGAATAAATGCTGGAAGAGCACAGGATCACCGCCGCCTGCAGGTTCAAAGAAGCTAGTGCCGAAGTTACGGTCGGTCAGTACCATGGTAATGGCGCCGCCAAGCACGGGCAGCGTGGTTACTAGCAAGAAGGCAGTAAATAAAATAGACCACACGAAAAGCGGCATTTTGCCCAAGCTCATGCCAGGTGTGCGCATGTTGAAGATCGTTACGATAAAATTAATGGCGCCCAAAATGGAAGACGCGCCGGCTAAGTGCAGGCTTAAAATAGCCATGTCCACAGCCATCCCAGGCTGATAGGTGCTGTTGGCGAGCGGTACATATAAGGTCCAGCCCACACCGGCACCGCCATCCACAAAGCTAGAGCCAATGAGTAAGAAAAATGCCATTACAAGCAGCCAGAAACTAATATTATTCAGGCGAGGGAAGGCCATGTCTGGTGCGCCGATCATCAGCGGCACAAACCAGTTGCCAAACCCACCTGTTAAGGCTGGCATGATCATAAAGAATACCATTACCAGCGCGTGGGCGGTGATCAACACATTATAGAATTGATACGCATCTTCTGGCGTTACCGCCTCCGGATTAGCAGAAAGCATGCGCAATAGACCAGGCAAGAATTGTACGCCTGGCTCCAGCAGCTCAATACGGAATAATACCGACATACCGGCTCCCACAATACCGCCAATAATGGCAAAGATGAGGTATAACGTACCAATATCCTTGTGATTCGTTGAAAAAAGCCAGCGGCTTAAGCCTTTGGGAGTATGATCTGCCATGATTGCGTGTCCTACCTTAGTTTTCGATGATTTCGTATGTGTTTTTCGCTTGCGCTACCCATGCGTTGAATTCTGCTTCTTCTACCGCACGGATTTTGATCGGCATAAAGGCGTGCTTCACACCACAAATCTGATTACATTGCCCGTAATACACACCAGGCTCGCTGATCTCCAGCCAGGTTTCATTCAGGCGGCCAGGGATGGTATAGGTCTGCACAGCCAAAGATGGGATATACCAAGAGTGGATTACATCCGCACCAGCAAGCAGCACTTGTACCTTTTTGTTCACTGGCAGTACCACTTCATGGTCTACATCCAGAAGGTAAATGTCACCCTCTTTCAGCTCTTCTTTTTCCAGCATATAGCTAGAGAAGGTGAAATTGCCGTTATCCGGGTAGCTATATTGCCAATACCATTGGCGGCCTACCACTTTTAGCGTTAGGTCCGGCTCTGCCACCTTGTCTTGCGCATAAATAATCTTAATAGACGGGATGGCCAATGCCGCCAGGAGGAGTGTTGGAATTACAATCCAAATAACCTCCAGCTTGGTGTTATGCGAGAAAGTAGCTGCCTTAGGATTGTTTTTAGCACTGTAACGAATGCAAATATAAATAATAAGGCCAAGTACTAGCAAGCTGATAGCTAACATGATCCACATAAGCAGGTTATGGAAGGTTTGCACATCTTCCGCCAAAGGTGATGCAGGCTGAGGATACAGCATTTGCCAAGGCTCCGGGGCCGTGGCCCAAAGCGGTGAAACACATAATGCAATAAAGAAAGTAATAATAGTACGCACAAACAGCCTCATTTATAAATTGCTTATCAACGAAAACTCTATAGAACTCTGTGCTTAACTAACAAGCAAAAAAGCAACATTCGTGACCAATTTTTTTACCACCCATGCCTTACCCCAACAACAATTAGCCCAAGCTACGGAAGAAGCCTTGCATGGCTTTGAGGATGGTGAGTTGTTTTTGGAGCATCATGTGTCTGAATCATTGGTGCTAGATGATGGTGTGGTGAAGACCATGTCGAAAGATACAAGCTGTGGCTTTGGCCTGCGCGGTGTGGTGGGCGAACAATCGGCCTATGCGCATGCCAGCCAAATTGATGTGCCGATGTTGCAACAGGCGGCAGATACGATTGCACCGCTAAAAAACGGCTATGATGGTGGTAAAGCACAGTCGGTAAAATTATCTTCCCGTGCGCCTTTATATGCGCAAACGCCAGAGGCCTGGCCGCTGTTGGAGGCGCGCGTGGCGTTGCTGCAGAATATTGATGCCTATGTACGTGGTAAAGAGCCGCTGACCAAGCAGGTGAGTGTGAGCTTATATGTGGAAGAGCAGCAAGTGCATATTATGCGTATTACTGGTGAAGAAATGGGTGATGTACGCCCGCTGGTGCGCCTAAATATAAGTGTGGTGCTGGAACGCGATGGCCGCATGGAGCGTGGCTCTTATGGCAGCGGTGGGCGCTATGATGTGAGCGCGCTGATGGAAGAATTGCGCTGGAAGCAAGGCGCAGATGAGGCGCTGCGTGCTGCGCGTGTGAATTTAGAATCTATCGCCGCACCAGCAGGGGAAATGGAAGTGGTGCTGGGCGCCGGTTGGCCAGGTGTGCTACTGCATGAGGCTGTGGGGCATGGCTTAGAAGGTGATTTTAACCGCAAAGGCACCAGCGCGTTTGCTGGCCTGATGGGGCAGCAAGTGGCGGCCAAGGGCGTGACGGTGGTGGATAACGGCACCATTGCAGACCGCCGCGGCAGTATTAATATTGATGATGAAGGCACAGAAAGTGGCAACACCACCTTAATTGAGGACGGCATTCTCACCGGCTATATGTTTGACCGGCAAAATGCACGGCTAATGGGCACAGAGTCTACGGGCAATGGCCGCCGTGAGAGCTATGAATATCAGCCCATGCCGCGCATGACCAATACTTATATGTTAGAAGGCAATAGCAGCCAGGAAGAGATGATTGCGAATGTGAAGAAGGGCGTGTTTGCTGCCAATTTTGGTGGCGGGCAGGTGGATATCACTAACGGAAAATTTGTGTTCTCTGCCACAGAGGCCTATCTGATTGAAGACGGCAAAATCACCGCGCCGATCAAAGGCGCAACATTAATGGGCAATGGGCCAGACTGTTTGACTAAAATCAAGGCCGTGGGCAATGATTTGAAACTGGATGAGGGCGTGGGTACCTGCGGCAAAGACGGCCAAAGCGTGCCTGTGGGCGTGGGGCAACCAAGCCTGCACTTAAGCAGCCTCACGGTGGGCGGCACAGAGGGTTAGGTAGTATAGCTATACTTACCTTTGTAATTAATAGAGCATAATTAACGATACAGCGTCATGCCGCGACTTGTTCGCGGTATCCAGAGCCACAAGAGAGAGCTTGCCACATAGCCCTGGCCGCGCCAGCCGAAGCTTTATGCGTAGGCTAGACCCCGTGGTCAAGCCACAGGGTGTTAATTATGCAGATTACTATTAAACTTCCCTGACACCTCTCTAACCAT
>JAHDHN010000003.1:36345-42122 GCA_020631295.1 Rickettsiales bacterium
CGTGTGTTAGATATTATCATTGCGGCTACAGCACTCATTATTTTTTCTCCCCTTATGCTGTTTGTAGCGGCAATGATAAAAATGCAAGACGGAGGCGCGGTATTCTATAAGCAGAAGCGTGGAGGCTTATATGGCCGTGCCTTTGACATGTTGAAGTTCCGTTCTATGAAAATGCACAAGGGTGTAGATCTGCGTCATACCTCCACGCGTGACACACGTATCACACCCTTGGGCATGCTTATCCGTAAGACCAGTATTGATGAGCTGCCACAATTGATCAATGTGTTGAAGGGCGATATGTCTATCGTTGGCCCACGCCCGCACATGATTGAGCATGATATTATGTATTCTGAGCGCATTGCAAATTACACTGAGCGTTTTTCTGTGAAGCCTGGCTTGACTGGCTTGGCACAAGTAAAAGGCCATCGCGGTTGTATTGATACCATTAAAGATATGCAGCTGCGCGTGCGTAATGATGTGAAATATGCAAAACATTGGAGCCTGTTGCGTGATATAAAAATCATTCTAAGCACCATCCCTGCCGTATTATCACTACGCAACGCGGTATAAAAAAATAAACTGCAATCCCGGGCATAGGCCCGGGATCCAGGGTTGCAAAGAGAGATCTTGCTATTTCGCCCTGGACCCCCGCTTTCGCAGGGGATGCAAAAAGAGTAAAGGTAATTTACACAACTAATACTCGAACTAACCTCATAAATCAGATATATAGCAGTGGAGGGCTATATGCATGATCGACACACAACACCATAGCGAAGATCTAAATCCATTTTCTTTTATCAGCACCGATTCCATCATTGGTATGATAAAGAACCTGGTGCGTAAGGCAGTCTGGATTTTGTTATTCGGCGCCATCATGGCTGGGATGATCCTGTTCATGGGATTAAAGCCCCAAGCCTACAAAGCAGAAACGGTGATTCGTGTGCACCAAATCCCTCCTTCTGATGAATATTACAGTGAGCATGTGAGCCTAGAGGCAGAGATGGAGGTGCTAAAAAGCATCTCACTGGTAGAAGAAGCCTTGGCGCCCTTGCAGCGTGATGTGACCATTATCCCCATTATTGGTAAGAAAGAAGCCTTACAGGAAGTGATGCGCCTGGGCCGTGGTAAGCTTTCTGGAGAGAAGGCAGCGGAAAGCGGCCGTGTGAATGTGGGCTATTTTAAAGTAAACCCGGTGTTGCATGGCAGTAGCTTTACCTTGCGCTATGTGGATGAGAACCGTTTCTTGCTGCGCAACACAAGTGGAGATGTGGATATTGCCGGCAGTGTGGGTGAGGCCATTGTGCATCCCATGGTGGAATGCAAAATTGAGGCTATTTTTGCAGAGCCTGGCCAGCAATTTGCGGTAAAATCTTATACGCCATACGACATGGCGCGCCATATGCAGCATAAGCTGAAAGTGATGCGTGTGGGCTTGGAGAATTTCTCGGGCCTGATCAAGGTGCATATGGAATATCCGGATAAGGATTTGGTACATCGCTTTTTGCAGCATTATATCACTGCTTATAAGGACCGCACCTTTGACCGTATCACGCGTGAAATCCGTGTGCGCGTGGCGCAGCTGGAAGGTGATATTGACCGCCTGAATCAAGAGGTGGCAGAAGATACACAGCGCATGGAGGAGATTGAGCAGAAATATACCTCCATTGACCATGAGTCGGAATCGAATTTACTGCTGAAAAACTTGTTGGATTTTGAGCGCCGCTATTTAGAAGTGAATAGCTCGCTGCAACAAATGCAAAATAGCTTTACCGATAAACATCCAAGCATTGTGAGCATGAAGAAGCAGAAGAAAATTCTGCAGGGCAAGATCGCGGATTTGAAAAAGAAGATTGAGCGTATTCCTGCTATCCATAAAGAGAAATTTGAAATTCAGCACCGTATTGAAAAAGCCAAAGAATCAATCACCATCATCATGGAAGATTTGGTACGTTTGACTTCGCGCCTAGAGTCCACCAAAAATTACATCAGTATTATTCATGAGCCTAGAACGGTGCATTTGCCGTATCTTTCTAGCCTGCTGCGCAATATTATCACGGGCTTTATCTTTGGTTGTTTGCTGGCGGCTTTTGTTTTCACATTGCGTGAGGCAAGCTTCATCAAAAAAGTGCGCCATGTAAAAGATGTGGAAGCACTCACCCATGTGCCGGTGATGGGCGAAATGTTTGGCCGTGTGAGTGCGAAGCATCATGGGCAGATCAGCGACTTGGCGGCCAATTTAAGTTTCTTGCAGCAGGCCTATGCTAAAGGTTCGGTGTCCATGTTGCATTACCAAACACAAACAGCACAAACGGTTTTGACTTTGGCAAAAGAAATGGCGTCTAATCAGCGTGTGCTGCTGGTGGATTTGGATACAAAGCATCAGCATCTCACCAAGGCGGCCTTGCATGGCACCCATGCTGCGGGCATTTCAGAGATAGCCATCGGTCAGGCGCAACCTAATGAGGTGATCCAAAGCATAGAAGAGCGTTTATACCTTATTCCAGCAGGCTTAGGCATGCGTAATTATGAAGTGTTGCGCCATGTGGGTGCGCTTCAAGACATGCTGCAATCATTGGGCGATGGTTATGACCATATTATTCTGAATATGCCGGATATGGCGCACGCACCGGCCCATGTGGATGGGTTGTTGCAGCTCACAGAGAATCACTTGCTATGCGTGCAAAGCAAGCAGAGCTGCAGCCGTGTAATCCATGTGCTGAAGTCATTTGAGCAGCATATTAAAGGAGTGATTTTGTGCCATGCAAAATAGATACTTCTACCATAGCGCTTTATATAATCTCCGTCATTCCATGGCTTGTCCATGGAATCTCCTAACACACGCCGTGTCCTTGCAAGGAGATCCCACGGATAAACCGTGGGATAACGAGTGCTTATTTAGTAACAGCGAGGCAGTATCATGCTAGTCTCTTCCAAACTCACCATTATAGAACAGCTCGTCGTAAGCGGTACGCAGTTTATCGTGATGCTGCTTTTGGCCCGCTTTTGGGGTATGGCAGAATTTGGCCGCTTCTCTGTGGTGTTTATGCTGCTGATATTATGCATGGATCTGTGCCGCTCTGTGGTAACGCAGCCTTTGATGAGCAGCGCTAAGCAAGAGCGCAAAGCGGCGCACATTCTTTCGGTATTATATATGACCTTTGGGCTGTGGATATTGCTGGCGATTGGCTTGTTTGGTGTGCAACAATGGTCAAAATATTTTCTGCCGCAATGGGGTTTGCGTGGGCTGTATGGCGCCGCACTTTTATTCATCACCACGCGTGTATGCAGTGATATGCTGCGCGGTGTGCATTACAGCTACCAAACACCAGCACATGCGCTGCTGCAAAGCGCTGTGATCAGCCTGTGTAGCTTGGTTGCTGTTGCTGCTGTGGTGCTAACAAACACTATATCAGATGCCGCACAGCCCTTGATATTGCTTGGGCTGGCACATGCAGCGGGAGTGCTTGTGGGGCTGGCACTCCTGCTTTTGCCTGTGCGCACGCAGCTGCGTCTTGAAACAGGAGAATGGCACGCCATTTGGCAAGAGCATAAGCAATTTGGCCTGTGGGCTTCTTTCACAGCACTTACGCGGTGGCTGCAGGGCAATTTCTTAATGCTAGTGGCCGCCTCTTTGTTGGGAGCACCGGTAATTGGTGCCATTCGTGCTATGCAAACCATTTTAAGCCCGTTGGGTGTGCTGTTTCAGGCGCTGGAAAATGCCATACCGCCGCAAGCAGCCTTGTTGCTGCGGGACAAAGGCAATGAGGCATTGGCGCGCTTTCTTGTGCGCTTGGCTGGTATGTTATCACTATTAGCTGTTATGGCTGTGGCGGTGTTGTGGTTATTCCGGGAGCCTATTGTGAGCCTGTTGCTGGGTGAAGAATATCTCACTTATGAGATGTTGATCCTCATTTTGGGCGCAGCCAATATTCTATCGGTGTCCAGTTTGATGCTGTCTTTCTACTTCAAAACACATCAACGCACCAAGCCGCTCTTTAAGGCCAATTTGGTCAATGCAGTGTTATGTATTATCACGGCCTATCCGTTGATTCATTTTGCAGGCATTAACGGCTTTGCGATTGGGATTATTGCCTTCCAGATCATTCTAACAGCCAGCCTGTTATATTTACGCAAGGAGGTGCAGCATGGTTAAGGTATCGGTCATAATCCCTGTCTATAATGGTATGCCCTATTTGCCGCAAACATTAGAATCGGTGCTTGGGCAAACCATGCGGGATATTGAAATTATTGTGATAAATGATGGCTCCTTAGATGGCTCTTTGGCTTATTTGGAGTCGGTAGAAGACTCGCGGTTGCGGGTGATTGATCAGCCCAATCAAGGGCTGGGATTTACGTTAAATCGCCTGCTGCAAGAGGCGAGTGCGGATATTATTGCGCGTATTGACCAGGATGATGTGTGCCATAACAGCCGTATAGAAAAGCAATATGCTGCCATGCAAGAACATGGATATGATATGCTGTTTTGCAATGTGGATAAAATTGGTGCAGCGGGTAGCTGGCACAACCGTGAGCGGCAAAAAGAGCAAGCAGGTGAAGTGGTGGAAATCGATTCCATGCGTGACGGTTGTTTTGTGCATTCCAGCATGATGGCACGGCGTGATGTGCTGCTGGAGCTGGGTGGGTACCGCAAGGCATTTTACCCTTCCGATGATTGGGATTTGCAATTGCGTGTGCAGGAAAAAGGCAAGATTGGCTTGCTGCAAGAAAGCCTGGTGCAATATCGTTTTCATGATCAGGCCAACACATTATCCACCTTTTTTATTATGCAAGAGCATCGCCGCTGGGCAGAGGCCTGCCATGATGCACGCATAAAAGGGGAGGCAGAGCCTTCATTGGCCGCGCATCAAAAGCATCAGTCACGGCAATGGTTGCGTCAGCTGAATCGTAAACGCAAAGATTATGGCAAATATTATATACGTATGGCAGGGCAGCATTATCTGACCGGAAAAAAACTCCCCATGATGGGGAGTATGCTGCTGGCAACCTGCTGTATGCCTATAAAAACAGCCATGCGTGTGGTAAAGGCGGTGCTGTCATGAGTAAAGCGCGGACTGCATTTTTAAAGGAATTATTCACCTATATGGGGAAAAATGACCTGCCCTATGTGGTGGCGCGTTGTTTTGAGGCGCTGCCCGAAAAATTAGGCGGAAATGACCTGGATATTATCGTGGAAAAAGCCTCTATTTCCAGCATTATCCAATATGTAGAAAATAATGCATCTGCACATATTACCAGCATCTCTAAACGCTCCAATGTGGTGAATTTATTTCTCCATTTTGGTGAGGGTGATGGGTTGCAGCTGGATTTGATGCATGCACTCACCCATAAATATACGCCATATTTGGACATAAACGCCGTATTAAAGGCGCGTTTAAAGCATAAAAACGGGTACTATATACCCGCGCCGGCGCATCATTACATGCTAATGTTGCTGCCGCATGCGCTCTATACAGGTGAGCCAAAGCCGGCCTATAAGCAGCAGATGGAATCGCTTTATGCTGCTCACACGGAGCAGATTGATGTTTTGCTTAAGGAGGATAATATAAATAACTGTAATTACAGTGAAAAATATTTCTTTAGAAAAAATAAAATAGGCTCTTTTTTCGGGCGTCTAAGGTATAATTTTGCTGAAATTTGGGCGCGGTTGCGGCAGCCAGCACGGCAACGCGTGGTGTTTTTG
This sequence comes from Rickettsiales bacterium, assembly GCA_020631295.1. Taxonomy (GTDB): domain Bacteria; phylum Pseudomonadota; class Alphaproteobacteria; order Rickettsiales; family UBA8987; genus JAHDHN01. The sequence continues at coordinate 42,047 of JAHDHN010000003.1, forward strand.
GGGCCGGACGGCGCCGGCAAAAGCAGCGTGATTGCAGGTGTGGAGCAGGGCGCGCAGCATATGGCAAAAGAGCTAT
>JAHDHN010000061.1 GCA_020631295.1 Rickettsiales bacterium
AGCGTTACCAGCTGCTTCAGCAGTAGCATCTACAGCGTCACCTGCTGCATCTACAACAGCACCCGCTGCGCCGCTTACTGCTGCACCTGCTTCAGAAGCAGCATTTGATACTGCATCTACAATGCCGCCTTCACCGTTTGTGTCTTTCACCAAGAAAAATACCACCACAGCAATGATAGCCAAAATAATTAACGTCCAAAGTTTTTTCATGAGCCTCTCCTTTAAAAAATACATGAATTGCGCTGCTTATACACAAGATCTGTAAAACCACAACCTGTAAAAGGGGTAGAATATGTCGACAGTATCTAATAGTGTGGCTACGCAGCCTCATCCTGCCATACCAAGCGTGGTTCACGCGCTGCTTTTACCTCATCTAAGCGGCGGCGCGGTGTGGAAAGCGGATAATTGGCAAACTCAGCCGTATCACCCTCTCTCACCTTCTTTGCCACCATTTTCATCACCGCAATAAAGTGATCAATCGACGCTTTGGTTTCGGTTTCCGTTGGCTCAATAAGCATTGCACCTTGCACCACCAATGGGAAATAGACCGTCATAGGGTGAATACCAAACTCAATCAGTGTTTTGGCGATGTCGGCCGTGGTGATGCCATGTTCCTTCTGCCATTTGTCAGACAGCAAGCATTCATGCATACAGAACCCATCATACGGCACGTGGAAATCATCCTGCAGCTGCGCGCGAATATAATTCGCATTCAGCACCGCATCTTCTGCCACTTGGCGCAGGCCATCTGCACCGTGCGACATCATATAAGACAGTGCACGCACCGCCATGCCAAATTGCCCTTGGAACGGTTTTAAGCGGCCAATGGAGCTATCAGAGGATTCCACCAAACGATATGTACCGTTTTCTTCTACCACATGCGGTGTGGGGAGATAAGGCTTTAGCTCTTCTGATACTGCAATGGGGCCACAACCTGGGCCACCTCCGCCATGCGGTGTGGAGAAGGTTTTGTGCAGGTTAAAATGCATCACATCCACGCCAAATTCACCTGGCTTCACCTTGCCCACAATGGCGTTGAAATTCGCACCATCGCAATAGAAATAAGCGCCCACTTCACGCAGCATCTTGCTCACTTCCAGCACATTGCGCTCGAAAATACCGCATGTATTTGGGTTAGTCAGCATCAAGGCTGCCACATCTTCATTCAGTGCCTCTTTCAATGCTTCTAGGTCAATACGCCCGTTTTTGGTGGATGGAATGGTTTTGGTTTTATACCCGCATGCCGCCGCCGTGGCTGGGTTGGTGCCATGCGCAGAATCCGGCACTAACACGATCTTGCGTGGGTTGCCCTTTGCTTCATGAGCACGGCGAATCACCATCATACCCGCAAGCTCACCATGCGCACCAGCCGCTGGGTTGAGCGTTACACCAGGCAAGCCAGAAAGCTCACATAGCCACTGGCCTGTTTTATGAATCACCGCCAAGGCACCTTGCACCGTAGAGGCAGGCTGCAACGGGTGAATACCACCAAAGCCTGGCAGGCGCGCCAGCTTCTCATTCAAACGTGGGTTATGCTTCATAGTACAAGAGCCAAGCGGATAGAACCCTGTATCAATCGCATAATTCTTTTGCGATAAGCGCACATAATGGCGCACCACTTGCGGCTCACTCACCTCTGGCAGGCCAATAGAGGTACGAGGCTTTGCATTGCCTAAGCGTTGCTTGAGCCCTTTAGGTTCGGGCAGATCCACACCGGATTTTCCGCTGCGCTCTTTTTCAAAAATACAGTTTTCTTCAAACTGCAAGCCACGGTCTTTAAATGCATTTTCCGGTGCTAAATAGGCTGTATTGTCCATAGCTACTTCCTGTAATAATGTCATAACGGTTATATCCCCGCTTTCACGGCCGCAACCAGCGCCTCAATATCTTGCGCTCTGGTCATCTCTGTCGCAGCCACTAGCAAAATATTTTCATCCACAGCCAAGCCGGCAATAATACCATCATCCGCACATTTCTGCACAAACTCAGCTGCATTATAGGGCAGCTTCACCGCAAACTCATTGAAGAAGCTTTCATTCAATACGTCCACACCCGCAATGGCAGCAAGTGCTTCGGCCGTTTCAATGGCGGCCTCATGGTTCAGCTGTGCCAAACGCAAAAAGCCTTTCTCCCCCAGCAAGCTCATATGAATGGTGAAGGCCGTGGCACATAAGCCCTGGTTGGTACAAATGTTAGAGGTGGCCTTCTCACGGCGGATATGCTGCTCACGCGTATTGAGCGTTAGCACAAAGGCGCGCTTGCCATCCACATCTTCAGTGATGCCGCAGAGGCGGCCCGGCATTTGGCGTAAATAAGCCTGTTTGCAGGCAAAAAAGCCTAGATGCGGCCCGCCAAAGCTCATCGCCACACCTACGGATTGTGCTTCGCCGACTACAATATCAGCCTCTATAGGTGCGGGCACCAAACCGAGCGATACAATCTCAGTCACCACCACAACCAACAACGCACCGCTTTCATCACATTGCTTGCGTAACTCTTCCAGCGTTTCAATATTGCCATAGAAATCTGGCAGTTGCACAATCACGCAGGCAGCATTTTCATCCACAGCCACATCTTGCTTGATCTCCGTTTCCGGATAATTGCGCATATAGGTATGCAGCACAGCTGTATATTGTGGGTTAATTTTGCCGTGCAGGTGAATATGCTTACGGCGCTTCACACGCATAGCCATCAATGCCGCCTCAGCCATGGAGGTAGCACCGTCATACATAGAGGCATTGGCTACATCTTGGCCCGTAAGCCGCGCAATCATGGTTTGGAATTCAAACACCACACTGAGTGTGCCTTGCGAAATTTCTGGCTGATACGGTGTGTAGGCCGTGAGATATTCTGAGCGCTGAATAATATGGTCTACCGTTGCTGGAATATGGTGATTGTAGCAGCCGGCTCCCAAGAAAAACGGGCCGTCATTTGCCGGATGATTCAACCCAGCAAGGGCAGAAAGCTCACGCTCTACTTCCAGCTCGCCTTTATGCAATGGCAGATCGTATACGTTTTCCTGTAAACATTCTGCCGGCACATCTTCATAGAGGCCGTCCACATGCTCCACACCAATGGATTGTAACATAGACGCACGGTCCTGCGCCGTTTGGGGTAAATACCGCATTACAAAACTCCTCTTCCACAACTGGAGAAGATTCTTACACCCTTTCAATCAAGACTGCAAGACGAGTTGGGCGGAATTGATGTGATTTAATTGTAGTTCTATCACCTCGTCATTCCACGGTTTATCCGTGGAATCTCCTAATGAGAACACAGATTGCTGCAGGAGATCCCATGGACAAGCCATGGGATGACGCAATAAGTTAAGTTATTAGAGAAAAAAGGGTGATGTTAATCCAAGCTTGCTACAAAGCTGTCATATTCATCGCTGCTCATTAGCTCTTCTAGCTCAGAAGGGTTGCTCATCTCAATTTTGAAAATCCAACCGTCGCTTAGATCATCTGTTTTCAGTGCTTCTGGATCACCGTCCAGCACATCATTTGCTTCAGTGATTTTGCCAGCTACAGGCGTGTAAATCTCGCTGGCAATTTTTACAGACTCTACCACTGCCACATCTTCGTCTTTGTCTGCTTCACGGCCAATCTCTGGCAGCTCCACATACACCAAATCGCCCAGCGCCTCTTGTGCATAACGCGTAATGCCCACGGTGGCGATATTACCGTCCACCTCAATCCATTCATGCTCTTTGGAAAAATACATTGTCATAGCTTCAAACTCCCTATGCTGCTACTTGTTGTAATTTAGAAGACACTGTCTTTGCCTCTACAAAACTGTAATCACAAATTTCTGCTGCAATCAAGCGATTGCGTACTTTTACACATACCGATGTGCCATGTGTGGCATATGCACTGGGCACATAACCCTGACCAATAGCCGTTTTGAGCGACGGCGAAAAACTACCGCTGGTGAGCGTGCCAATGGCATTGCCTTCTGCATCGGTGATTTCACTTTCCTCACGTGCAATGCCTTTTTCCAGCAATTTTACGCCCACACGCTTGCGCGCCGTGCCGTGTTCTTTTTCCTTGGCAATGCGTGTTTCGCCAATAAAGCCTGTGTGCGTTTTGCCCACCACCCAGCCTAAATCAGCCTCAATAGGGCTGGTGGTATCATCAATATCATGGCCGTAAAGCGGGTAGCCCATTTCCAAGCGCAAGCTGTCACGTGCACCTAGGCCGATTGGCTCAATGCGGTGGCGGTCGGTCATTTCTTTCCATAGATTGGCTGCGTCTTTCTCATGCACGCTGATCTCAAACCCGTCCTCACCTGTGTAGCCCAACCGGCTCACAAACACCGTGGCACCGTTTTGCTTCAAGCGTGCTTCTGCCATGGTCATATAGGGCATGTTATCTATATCCAGCCCGTCAATAAACAATGCCAGCAGCTCTGCTGCCTCAGGACCCTGCAATGCAATAAGCGCACGGTCATCCAGATAGGTCAGCGTTTGGCCCTTTTCTAAATGGGATGTGATCCATGCCATGTCTTTGTCTTTACAGCCAGCATTGAGCACGGCAAAAAAGCGCTCTTCACCGGTGCGGGTGATAATCAAATCATCAATAATGCCACCTTCTTCATTGGTTAGCACCGTATATTTTGCGCGGCTGATGGGCGTTTTAGCAAAGCTAGAGGGTGTAAGCTTACCCAATGTTTGCGCAATATTGTTGCCTTCTAAAATCACTTGGCCCATGTGAGATACATCAAACAAACCCGCATGGTTGCGTACCCATTCATGCTCATTTAGCACACCTAATTTATATTGAATCGGCATCTCATAGCCAGCAAACGGGCACATTTTGGCACCATCATCTATATGTTGCTGATGCAGAGCTGTATGCTTGAGTGCGGTCATATGCGTGTGCTCCTTCTTTGGAATATAGCGCGCTCATAAAGAGATTTTCTCCAGGGTTCAATAGACTATTCTAAGGCATTACCAGAATATTATCGATGAGACGCACATCACCCAAGCGCACAGCGGCCATCAGCCTTGCAGGGCGGTCCAGTGTTTCTAGCGGAGCAAGGCTTTCCTTGTCACATAATTCCACATATTCCACCGCATCAAAGCCTACATCTTGCAAAATGGCCTTGGTGAAGCTGCAGGCATCTGTCACACTCCACCCTTCATGCAAATAATCCCGCGTGATATAAAACAGTACACGGAACAAATAATGTGCCGTGATAAATTGTTCCTGATCTAAATGCACATTGCGTGAACTGAGTGCCAGGCCCCATTCATCACGGTAGGTAGGTGCAGGAATGATGTCCACCGGCACATGAAATTCCTTCACCATTTGGCGGATGATGCAGAGCTGCTGGTAGTCCTTTTCCCCAAATATTGCCACATTGGGCTGCACCTGCTGCAATAATTTCAGCACAATGGTGGCCATGCCATCAAAATGCCCAGGCCGGTGTGCGCCCTCCATCGAAGCACCAATCTCTCCCACATGTACCATGGTTTGCACCCCAAACGGATACATAATCTCTTCAGTAGGAATATAGACCACATCCACGCCGGCCTCTTCCAGCGCTTTAAGATCTGCCTCTTCTGTGCGTGGATAATGCTCATAATCCGCACTATCATTAAACTGGGCACGGTTCACAAAAATGCTTGCCACCACATAATCCGATTGTTGGCGCGCAATGTCTAACAAGGAAAGATGGCCCTGATGAATGGCGCCCATGGTCGGCACAAAACCCACGCGCTTGCCCGCCTCTTTGGCGCGCTTTATATCTTGCTCTAATGCATAACAGGTGCGAATAACGTCCATATGACACATCCTACTGCAAAGCATTGCCCCCTGCAAGCACGCTATGATGCATTGGTGCAACAAGGCACCTTGCAGCATGATGAGGCGCAGGCAGCCGTGTTGCAGCAGCTCACACCGTTTATTGCCAAGATGCAGACCTATCTGCGTCCTACTGGTTGGCAGAAAATCTGGCCGCTGAAGCAAAAGCCACCGCGCGGTGCTTATTTGTTTGGTGATGTAGGCCGTGGCAAAACCATGCTGATGGATTTGGTCTATGAAACATGCGCGCGCAAGCGTGTGCTGCGCACCCATTTTCACCGCTTTATGCTGGATATGCATGAGGCCTTAAACAGCAAAAAGATGCGCAAGCAAAAGCACCCGATGCGCAAAGTCGCAGACGGGCTTGCAGCCAAATACCGCCTGATTTGCTTAGATGAGTTGCAGATTCTGGATATTGCCGATGCCATGATTGTCGGCCGGGTGTTTCAGCGCTTGATAGAGGCCGGCGTGGTGATTTTTACCACCTCTAATCGTCACCCAAAAGAGCTATATAAAGACGGGTTACAGCGCGAGCGCTTTTTACCCTTCATTGCGCTGATTGAGCAGCATTGCCAGGTGATTAACCTTGATGCCCAACATGATTACCGCCTGCAACATATGCAGCATCTGCGCACCACCTATTTGGTGGCAGACGGGCAAGAGGCCGAAGAATTTCTGGCAGATAGTTTTGCGGAGCTGACCCATAATAGCGCGCCTCTTCCAACCAGACTCACAGTGCAGGGCCGAAACTTGCTATTACCGCGCACCCACACGGATGTGGCCTGGTGCAGCTTTAAGGAATTATGCGCGACTCCCTTGGGCGCGGCGGATTATGCTGAGATTGCCACCAATTTCAGCACGCTGCTGCTGCAAGATATTCCTGTGCTCACAGAAGAAACGCGCAATGAGGCCAAGCGTTTTGTGACATTAATTGATGAGCTCTATAACCATCATACCAACCTCATCTGCACAGCTGCGGCTGCGCCCGATGCGCTCTATATAAAAGGCACGGGCAGCTTTGAATTTGCGCGTACCGCAAGCCGGTTGACTGAAATGCAAAGCGAGAGCTATATCGCGCATCGTCATATATAGAAGGGTCTGCTTTAGCCAGACACTTCTATGAAAACCGTCATCGTAAATGGCGGTTTTCCGTCGCGTTAGCGAACGAAACAATCAAAAAGTTATAGAAAGCTCTGCTTTTGCTTCAGGTTTCTATGAATATTTAGCCCTTGCGAGAATCGGGCAAGCTGGTTAGATAGCAGCTCGCGTTACTATAAGGTACGAATATGGAAATTATTTTGGTTGTATATCTGTTGATTGTGCTTGCCATGGTGGGCATTATTCTCATGCAGCGCTCCACGCAGGACGGGTTTATGAGCTCTGGCGGTGGTGATGGTATGTTCACAGCACGCGGTAAAAGCAATGTGCTTACCAAGGCTACGGCCTTGTTGGCCACAGGCTTTTTGGTGATTGCATTGGTAATGGCGTGGATTGCCTCTAATACTGGTAAGGAAACCGGCCTGGCAGATGAGCTGGCAGCCGAAGCAGATGCAACTGCACTTGATGCTGAAAACAGCATTGTAACCACGCAAGATGGCGTGACGGTGGAAGCTGTGCCAGCAGTAGCAGAGGATGCTGCACCTGCCGTGCCTGAATAATACCGAAAAAAACCTTGCCAAGGCTTACATCAGGCGCTAAAGAGCGCATCCCTTAAGACAGAAGAGGCTTAGACATGAAAGCAAATATTCATCCAGATTACCACGAAATCACTGTAAAACTTACAAACGGTGAGACATTTGTGACCAAATCAACATACGGCAAAAAAGGTGATGTACTGCAGCTAGATGTAGATACTACAACGCACCCTGCCTGGACAGGTGGCACTGCCAAGCTGAATGAAAATGAAGGTCAAGTGGCGAAATTTAACAATAAATTCGCTGGTCTTTCTTTTGGCAAGAAGGCTGAAGAGTCTAACTAATTACAAGCTAGTCACTTTTTCTTTATATATAATTACGGGCTAAACTTACGCTGGTAGAGTGCCCTTTCTCTGTATTTATCGCAGAGAAACATATAAATACCAGCAAGCGCATAATATGAGATGTATCAAAATCATGCGCCATTTCTGACATTGTGGGGGTATAGCTCAGCTGGTAGAGCGCTTGCATGGCATGCAAGAGGTCAGCGGTTCGACTCCGCTTACCTCCACCATC
>JAHDHN010000062.1:0-2885 GCA_020631295.1 Rickettsiales bacterium
GCTTGCGATGCGGTGCATCGTGACAAAAATATATCGCATGTTAATCGAGAAAATAGTCCTTTTCTTCGATGCCCCACAAAACGGCACTAGCGTCGTTACATATGTTGCCCGTAAGCACCGCTACGCGCTGCCATATGTGCCTAGCTATTGCCTCTCTGTGGGGCACCATAATGGAGTAATTTCATGACGACACTATCTAATCCCGAAAATTACTGAACTGCACAGGAATATCTAAATTAAGCTCACGAATCAGCTGCATTGCCGCTTGCAGATCATCACGTTTCTTGCCAGTCACACGCATTTCTTCACCACGAATGCTGGCCTGCACCTTCATTTTGCTGTCTTTAATCGCCTTATTTACCTGCTTACCTACCTCTTGCGGCACGCCTTGTTTCACAGTTACTTTCTGACGCTTCGTAGCACCCGAGGCATCTTCAATCACACCAAAATCAAAGGCCTTGGCATCAATACTGCGCTTGATTGCATTGCTTTTTAGCATATCGCCCATGGTCTGCACTTGGTAATCATTATCCGCAGCGATAGTAATCTGCCCCTCATCTTCCAGCTCTATTGAGGCGCTGCTGCCTTTAAAATCATAGCGGTTAGTAATTTCGCGCACCACGCCATTCACAGCATTATCCAGCTCTTGCTTGTCCACCTCTGAAACCATATCAAAACTCGGCATAATTTTCTCCTTATCACAGCATTCTAGCTGGCTTTTCTTTATCAGCTTTTATATTTTCTGTACAAGATTATTAGCTCCACAACAATGAAAGCGAATAGCAAAAACCCACCAGACCATAAATAGGCTTTATTACATCCCTCCACACATTCTGCACATGAGTTATCATATAATAATACAAGAGCACATAGTGCCAAAATTGCAATGAATACAAAACTATTTCTAAAACATTTTATAATACGCATATTATATCACCTTGCGCGCTTCAAGCGCAGCGCCAATGGTACCTTCATCCAAATAATCCAGCTCACCGCCCACCGGAACACCTTGCGCCAAGCGCGTTACCTGCATATGCGGCAAAGCTTGCTTGATCATATGGCTGATATAATGCGCAGTGGTCTGCCCGTCTACTGTGGCGCTGGTGGCAATAATCACCTCATTCACGCCTTCCAAGCGCTCCAGCAGCACATGCAGGCGCAAATCAGATGGGCTGCGCCCTTCAATGGCAGAGAGCGAGCCACCTAGCACATGATATTGCCCACGAAACACCGCACCACGCTCCATCGCCCAAATATCCGCCACATCCTCTACCACACATAATGTGCTTTTATCCCGCTTTGGGTCTTCACAAATGGCACAAGGCGAATGGGCATCAAAATTACCGCAAGCGCTGCATTCTTTTACATTCTCTGCTGCTTCACGCAAAATATCTGCCAGCGGCAGCATCAGCGCATCACGCTGCTTTAACACATGCAACCCAAGCCGCTTGGCAGAGCGCGGGCCAATGCCAGGCAACTTGCCCAAATAATGAAAAAGCTGGTCTAGTGAACTCATCTAATGTTGCAACCTAGCTGCCACTTCTGCCACGCGTGCACCCAAATACTTGGCTGTTTCAAGGTCACCTTTTGGAGGCCGATCTGCCTCATGATCCGTTTGTGCCATGGCACCCAAAAAACCACCCATACGGTTTAGTTTTATTGTGTCATCCTCTGCAGAGGGGCGGCTGGGCAGCAACCCCAAATTTACCCAATGCATACCATGTTGTGCAGCAAAAATACTGAGCTGCACCAGCACATTGAGCTTATCACCACTCAAGCTGCCAGAATTGGTAAAACCCGCGGCAATTTTATTACTCCAACGCTGCTCCATCCAGTTTTTGGAAGAGGCATCCATAAATGCTTTAAACGGAGCAGACACAGAACCCATATAAGTAGGAGAGCCAAAAATAATCGCATCGGCAGCATCCAGCAGCGCCCACTCGGCTTCATCCTCCTCCGTTAACGCATCTACCGACAGAATATGCGCCTCAGCACCGGCAGAAATAGCCCCTTCATGCACCGCCTCCGCCTGGTACTTCGTGTGGCCATGGCCGCTGTGATATAGCACCACAATCTGTGTCATGTAGTTCTCCTTATATGTAAGAATGCATAACAAAAACAGTTATTGTAACAAGAAGAAAAATTACTCACTCAAGAATACTGAATGCCCTATATTTTATTATTATTAAACAAAAAAGGGCGCACCATCAGGAGCGCCCTTTTCGTTATTTTATAATATTTAGGTCTTAGAAGTTTAGCTGTGTTCCAAGTAGAACCGCTGTACCTTCATTGCCCGCACCTGTGCCATCATCTAGGTCAAAAATAGACACTTCAGCGTAAGGCGTGAGACCTGCTGCTGCGTTATATTCCGCACCAACCACAATATTTTCATGCTTTAAAGCACCTGCTTCAGAGTCTAGGTAAGTTACACTTGCCGCAACGGGACCATTTTCATAACCTACACCAACACTAAAATAGTCTTGATCAGCACCAGCACCAACAGCCTGGCCGCTTTCCTGCCAATCACCATAAGAAGCAGCAAGAGAGAACTCACGATAGCCAAGCTCTGCACCAATGGCATATGCTTCAAGATCTTCAGCACCAGCTGCTTTGCTGTCACCAAATTGACCGGTTAAAGACACACCATATGTCACGTCTTGAGAGGCACCTTTATAGTTCACACCCACTTCAATCACATCTTCATATGTACCAGCCAATGAGCCGAACAATGAAATAAATGCAGCGTTAGAGAAGGCATCTGCAGTACCAGATACTGTGGTATCAGGCGCGTAGCTCAAACCAAGCTGCAGGCCAGAGAAACGTGGAGAATAGTAGCTGATTTTATTTGCATCTTCAGCATCACCCAAACCATGCGCTGTTGGAAG
>JAHDHN010000062.1:2985-6664 GCA_020631295.1 Rickettsiales bacterium
ACGGCGCGTGGCCACATCCAGCAAATATAACGTTATTTGTGCTGCATATGCATTACCGCGCACTAAGGTTTTAATATGAGTTGGCGGATCATTATCTAAGCCATGATCCAACACAATATCCGCAGCAATGCTGGCCATGGCTTGCGAGGTGCGCGCGTCAATAGCAGCGGTTGCTTCCACCACAATAGTGGGCACCGCCACAGATATTTGCTGCGCTTCATTCACAGGAAAACGCCCATGCACTAATTCTTGCTCACCGTCTTTCGCGCGCAAAATCGGCAAACTGCCCTGAAACCAATAATCCGGCTCATAGCCCACATAATTATCCGCAGAAAATACCAGCCCTGTTTCTGCCTGCACAGCTTCCGCGAATGCGTGCAAAGCAGCAGTATCTGGCTGATATAACCCACGCACCGTGAGTGCTGGCGTATCAATGCTTGCATCTGTTTCCACCACTGTGCGGATAGCGCTCAAACTTTTGCCTAAATGGGTGTGCATGGCATTTGCAACCGCCACCACCTGCTGAGAATATACCGCCATGGGCGCTGACGTAACAAGCTGAACTAACGGCATAAGAAATTCCTTTTCTTTTTTAACAGTTACACTGTAACCAATATTACAAACGAGCGTAATATAACTAGAACAGATTATCAAGGAGGACCTCATGCATACATTAGATACTATCAAGGCACGTAGATCAGTAAAACATTATGACCCAGAGCATGCGATCTCTGCAGAAGAAACCAAAGAATTGCTGGAGCATGCGATTGCGTCTCCTACCTCCTTTAATATTCAACATTGGCGCTTTGTGCAGGTGGAAAATCCTGAGATTCGCCAGCAGATTCGTGCGGCTGCTTGGGACCAAGCGCAGGTAACGGATGCTTCCTTGCTGTTTGTGCTATGTGCCGATGTGAAAGCATGGGACAAGCAACCAGAACGCTATTGGAAACATGCACCACAAGCAGCACAAGACATGCTAGTGCCAATGATCAAGCCATTCTATGAAGGCAAAGAGGAACTACAGCGTGATGAAGCTATTCGTTCTATTGGCATTGCCTCGCAAACCATTATGCTGGCTGCAAAAGCCATGGGCTATGACAGCTGCCCAATGATTGGCTTTGATGGTGATGCCGTAGCAGAGATCATTAACTTACCCGAGGACCATGTGATTGGCATGCTATTGGTGGTTGGCAAGGCTACCAAAGAAGCATGGCCAAAGCCTGGCCAATTACCGCTGGAGGAAGTGGTAATTAAGGATGGGTTTTAGAGCGTTCTAAAAATGCTCATCGCCGCTATTGGCAAAGGCCTTGGCAGGGCTTTGTGCGCCTTTGTCTTCCGCCAACTGATGCAGGCGCGCAGTGCGGCTGGCTTCTTCTGGCGAGATAACACCCTCATCAATCAAGGCCTTGATGCTGTGCTGCATGCTGTGCATGCCATATTGCATGCTGGTTTCAATCAGAGACGGAATTTGGAACTGTTTGCGCTCCCGAATTAAGTTACGGATAGCCGGCGAAGCCAGCATCACCTCCGTAGCCGCCACACGGCCACCATTCTGACGGCGAATCAGGCTTTGAGAAATGATCGCTTCAATAGACGTAGAGAGCATACTCACAATCATATCCTGGCTTTGCTTTGGAAAGGCATCCACAATGCGATCCACCGCCTTCGCAGCAGAAAATGTATGCATGGTAGAGAGCACCAGATGCCCCGTTTCTGCAGCGGTGAGTGCGGTTTGGATTGTTTCCGGGTCACGCATTTCACCCACCATGATAATGTCCGGATCCTCACGCAAGGCCGCACGCAATGCGTTACTATAGCTCTTTGTATGCACACCCAGCTCACGCTGATGTATCAAGGAAACATCGGACGGATGCAAATATTCAATTGGATCTTCAATAGTGATAATATGCTTTTTCTGCCGCGCATTAATATGCTTTAGAAGTGCTGCGATGGTGCTGGATTTTCCCGAGCCTGTAGGACCACATACCAGCACCAAACCCTTATGCAGCTTCGCAATATCCTGCAATTGCGGTGGCAGAGCGAGTGTGTTTAAATCTGGCGCTTCAAAGGGAATAAAACGAAAGGCCGCAGCAAGGCCATCTAAGGTGTGATACAGATTATAACGTATACGATAATGGCGGTCTAAGCTGAAGCTACCATCATGCTCTTTCAGCGGTTGCTCTGCTGCATGTTGCGGCAATAGATCCTGCAAATAATGCTTAACCTGCTCCTTGGATAAAGGCGAGATGCCCTCAATACGCAAAATCTCACCATCAATACGCACACGCGGCACACTATCAGGCGAAATATGTAAATCCGACGCACCATCCTTCGCGGCCACCATCAGCAGCTTGTGCAATTCCTCATGCAATGGCGCGGCAATCAACACCCTACTCTACCTGGCCCATAGCACTGCGCGTTAATTTTGAAAGTAGCTCACTATATAAAGGCTCATTCGGATTCTTCGCATACGCACCCGCCAGATATTGCGCTGCTAAGCTTGGGTGTTGTTGTTGTAAGAAATAACGACCCAGCGCATAATAACCAAACTCATCCACCGTGTGATTTGCCACTTGCGCGCGCAACAGCTGCACCGTGCCTTTAGGATCTTTCTGCAAGCCAATTTCCAGCAAATTGCGCCGCGCAATAGGGTGCTGCTCTTCCAAGCTGATCACATTGCGGTATAAAAAGGCAGCCTCATCCAGCTTATGTTGCTGATGCTTGGCAATGGCTGCGCCCAGCAATGCCTCTTTATGATTCGGCGTATGATGCAGCAACGTGGCATACACGCCTTCTGCCACCGCATATTGTCGTGCATGCATGGCATGCTGCGCCATATCCAAAAGCTCTGCCGTTTCAGACGCTGGCAAGGCAGGTGCCTGCACTTTTATTGCCGCACCGCTTGTGGCACGCGGGCCTTTTTCCACCACAATCTTTGCCTTTGGCATTGGCTTTATTTTCACTGGTGCTGCAGAGGTTTTTACCTGATTTACAGGTGTATAAAATGCTGTTGGCGCTGGCGCAGTTTTTTTAGGCACTTGTTGTGGCACTGCCTTTTTAATCGGAACAGGTGCTGCAGCAGAAAATTGCTTTTCAAGCACCAGCACTACCTTCTTAGGCTGAACCTTAGGCGCAGCAGCCGCTGGAGCAGGTGCTTTTTTCACCTCTGGCATTGTTTTGGTTGCAGGCACAGCCACCGTAGCCACGGCTTTGGATTTTACTGTTTTGGGCGTATTGCTAGGCGCACGCGGTGCCACCTTGGGTGCTTTTGCCACAGAATTAGGTTTCAGCACCACCTCTGGCACAGATACTGTTGATTCTTTCGGTGCAGCTGGGCCACCTAATAAATGCGATATCTCTGGAAACATTGCCGATAAATCATAACGCCCTGCAGGCATGCTTTGCTGCGCTGCAACCTTAGGTTCAATAGGTGTAAATACAGGTGCACCACCTTGTGTTAACATGCGCATGCGCGTTTTTGCATCATAATGCACCATTGGCGCTGTTGCTTTAGGCTGATTAAACTGCTTACCAGGCAGCACCACAGGCTCTGGCTCCTCAAATGCCTCTGCACGGCAGGCCTCATCGGTGATTAAACAGCAGCCTGAAAGCCCTAACGACGCGATCAGCGCAAAAATAGCCTGTTTGTGCATTGCACTTCCCTTCCATACATTCTACA
>JAHDHN010000062.1:6764-8012 GCA_020631295.1 Rickettsiales bacterium
TATATAACACGGAGAGAGCAAACGTTAAGCCTTATGTTACCTAACCTATACCATTCCACCTTATTTTCTGCAGTTGGCCGCCCATTATTGTTCCGTATGGACGCCGAAAAAGCGCATCATTTGGCCATTTCTGCACTGAAACATGGCATGGTGCCTGCACAATCCATTGAGGCAGACCATAGCTTGTCGGTCAATCTTGGCAGCTTGCATTTGCAGCACCCTGTTGGCTTGGCTGCTGGGTTTGACAAAAATGCAGAATGCATTCGCAACCTGTCTCAGCTGGGCTTTTCTTTCATTGAAACCGGCACGGTTACGCCCAAGGCACAGCCAGGCAATCCAAAACCGCGTCTGTTCCGCCTGGAGAAAGACAAGGCAATCATTAACCGGCTTGGCTTTAACAATAAGGGGCTGGAAAGCTACTTGCAGAACCTCACAGCACGCAACCATATGCAGCCACAGGTGCGTTTGGGTGTGAATATCGGCAAAAACAAAACCAGCGAAGATGCAGTGGCAGATTACCTCACCTGCTATGAAAAGCTGCATGATAAGGCTGATTATATTACCGTAAACATCTCCTCTCCCAACACGCCAGGTTTACGGGATTTGCAGGAGAAAGAGGCAATCACCTCCCTGCTCGCCGCATTAGAACATGCGCGCGACAAGGCCAATAGCAGCACGCCCATGTTCGTTAAAATTGCACCGGATATGGATGAAAGCAGCCTCAAAGCTGTGGCGGATGCCTGCATAAAGGCCAGCATGGACGGGTTGATTGTATCCAACACCACTATTTCTCGCCCTGATTCTGTGCAACATAGGCATAAAACAGAAACAGGCGGCTTGAGCGGCGCACCGCTGAAAGCAGCGGCCAATGAGGCTTTGCGCCTTACCTATAAACATGTGGGCAACAGCCTGCCACTCATTGGTGTGGGCGGCATTGTAAATGGGCAGGATGCCGTGGAGAAAATCCGCCTGGGCGCCACAGCTGTGCAACTCTATTCCGGCCTTATCTATAAAGGCTTTGCGCTGGTAAAAGAATGCGTGGACGCATTAGAAAAAGAGCTCAAAGCAAATCAAGCCAGTACTATTGCAGATATTATTGGCATTGACGCTTGACCTTTTGCATAATTCGCCTATGAAACTCGCCTACGTTGTGGTATTTCCTAAATGTATTTAGGGAATATTACGAAAATCAAGCAGCGAGCCTAGCGAGCGAACGCCTTGATTTTCCGCCGCGATGAGCGGGCGAAA
>JAHDHN010000063.1 GCA_020631295.1 Rickettsiales bacterium
GGCTTTGCAACCTTAGAGGGTAAAAATATAGACATACGACACTTTCCCGATTCAGTGACAAAAAAAATATTTGATATTTCTCAAGAGGTTGTTAAAGAGATCGCGTCTGAATCAAATATCGCACAAAAGATCTATCAATCTTTTTCCAAATTTAGAAAGGTTGCTATTGATTATTCGGATGTGACTGAGTATGGGTTCATGCATGGCAGGAGGAATGCCGTTAAGTAATAACGTGAAAACAGGGAGTAACTATAAATGAAGAATAAATATCTTACACTGGTATTGTTGGTGGAAAGAATGCACCGCCGCTTTTTGGATGTAATCAAGGCTGAGCTTGAAAAGCAAGGTGTGGAAGACATTAATAACGTACAAACACTTATCCTTTATAATATTGGTGACGCGACATTGACAGTGGGTGAATTGACGTCTCGCGGCTATTATCTTGGCTCTAACGTGTCTTACAACATCAAAAAGTTGGTAGAAAATAAATATGTAATTCAAGAGCGCTCTCCGCACGATAAGCGTTCTATCAAAGTAAAACTATCTGAAAAAGGCTTGAAGCTGTGCAAGATCGTGGATGCTCTGTATGAAGATAATGCAACCCGCTTGTCTGAGCTTGGTTTGAGTGAGTCTGATCTTGAGTCTTCTGTGGAAACATTGAAGCAGATTGAGGCGCTTTGGTCTCGTATTGTAGCTGAAAATTTTAGCTTCTAAATAGCTAGGCGCAGGATGCTTCCGCAACTTGCGTATAGATCATCATCATAGTTGAATAATAAGGAGAACGTTATGTTTAAATGGTTTGGTGCCTCTGCAGCTGCAGTAATTGGCGCAGTGGCAATGCTTCCTGCAAGTGCTGCAAATGCAAGCGAGTATATCACAATCGGTACAGGTGGTGTAACCGGCGTATATTACCCCGCCGGCGGTGCGATTTGTCGCTTGGTAGCACGCGGACGTAAAGACCATGGCATTCGTTGTAATGTAGAATCTACGCAAGGCTCTATCTATAATCTAAACGCATTGCGTGAGGGAGAGCTGGACGTGGCTGTAGCGCAAAGTGACTGGCAGTTCCATTCCTTCAATGGCACGTCTAAATTCCCTGAGAAAGATGAAAATCTACGCTCTTTATTTTCACTGCATAGTGAACCTTTCACTGTAATCGCGCGTGAAGATGCAGGCGTTGAAGTGTTTGATGATCTGGCTGGTAAGCGTGTGAATATTGGCAACCCAGGTTCTGGTATGCGCGCGACTATGGAAGTATTAATGGACAAAAAAGGCTGGACGAAGAAAAGCTTCAAGCTGGCCTCTGAGTTAAAAGCTTCCGAGCAAGCGCAGGCATTATGCGATAATAAAATCGATGTGATGGTATATGCGGCAGGCCACCCAAATGGCTTGGTGCAAGAAGCAACTACTACCTGTAAAACAAAAATTATCGCAGTGAACGGCCCAGAAGTGCAGGAGCTGATCGAAAATAATCCCTATTACGCCAAGGCAACAATTCCTGGTAAAATGTATGACAATAACGATGATGATATTGCGACATTTGGTGTGAAAGCTACATTCGTTACCTCTGCAAATAAAGATGAAGAGGTGATTTATCAGGTGGTGAAGTCGGTATTTGATAATTTTGATAATTTCAAAACGCTGCACCCTGTATTTTCTACACTAAAGCCTGAAGATTTGATTTATGACGGCAACACAGCGCCATTGCATCGTGGTGCAAAGCGTTACTTTGAAGAAAGCGGTTTGCTTGCTGAAGCAGGTGAGGGCGCTGCAGAGGCAGAAGCGGATACAGCAGAAGAAGCTGTAGAAGCTGCAGTGGAGGAAAATACAGCGGCACTAAAAGCCGAAGCACAACAGGCAGCAGAAGCGGCAAGTGAAGCATTGGATGATGCAGAGAGTGCTATTTCTGCTCCTAAAGCTGCATTAGAAGAGGTGGCAAATGATAATCTGATTGTGCCTGCTGAAGCAGCAAAAAAAAACTAAATAATACAGCGCCAAAAAATCGCAGTTTCTTTGAAAAATTAGCTGCATTTTTGGGATTGTAATGTTACAGAAGACTGCCTCATGCAAATGGGGCAGTTTTTTTATGTGTGATAACCACTGGCTATTGGATGAAATAATATGAATAAGCAATTATCGGCAGATGAGCTTAAAGATTTAGTAATTGAATCAGATACGGGCGCGCGTAATCCACGTAATCGCATTATATTCCGCCTTATTTTATGCATGGCCTTTTTGTGGTCAGCCTTCCAAGTGGTGGTGGCCTCTGATTGGTATTTGGAAGTGGTGGCATGGTTTAACAGCACTACCATGTCTGAGTATATTGATATTACAGCGCTCAATTCAGATAAGGTGCGCTCTATTCATTTGGCCTTTGCGGTATTTCTGGCCTTTTTATGTTACCCGGCATTTAAAAGTTCGCCACGGCGCCATATTCCTATTTTAGATTGGGTGCTGGCACTGGCAGGCGCCTTTGCTGCAGCCTATTATTGGTTGTTTTATGAAGGCCTAAGCGCCCGCTCAGGCATTCCTACCACCATGGACAAGGCCATGTTTGTGGTGGGTATTTTGTGCTTACTTGAGGCCACACGTCGTGCCCTTGGTCCGCCATTGCTTATCATTGCTACTATTTTCTTGCTCTATGCCTTCTTTGGTAACGCCTCTTTTATTCCTGATTTGCTGCAGCATAAAGGCCAATCGCTCTCTAAAGTGGCCGGCCATATGTGGCTCTCCACTGAAGGAGTGTTTGGTATTGCGCTTGGTGTATCGGCCGATTTTGTATTCTTATTTGTGTTGTTTGGTGCGCTGTTAGACAAAGCCGGCGCAGGTAATTATTTCATCAAACTTGCCTTCTCTATGCTTGGGCATTTAAAAGGCGGGCCTGCAAAAGCAGCTGTATTGTCTTCCGGTATGACCGGCCTTATTTCAGGCTCCTCCATTGCCAACACCGTAACTACCGGTACGTTCACCGTGCCACTCATGAAACGCGTAGGATTTTCCGGCGAAAAAGCCGGCGCGGTAGAGGTGGCCTCTTCGGTGAACGGGCAAATCATGCCGCCAGTAATGGGTGCCGCTGCCTTCTTGATGGTGGAATATGCCTCCATTCCGTATATTGAAGTAATCAAGCACGCCTTCATTCCTGCACTTATTTCCTATATCGCCTTGATCTATATGGTGCATTTGGAAGCGGTAAAATCCAACATGCCAACATTGCCAAAAGCCAAAACGCATCCGTTACTTATTAGCCTTCGCAACGCAGGCATCACCATCTCTGGTATTATCATTCTTGCAATGGGCGTGTATTATGGGCTGGGTTGGCTAAAGCCAGTTTTAGGTGAACATTCAGCACCCGTATTCGCACTGTTGGTGCTTTCTGTATATGTGTTCTTGGTGTGGTATTCCACCTCTGTGCCAGAGCTGGAGCAGGATGATCCTAACGCAAAAATGGTAAGCCTGCCCGAAACAGCGCCAACGGCTGTGGCAGGTGTATACTTCCTACTCCCAATTGTAGTGCTGGTATGGTTCTTAATGATTGAACGTCTATCGCCTGCACTTTCTGCCTATTGGGCTACATTAGCAATGATCTTCATTCTGCTAACGCAGCATGCGCTGAAGCGCTTTTTCCGCAAAGTGGGTGATATCAAAACAGGCCTAAAAGAAGGTTGGGATGATTTTACCGATGGCATGATTGCTGGTGCTAAAAACATGATTGGTATTGGTGTGGCCACTGCAGCGGCTGGTGTAATTGTGGGCGTGGTATCACTCACCGGTGTAGGGCAGGTGCTTGCCTTGGTGATTGAGGCGTTAGCCGGCGGTTCGATTGTACTTATTTTAATACTGACAGCACTTATCTGTCTAATTTTGGGCATGGGTTTACCAACAACTGCAAACTATATTGTGGTAGCCAGTCTTATGGCGCATGTGGTGCTTGAGCTTGGCTTGCAAAATGGCTTGGTAGTACCACTGATTGCGGTGCATTTATTTGTGTTCTATTTTGGTATTATGGCAGATGTTACACCGCCTGTGGGCTTGGCCTCCTTTGCCGCAGCAGCCATTTCCGGTGCAGACCCGCTAAAAACCGGGGGGCAGGCCTTTGCCTATAGCTTGCGTACCGCCATCCTGCCGTTCTTCTTCATTTTTAATACAGAGCTGATTTTGATTGGTGTGGATAGCTACTGGTATGGCTTCTTGGTGTTCTTATATGCCATGGCTGCCATATTGCTGTTTTCTGCAGCGGTGCAGGGCTATTTTGTGGCGCGTAATAAATGGTATGAGTCTTTGTTGCTGCTAACAGCCTCTGTGACGTTGTTTGTGCCACAATTGCCGTTGAATTATATCTTCCCCAAATATGCAGCAGGAGATCATCTGCAGCTGTCTGAAACAGCAGGTAGCTTCCCAGAAGGCTCTACCATCCGCATTAAAGGAGAAGGCGAGAATGCCATTGGTGAGCCGCAAAAATTTACCAAATTTATTTCTACCGAAGGGCATGCATCTGTAAAAGAAGCGCTGGATGCCTATGGCCTAACATTGCGCACAGAAGGCAATAAAGCCATTGTAGATGATATTGGCTTTAATAGCCCAGCTGAGAATGATGGCATGGATTTTGAATTTGCCATTACCTCATTGGAAGTGCCACAAGCACAGCCGCATCCAAAATGGTTATTTATTCCTGCCTTTTTGCTTGTAGCTGTGGTATATGTGTTGCAACGCCGCCGTAGAGCTGGCACAAACACAGAAAGCACTGCGTCAAATGAAGCAGCGCAAACAGCGTAATATCTTTGTAAGGAGAGCATAATGTATACAGATATTCTACTGCCCGTGGATTTAACGCATGCCAGCGAGCGCCGCCAGTCGCATGAGGTGGCCATTGAATATGCACAAGCCTTTGGTTCCACCTTGCATGTGATGACTGTGGTGCCAGATTCTGGCATGGCGATTGTAAGCCAATATTTCAGCACCACTGCAGTGGATGATATTGTAGAAAAAACCAATGAAAAGCTGCATGAGTTTACCGACAAGCACTTCCCGAAAGATGTGAAGATTCAGCATGTGGTAACCACGGGCAATGTGTATGAGTCGATTATCACCACTGCCGAGAAAATTGATTGCGACTTGATTATTATGTCTGCACATCGTCCGGAGCTGAAGGACTATCTGCTTGGACCGAACTCAGCACGTGTGGTGCGTCACTCCAATAAATCTGTGTTGGTGGTGCGTAGCTAGCTTAACAATAAAAAGGGCGCACGGGCTATGCATCCAGATCTAAAACAGGCACTTGAAGCATTTGGCGTGGAGTTTGAGCAAGCGCTGGAAGATCTTATTCCCTTGCGTGATGCCTCTAGGGTAGGGGAGCATCGCCTCAGCCGTGCTATGCGTTATGCCTGCTTGGATGGCGGTAAGCGCCTGCGTCCGTTTTTGACCTGCACTGTAGCCGATTTATTTGGTGTAAGCCATGATGCCGCGCTACAAACTGCTGTGGCGATTGAGCTGATTCATACCTTCTCTCTGGTGCATGATGATCTGCCTGCGATGGATGATGATGATCTGCGCCGTGGCCGCGCAAGCACCCATAAAGAATTTGATGAGGCAACTGCCATTTTGGCGGGTGACGCGCTTTCTGCCTATGCATTCGAAATTTTGGCAGATGAATCCACCCATGCGGATGCAAAGGTGCGTGTGGAACTTGTGTCCGCACTGGCCAAGGCCACTGGCCAGCATGGCATGGTGGGCGGACAGATGATGGACATGCTCTCTGAAGAGCGTGAATTGAATATTGAAGAAATCACCCGTCTGCAGCGCATGAAAACCGGTGCACTCTTTGCGGTGGCATGTGAGGCTGGCGCCATTTTGGGCAAAGCACCGCGTTTGCTGCGCAATAAATTACGTGGCTATGCGCATGATATTGGGCTGGCCTTCCAAATTACCGATGATTTGCTGGATGCCCAAGCCGGCGAGAACGATAATCGTGAGAATAAATCCGAAGAGAAGGGCACGTTTATTAGTGTGATGGGCGAGGCGCAAGCCAAGCGCCAGGCTGATATTCTTATCTCTCAAGCCAAGCAGCATGTGGAAAGCTTCGGTAAAAAAGCGCTGCTGCTGCAGCATCTGGCTGATTTTATCTATAAAAGAAGTTTCTAATTCATGCGCGCGATTGCACATTGGTCGGTAGATCCGTTTTATATGCAAGTATTTTGGGATTCCTTTTGGGCAACCTTTATTCTGCCGGTTAAGGGTGAGTTTTTTATGGACGCGGTGTTTACTACACCGGTGAGAGACAATGCCACAGCCATGATTTTTGGCAGCTGGGGCGCAGTGTGTGGCGCCATGGCTACCATATTCTTAGTGATGCTGCTGGTAAAATTGCTGCAATTTATCTTCGGATTCTTATCCAGCGATCAAGACCAAGCACGGCTTGCCAAAGCATCTCATTTCTATAATCGTTACGCCATCTGGTCGGCCTTTTTCTTTGGCTGGGGCAGTATTGGTAGCATCCTGCCATTATTGGCCGGGCTATTTCGCGGCAATCTATTGTTGATTTTACCATTATGTGTTATTGGTAAAGTGATGTACTATTTTATATTCTATGTACAAAGGCTAATGTAATTATCTAAGAAAGGGGTGCTATGAAGGTCACTATCTCAGGAAAGCAAATTAATATCGGGCAGGCGCTGCAGGTCTATGTGGAAGACGGCTTGCAGGCCGGTGTAAGCAAGTATTTTGACCGCGCCACTTCTGCTACGGTGCAGTTTTCTAAGGAAAAACATCTGTTTTGTGCCCATATTTTTGTGAATGAGGGTACTGGCACCGGCATTGCGATTAATGGCGAAGGGAAGGAAGACGAAATTCACGCGGCTTTCGATAAAGCCCTTGCACGTATTGAAAAGCAGCTGCGTCGTTATAAGCGCAAATTAAAAAACCATCATGTGGACAAAGAAGCCATTGCCGGCTTTGCCACCAAATATGTACTCTCGGAAGACGGGCAAGAAGTGCAGGAAGATGCACAGGAAGACGAGCTGATTATTGCCGAGAAGCAATCTGAAATTGAGCATTTGACCGTGAGTGATGCGGTGATGCGCATGAATCTAGCTAATCTGCCGGCGTTGATGTTCATTAATAAGAAAAACGGCGCAGTAAATGTGGTATATCGCCGTGACGATGGCAATGTAAGCTGGGTGGATTATAACCACGAAAACGCCGCCTAATTTCCTCGTAGATAGAAGGGCCTGCCAGCTATGGTGCATATGGTATATATTGCTGGTGTGGGGCCTGGCGACCCGGAACTATTAACGCTTAAAACACAGCGATTGATCACTGAATATGCGGAAGTGATTATTTATGACCGCTTGATTCCTGAAGCCATTTTGGAGTTATTTCCTGCGCATGTGAAAGCTATTTATGCCGGGAAATCATGCAAGAAACACGAGATGACGCAGGATGCCATCAATGCAGAGCTGGTGAAACACGCGCAAGCCGGCAAAAAGGTACTGCGTTTAAAGGGTGGCGATCCGTTCATTTTTGGCCGAGGAGGGGAGGAAATGCGCTATTTACAGGCGCATGGTATACCCACCGAAATTGTACCCGGCGTGAGTGCCGCCAATGGTGCCGCTGCTGCCTTGGAACTGCCGCTCACGCATCGTGGCGTGGCGCATTCTGTGGAGTTCATCACCGGCCATAAACAAAAAGGTGTGGATGCCACGCTGGATTATGCCGCCTTGGCAAAATCAGACAAAACCCTTGTATTCTATATGGGGCTCACCAATTTTCCTGAAATTCAAGCAGGCTTGCAAGCAGCAGGCCTGCCGGGCAGCACACCTGCCGCTGCAGTAGAGTGGGCTACCACGCCCAAAGAACGACGCTGCATTTCTACATTAGAACATATCTATGATAAGCTAACCAAGGCAGAATTCTCCCCGCCCATGCTGCTGATTATTGGTGAGGTGTTGGG
>JAHDHN010000064.1 GCA_020631295.1 Rickettsiales bacterium
GAGCAGGTGAGCAAGGTGGAAACCACCACACGCCTGCAAGAAAGCCCTGTGTGCCTGGCCGTGACCGAGGGTGCCATGGGTATTCGCATGGAGCGCTTTATGGTGGAGAACAAGCAGATCAAAGAAGCCAGCGCTAAGGTGCTGCAGCTTAACCCGTCTCACGCTATCATCACACAGCTGGCCGAGAAGTTGGAAAGCAATGCAACAGACACGCAGATTGATGATATGATTCATCTGCTATTTGCCCAAGCGCTGATTGCCGAAGGTGAGCCAGTGGACGACATTAGCGGCTTTGCCTCACGCTTCAATGCGCTGCTGGGTAGCGCTCTTTCGTAGAGAGTGTATTGTTGTGATTTTGCGTCACCCCACGACTTGCCTGCCCGACGAAGCTTTAGCGTAGGCTGGTTCGTGACCCTGTGGATCCCGCTACGCTCTTTGAGCTACGCAGGACACAGTAAACCACAGGGAACAGTCCGTTTTATGAATTGTTAACCTATATACAGTGTTTTCAGTTAACTTTTTCCTGAATCCCCGGGCAAGCAGCGCGCGACCCGGGGTCCAGGGTTAACAAGCACTATCTCTCCTTGTGGCCCTGGGCCCTCGCTTTCGCAAGGGCTCCAAAATAGGAAATTGTTAACTGAAATGACTATACTATAAAAAAGTCTTAACAGGACCTAGACCCAGCTCCTTTGCTGCGCTAATGGTGCAGCATGAAGCTGCGTGAGTTACTAAAACAAGCGTCCCTAAATGTGGCGCTGCCAGAAGAGGCAAATCCTGAGATTGCCTCTCTTGCCACCCATACGGATGATGTGGTGCCAAATGCGCTTTTCATCAATCTGGCGAATAACCCTAACTACGCAGCAAAAGCATGGGAAAAGAATGCCGCCTTTATCTTAAGCGGTAATGCTTTGCCTCAGGGTCGTGTGCCGCAGGCTATCTCCCAGCTTGCATCTGTATTATATGATGCAGAGATTGGCACGCAGCTGCCCAATCATCGTGCCTTGGTAACCGGCACTAACGGTAAAACATCGATTGCCTGGTATTTTTACCATTTGCTTGCTTCTATGGAGTTGCCTGCCGCCATTTATGGCACGTTGGGCGTGGTGGGTGCAGAGTTTGACAGTGCTGTGAATGCTAACCACACCATGACCACGCCGGATATTCCATATAACCACCAGGCCATGCGCGCCTTGGCCAAGGCTGGCATTGAATATGTGTGTTTGGAAGCCTCCAGCCACGCGCTAGACACACGCCAGCAGCGTTTGCTTGGTTTGTTGTTCAAGGTGGCTGCATTTACCAATCTCAGCCAAGATCATCTGGATTATCATGGTGATATGGAGAGCTATGTGCAGGCCAAGGCCAATATTGTGGAGTATCTCAGCCCAGATGGCACCATGGTGGTGAATTTGGATGATCCGCATGCAGAGGCGTTTGTAAAACGTGCGGAGGAAAAAGGCCTTGCGGTGCTTACCTATG
This sequence comes from Rickettsiales bacterium, assembly GCA_020631295.1. Lineage (GTDB taxonomy): Bacteria > Pseudomonadota > Alphaproteobacteria > Rickettsiales > UBA8987 > JAHDHN01. The sequence goes on from JAHDHN010000064.1 coordinate 1,477, forward strand.
GCATATCAGAAGCAGCGGATCTGCGCATTAAGAATTTAGATGCGCGTGCTACGGAAGTGGCGGTGACCTATGTGTCTAACGGTACAGAGCATGATGTGGTGCTGCCGCTGGCGGGGGATTTTCAGGCGCATAATATTGCGTGTGTGTTATGCATGTTGCAGGCGCTGGGCATAGAGCTGGAGCAAGCAATGAAACAGCTGCCTCAGCTGGTACCGCCGCCTGGCCGCATGATGGAAGTTGCGCAGCATAATGATGCAAGCATCTATGTGGATTATGCGCACACGCCAGATGCGCTGCTCACGGTGTTGCGCTCTGCCAAGCAATCCATAAAAGGGACAGCGGGCAAGCTGCATGTAGTGTTTGGTGCGGGTGGTGAGAGAGACAAAGCCAAGCGTGCATTGATGGGTGAGGCGGCTTGCGTGGCGGACACAATCATTATCACTAGTGATAACCCGCGCAGCGAATCTCCACAAGCGATTGCAGAAGCGATTATGGCAGGTGTGCATGCCCAAGGGAAAGAGGCAGAAACAGTGCTGGACCGCAGAGCTGCCATTGCACGGGCAGCAGCCCATTTGCAGCCGGGTGATGTGCTGATTGTGGCCGGAAAGGGCCATGAAACCGGGCAGGAAATTGATGGTGATATAGTGCCGTTTGATGATGCTAAAGCGATAACAGAAATGTTGGAGGAGTTAACGCAGCTGAGCCTATTTACCGGTAAAGACATACAAGAGGCGCTGGGTGTAGAGGGCGTGGCGCCTAATATGCATTTTAGTGCTGTGGCATTTAATTCGCAGGAAATAACGCCAGGCGGCTTGTTCATTGCGCTCACCGGTGGTGTGCGAAACGGCCATGAGTTTGTGCAAGATGCCTTTGCGCGCGGTGCTGCTTATGCGCTTGTATCAGAGCCTACGGGCCATCCGCGTGAGATTGTGGTGAAAGACACATTGCAAGCCATGCAAATATTAGCGCAGCATAAGCGCGTAGCAGTGAATCCGAAGGTGATTGCGGTGACCGGCAGTGTGGGCAAAACCAGCGTAAAGCAGGCCTTGCTGGATGTGCTGTGTCATGCCTGTCCACAGCAGAGCGTATATGCCACAAAAGGCAATTTAAATAACCATATTGGTGTGCCTCTCACGCTGCTGCGCATGCCCAAACACACCAATCTGGCGATTATTGAAATGGGCATGAACCATGCTGGAGAAATTGCTGCGTTAAGCGCCATTGCCACGCCTGATATTGGTATTATCACCAACACGCTAGATGCGCATATTGGTAATTTAGGCTCGCGAGAGAATATTGCCAAAGCCAAGGCGGAACTATTTAGCAATATGAAGGATGGTGTAGCGATTTTGCCAGCGGATTCGGACCATATTTCTCTGTTAAAAGATGCGGCAAGCGGCAATGAAATACACCAATTTGGGGAACATAAAACAGCGCTCACCAAATTGGTGAAATATGAAAATGGCGTGGTAACGGCTCTCCATAACGGGGAAAAAATTACCTATGCATTAGAGGGCTATCCGCATGATGCGCTAAACAGCTTGGCCGTATTAGCTGCTTCTGTGCATGCGGGTGCGGAGCTAGGGCAGGTGCTGGCTGCCATGCCGCACATCACCCGGCCAGAAGGGCGTGGCAACATCATGCAGCTGCAGCTTGGCAAGACGGCTGTTATGGTGATTGATGATAGTTACAATGCAAGCCCTGCCTCTATGAAGGCCGCATTGCAAAACATGGCTGCCTATGCAGGAAAAAGGCGCATTGCCGTGTTGGGTGATATGCTGGAGCTGGATGACCCTGAAGCGCGCCACAAGGCATTAGCAGAGCAGCTGGAGCATGTGGAGGCGGTATTGTTGTTGGGCGAACATATGCACGTGTTGTACAAAGAACTGCAGCAAAAAGGGGGGCCAGCATCACAGCATTTTACAGATCACGCATTGTTGCTTGAAGCACTAAAGAAACAGGTGCAGGAGGGTGATGTGCTTCTGTTAAAAGGTTCCCATGGTAGCCATATCTATAAAATAGCGGAGGCGCTGCAGCCGCCTGTAAGAGAGCGTTAGCAACATGCAAGAAACGCTGCTTATTTTGATGCTGATTACCCTATGTGGTGGGTTGCTTTCCGGCTATCCGGTAGCGTTCGTGTTGGGCGGTACAGGTGCATTATTTGCGGTGATTGGCCATATGCTTGGCGTGTTTGACATGGCCTTTATGCAGGCAGCACCAGAGCGCATTTGGAGTATTCTCACCAACCCGCTATTACTGGCGATTCCTTTATTTGTGTGCATGGGCACCATGCTGCAGAAATCCGATATTGCAGAGGAGCTGCTGCAGTCGCTCTCTCACGCTTTTAGCCGCTTGCCTGCCGGGCTTGGCCTGGCGGTGATGCTGGTGGGCGCTCTCTTGGCCGCCAGCACCGGCATTGTGGGCGCCACGGTGGTCACCATGGGTATGATCTCCCTGCCAAGCATGCTGCGCAACGGTTATCACCCTGCCACAGCGGCGGGCGCCATCACTGCCAGCGGCACGTTAGGGCAAATTATTCCGCCTTCTATCGTGTTGATTTTGCTAGGTGATCAAATGTCTGCAGCCTATCAATCGGCTCAGATGCAGCTGGGAAATTTGGCCGCCACGCCATTAAGTGTGGCGGATTTATTTGCAGGCGCACTGGTGCCTGGCCTTCTTTTGGTCGCGCTTTATTGCCTGTGGCTGCTGCTGCAATATGTGCTGTTTCCGAGCAATATTCCGCGCAAAACCCGTGTGCATGATATTTCTATCAGCACTGTGTTAAAAGCATTGCTGCCGCCATTGCTGCTGATTTTGGTGGTGCTGGGTAGCATTTTGGCAGGTGTGGCCACCGCCACAGAGGCCAGTGCCTTGGGTGCCCTTGGTGCCTTTGTAATTGCCCTGTGCAAGAAGCGTGTATCAGGCAAGATCATGTGTGAGGTGGCAGAGCAAACCACCGAGACCACCTGCATGATTTTCATGATTCTGATTGGCGCGGCGGTGTTCTCGCTCGCTTTCCGTGGCTATGGTGGTGACGAATATGTGGCGCATATGTTGCAGAACCTGCCTGGCGGCCTGCCGATGGTGTTGCTATGCACCATGCTGCTGCTTTTTGTGCTGGGCTTCTTCTTGGACTTTATTGAAATTATTTATGTGGTGATTCCGATCATCGCGCCCATTTTATGCATGATGGGTGCCGACCCAGTGTGGCTGGCCGTGCTGGTGGCGCTGAATCTGCAAACCTCGTTCCTCACACCGCCTTTTGGCTTTGCGTTATTTTATCTGCGTGGCGTAGCACCGAAGGAAGTCTCCACCAGTGCCATGTATAAAGGCGTGCTGCCCTTTATTGTGATTCAGCTGCTATTGCTTTTGGCGGTGTATTTTCTACCGCAATTGGCCACATGGCTGCCAGAACAGCTCTATGGCACGGTGTTTGAATCTTATGTGCCGCCGGCCGATGCAGTGGAATATGGTGTGGATTTTTAGCATATAATATGTTATGATGATTTTATCATACTGAAAGTTATTACTATGACAACATATCGTGCTACATTCTCACTGAATGAAGAAAATGCCTTATTTCTGGAGGAAATAGCAGGCAGCAATAAAAGTGCGTTTATCAATAAGGTGTTAGCGCGGGCCCGCCAGCGTAGCCTAGAAAATGCACTATTACGCGCTAATCAAGAAGAGGCAGAAGATGCAGAGTACCAAGCCGCATTATCCGAATGGGATGCCGTGCTTGAAGACGGCTTACACTAATGCTTAAGCAGTTTGCGATTCATTGGGTGGATTTAGACCCAACGCGCGGTGCTGAAACACAAAAGAACCGGCCTTGTGTGATTATACAAAGCAATATGGTAAACCAGCATACGCGTACCATTATTGTGGCGCCTTTATTGCCAGGCCATAAACACTGGCCTTTTGCCGTGAATATTACACCTAGCCATGACAATGCACTAGATAAAGAGCGGCATATTAATCTGAAGCAATTGCGGGCAGTGGATGTGTCTAGGTTGCAGCAAAAGCTTGGGCATATTGAGGCAAATTATAAGCCCGAAATAGACAAGGCATTATCGATTATATTTGGTTCTGTTTAGGTTTGATTTCTTGCATTATTTTTGCTCTTTTTGGCTTTATTTTCCCTACCCTTTCTTACAATAGCGCCACTATTCCTGCGAAAGAGTAGAAAAAATACGCATAAAAACAGTCAAAAATAATGCAAGAAATCAAACCTAAACAGAACTTAGGCCTTGCGCGCACGTAATAACCCTACCACGCTGATGAGTATCCAGCAGATATTGATAGTAGCGCTGGCAATGTTTGGGTGCGTGAAGAGGGAAAGCAAAATGAGCGTGGAGCCCAAAATATTTAAGCCCAGATAGACAGGGCTGTGGCTGGAAAGCTTTCCATCGGTCAGCAAAAAATAGGCAATAATCGCCAGTAATGCACCAATAAACCCAATGAGATGTGCAATCATAATGCTTCTCCTGCCTCTGTCTTGCTGCGCATACATTTTATCATGCCATAGATGCTGACAATTGCCCAAAATACCTCAATTACCGCGGCACCAAAATTGAACTCAAAATAGAGGGAGTATAAAATCATCAATGCACCCAGCGCATTGAGGAAATGAAAGCGGATCTGTGTTTCGCGCATGACGCTCAGCTGCAGCAGCAAATAACTGCCCACAATCAACACCACACCCACAATACCAATCATATCCGCTACGGTCATATCTCTAGCTATAGCAGTAAGAAAATTATATGCAATCCTAGCGCAGCAGGGCCAATTGGTTGAGGAAGGCGTCTTTTCCCTCTGTGAGCCATAGGGGCAGCGTGCGAAGAATGTTGTCACATGCACTACTTATGATCTGCTGTTCATCTGCAGAAAAAGGCTGTAGCACATAGCGCTCCACGGGAATGCGTAGGCCCAGCTCACGCGGGTGATCAATGCCAATGCGTAAGCGATGGTAGCTGGTGCCAATGGCGCGGTCAATGTCACGCAGGCCGTTATGACCGCCATGCCCACCGCCTTGCTTTACTTTGACGCTGCCGGTGGCAATATCCAGCTCATCATGCGCCACAATCAGCTGTGCAGGCGGTATTTTGTAAAAGGCCAGCAGTGCTTGCACGGCTTTTCCAGAAAGGTTCATGAAGGTATCTGGCTTTAATAGATGGATGGTATGATCGCCTAGAGTCATCTTGCAATATTGCCCATGAAATTTGCTGGAAAAGGTGCCGCCCTCTGCTTGGGCCAACACATCTGCCAGCATAAACCCGGCATTATGGCGCGTGCCAGCATATTTCGCGCCCGGATTTCCAAGCCCTACAAACGCCATCTCTGTTGCAAATGCTGTCATGCAGATAAGGCTACTGCTGATGCTATGTTGGGTCAATATTAGTCTAATGTTACATAATATGCACATGTGGTGAGGGTGATATTCTGCTATAGTGGCACATAGTATGGCAAAGTTTACAGACAAACATCAACAGCGCTTAATCGCACTTGGTGCTGAAAAAGAATCAGACCGTGTGAAAACTCTGTTTTGATTACTGTTTTTCTGGATCCGTAGTTATTTTTCTGGCTTTTTGGGCCTCTTTGCATTTTTCCGATTTATAGCTTTCGATGAAGCTTGATATGAATTTGCAGGGAGCACTTTTGCGTTTAGTGCATTTTGGCTGGATTTAGAGGGTATTTTAGGCCTGTACTGCCTCTATGAGGCCTTTTACACCCACGATATTCAGTGCTCTTCTGATATTATAGGCTAAGGCCGTGAGTGAGAATTCACCCCGCACATTGGCAAAGCGCTTGGTTAAGAATGCCCCTTGGTTCATCCACTGTTTTATCGACCCAAAGGGATGCTCCACAGAAGAACGTCGTATAGACATCATCTCCGGCCTTTCTTCTAGACGCTTTGCTATATCTTCCAATATGTCTTCATGCTCACTGCGGGTAACCTTACGATATGACGCTGAAGTGCATATCTGCTTTCTGGCAGGATGGCAGTTCTTACATGCCTTTCTATTGTGATACTGATATATCTTTTCACCATGCGGAGAGATCTGTGAATATTTATCAGAAAGCGTATCCAGACTGTGTGAAAACTCTGTGATAAATTTACGACCTGTCAGTTTCTAAATGCAGGGAGCTATAGTATCCAATCTGAGATCTTATAACTCCACGCATAAAGCGCTAAAGACATTTGAATGTCGGAGTGATGAGTTTTATCCATACCTCATCATTAGCAGTTCTGCTGCAGAAAGATCTTGGGTCAAGTTTAGTATTTGATCTCTATACTTTTCCATCTTTCTTTTAGCTTCCCTGTACTTTCTGCCTCTAGCCTTTTGTGGATCCCAGTTTTCATAGGCATCCTTCCATTTTTCATGACGACTTTTGGCAGTTTTCAGCTGCTTGTTGATTTTATTAACCAACTCTTCAGCTGATTTATAATCTTTAGGTGTTTTTT
>JAHDHN010000116.1 GCA_020631295.1 Rickettsiales bacterium
AAAAGTGAAAGTGGGTACGCAGATTGATCGCCAATTCAGCGCGCCGGAGGGCTTAGACCATGCTTAAGTCTTATAAACGTCATCCCATGGTTTATCCATGGGATCTCCTGTCACATTCTGTGTCTGTTTTAAGAGATTCCACGGACAAGCCGTGGAATGACGAGTTAAGCAATCCTATTATTAAGATAGTTTCCAGGGAATATGCCAATGCTTAAGCGCGAAGACAGAATTTTTCCTAATCTATATGGTGTAGAAGGTGCAGACCTCAAGGCCGCTAAGAAACGTGGTGACTGGAAAGACACAAAAAAAATCCTGAAAAAAGACCCAGAATTTGTGATTGAGGAAGTCAAAACGTCTGGCCTGCGTGGGCGCGGCGGTGCAGGTTTCCCAACGGGCTTAAAATGGAGCTTTATGCCCAAAGAGCCCACAAAAGATAAGCCAAATTATCTGGTAGTAAATGCCGATGAGTCGGAGCCAGGCACATGCAAAGACCGTGATATTTTGCGCCATGAACCGCATAAATTGGTGGAAGGCTGCGTGCTGGCGGGCCATGCTATGCGTGCAAGTGCGGCCTATATCTATATTCGTGGTGAGTATTATAACGAAGCCAGCGCCATTCAGGTGGCGATTGATGAAGCCTATGAAGCGGGCCTGTTGGGTAAGGATGCATGCGGCAGTGGCAAGGAATTCCACGTTTATCTGCATCGCGGTGCTGGTGCCTATATTTGCGGTGAGGAAACCGCGCTGATTGAAAGCCTGGAAGGCAAAAAAGGCCAGCCGCGCTTAAAGCCGCCATTCCCCGCTAATGCTGGCTTGTATGGCTGTCCAACCACGGTGAATAATGTGGAAACTATTGCGGTAGTGCCCACTATTTTGCGTCGCGGTGGCAAGTGGTTTGATTCCATTGGTAAACCGGGCAATACGGGTACGAAAATTTTCTGTATCTCTGGCCATGTAAACACGCCGTGTAACGTGGAAGAAGAGATGGGTATTCCACTCAAAACCTTGATTGAGAAACATGCTGGCGGTGTGCGCGGCGGGTGGGATAATCTGCTTGCGGTGATTCCGGGCGGTTCCTCGGTGCCGTTACTACCAAAAGACATTTGCGATACCATCACCATGGATTTTGATGCGCTAAAAGAAGCCAAATCGGGCTTAGGCACAGCAGGTGTGATTGTGATGGATAAATCTACCGATGTGATTGAGGCCATTGAACGCCTAAGCCATTTTTACATGCATGAATCCTGCGGGCAATGCACACCGTGCCGTGAGGGCA
>JAHDHN010000065.1:0-1979 GCA_020631295.1 Rickettsiales bacterium
CATTAATTATTTGGGCTATTTCTTCAGCATTTTGCGTATCAAGTGTTTTATGTTTAAGTACAATCTTCAACGCTTGTTGCATGGAGGTGATATAGGTTACATCGGCCAGGTATTTTCCCAGTTCAATTTGTGCAGCTTGCGTGTGCTGTGCTAAAAACGCTTTGGCCTCTTCTGGGTCTGTGGGGCAGGTCTCAAACCCAGCCCGTGCTGTCTGCTTTAAATATGTACGTTTGTTTGTCATATCGTTTTTATAAATGTATTTTGTTTCAAAATAATTACAAAATAATATATTTTACAGCAGGTGACAAGTCCTATGCAAGCGATTATAGAAGGGTCTGCAAAAGCAGATACTTTTATGAAAACCGTCATCGTAAATGGCGGTTTTCCGTCGCGTTAGCGAACGAAATAATCAAAGAACCATAGAAATCTCTACACTTGCAGAGGTTTCTATGGAAATAATACACCATTATATTAATTATATTAGGGGCAGAGAATGACAGAGATTTTTATTGGAAAAGGCGCGTTGCCGCAGCAATTGAAGCTGAAATATGCCAACCGCCATGGTTTGATTACTGGGGCAACAGGCACGGGTAAAACCGTGACACTACAAACCTTGGCAGAGAGTTTCTCTGATCAAGGCGTGCCGGTATTTGTGGCAGATGTGAAGGGAGATCTAAGCGGTATTTCTCAGGCAGGCACCACGCACCCTAAGTTGGAAGAACGTGCAGAGACGATCGACTATCAGCCTTATGGCTATCGCAGTTTTCCTACTGTGCTCTGGGATTTATTTGGTGAACAAGGCCACCCGATTCGTACCACCGTCAGTGAAATGGGCCCGCTATTATTGGCTGAATTACTGCAGCTGAATGAAACACAATCCGGTGTGCTTAACATTGCCTTTGTGGTTGCTGATGCCGAAGGCATGCTGCTGTTGGACCTAAAAGACTTACGTGCATTGCTCACCTTTGTGGGTGAAAACAGCAAAGAGATTTCTGTGGATTATGGCTATGTGACCAAAGCGTCAATCGGTGCAATTCAGCGTGCACTTCTGACACTAGAACAGCAAGGAGCCGAGCATTTCTTTGGCGAACCTGCGCTGGACATTAATGATATTATGCGCACGACGTATGACGGTAAAGGCTTTATCAATATCCTTGCGGCAGACAAGCTGATGCTGTCGCCCAAGCTTTATTCCACCTTTTTATTATGGCTGCTGTCGGAATTGTTTGAAGAGCTGCCAGAGGTGGGTGATCCTGATAAGCCAAAGCTGGTATTCTTCTTTGACGAAGCACATTTGCTGTTTGATGAAGCGCCCAAAATTTTATTGGAGAAAATTGAGCAAGTGGTACGTCTGATTCGTTCCAAGGGCGTGGGCGTATTTTTTGTGACGCAAAACCCGCTGGACGTACCGGTTAGCGTATTGGGCCAATTGGGCAACCGCATTCAACATGCGCTGCGGGCCTTTACGCCGCGTGACCAAAAAGCGGTGAAAGTAGCGGCCGAAACCTTCCGCCAAAACCCAGATTTTGATACGGCAGAAGCCATTACCCAGCTGGGTGTGGGTGAGGCGCTGGTAAGCACTTTGGAGAAAAAAGGGGTGCCGAGCGTGGTAGACCGCACACTCATTCGCCCGCCGCATTCACGCATGGGGCCGATCAGCGACGAAGAACGCGCTGCGGTGATTGCCAACAGCCCCGTAAAAGGGGTGTATGATGAGGCGATTGACCGTGAATCGGCCTATGAGATATTGAAAGGCCGTGCTGAAAAAGCAGCAGAAGAAGCTGAAAAAATGGAAGAGGAAAAAGCCAAGGAGCGTGCCAGCAAACCAAAGAAAAGTACCGGCAACCGCCAAGGCTATGTAGAAGCCGCTACCAAAAGCTTGCTCCGCGCCGCTTCCAGCCGCATTGGCCGTGAAATCGTACGCGGTGTATTGGGCAGCATTTTTAAAGGGCGTTAAACCTGTTGTTCCCTGTGGTTTA
>JAHDHN010000065.1:2079-7444 GCA_020631295.1 Rickettsiales bacterium
ACAGCATAACTGTTGTATTTGATCCTGCGATCAAGTCGCAGGAAGCAGGATTATATGTTATTAATGGAACCAGTTTAGTGTATCTGTGTGAGGAGTTTTGTGCCTAATGCGATGCCCAGCTTCTGGGCTGCCTCATCATCGGTAATTACTTCTTTCGCCTGCTCAGTCACAATCTGACTGCCATCTTCTGAAGCAAGCATGGCGGTGAGGGTGAGTGTGTTGTCTGGTGTAATATGCGCTACCGCACCAAGCGGTGTGGAGCAATTTCCTGCCACCGCTTTTAACACGCCACGTTCTGCCTTCACCCGCAAGCGTGAAGGTGTGTGATTAATGCGCGAAAGCATCGCCTCTATCGGCGCATTGCCCACCACACATTCCACGCCAATGGCACCTTGTGCAATGGCTGGTACCATCTGTATTTCATCTAGTATTTTGGTAATGTCCGAGAGCCGGTCCAGGCGCTTTAAGCCGGCATAAGCCAGCAGCAAGCCATCCACCTCGCCCTGCTTCATTTTGCGCAGCCGTGTCATCACATTGCCGCGCATGGGCACAATCTCCACATGCGGATACTGCGCCTTAAACTGCACAATGCGGCGAATGGCACAGCTGCCGATGCGCGTGCCCGCTGGTAGGTCTTTCGGCATCACATGGTCTTTATGTAAAAACGCATCTTGCGGTAATTCACGCTCTAAAATACATGGGATCGCCAGCCCGTCCGGATACGTATCAGGCATGTCTTTCATGCTGTGAACGGCCATATCAATGCTGCCATCTGCCAGCTGTTGTTCAATCTCTTTGGTGAACAAGCCCTTGCCGCCAATATCGGCCAGGCTGCGGTCTTGAATTTGATCACCCGTAGTGAGGATTTTTACAATCTCAATACGGTCCTGATCCAGCTCTGGAAAGGCTCCCAACAGGCGATTTTTTACTTCCATGGCTTGCACCACCGCCAAGCGGCTGGTGCGGGTGCCAATGCGAATAATTGGCGGGCAGCCGGTGGGCAGTGTTACCAATTACACACCTCTAAGCAGCTCATTAATGCCTGTTTTGCTGCGTGTTCTGGCATCCACCTGCTTCACAATCACCGCGGCATAGAGGCTAGGTGCATCAGGCGTTTTGCCTGGTACAGTGCCTGGTACCACCACACTATAGGCCGGCACACGGCCATAGAAAATCTCGCCCGTTTCACGGTGCACAATTTTGGTGCTGGCACCAATATATACGCCCATGGAAAGTACGGCACCTTCTTCTACCACCACGCCTTCCGCCACTTCACTGCGTGCACCGATAAAACAATTATCTTCAATCACCACCGGTCCGGCCTGCAAGGGCTCCAGCACCCCACCAATGCCTGCACCGCCAGAAATATGGCAGTTCTTCCCAATTTGCGCACAGGAACCAACTGTTGCCCAGGTGTCAATCATCGTACCCTCATCCACATAGGCGCCCAGATTTACAAAGCTTGGCATCAACACCACATTGGGTGCAATATAGCTGCCTTGGCGCACAAAACAGCCCGGTACCGCACGGAATTTGGCAGCACGAAATTCATCTTCACCCCAGCCGTTAAACTTACTGGGCACTTTGTCAAACCAGGGCGCATCTGCAGCAGAACCAGCAGTAGGCCCGTGTTTCACCAGCTGATTATCATTCAAGCGGAAAGAAAGCAGCACCGCCTTTTTGGCCCACTCATTTACCACCCACTGGCCATTTTTCTTTTCTGCCACGCGGATTGAGCCGTTATCCAGCCCTGCAAGCGCAGCATCCACCGCCTCACGCACTTGGCCTTGGGTGCTTGTGGAGATTTCGTCGCGCGCGTCCCATGCGGCTTCAATATGCTGCTGTAATGTATCTGTCATTCGGTATGCCTTTCTGCATTTTTATTGTGAGCATGTTAGACGGTGTAGTACAACATGCCACAGCAGAATCAACGCTTAACCTACCCATTTTCTATTACAATGTATATTGTTGAGTAATAATAAAAAATACTGTATAAATAAATTATGAAAAGAAATGATGCGATAATGTATGGTGATATAACCGGTGCGCTTGGTGATACAGAGAATGATTTCGTGCTGCAATCTGGTAATAGAGATACAGGCAATAGGACTGCTATATATACATGTGGTGGTAAAAACGGCCCTGTTTCTGCTACGGTAGATGAATATAAGAAAACTCTCACTTTATGTATAGAAAATGATGATGGTGGCCAAGAAATTCTTGACTATAATTACCAGCAAAAAGAGATAATATATGGCCATAAGTTTATGGCAGATAAGAATATAGTGGTCAGGCATAATGGTGCAGAGTTTATAAAAGTGCTGAATGCGAGTGTATTTAAAGATGCTGTGACCACAGTTTTGAACAAGCTAGATATAGAAATATTCCCAGAAAATACAGTGGATAAAATACAAGATGGTTATGTGCTGCCACCCAATACAGCACAGCATCACGGTTTTAGTTTTTAGATAGTGTCACTGTTTATAAAATCGTGAGTGAGGCTACGATATTTGCTCAGGTATATATCCTTTGGAAGTCATGCAACCAACAAAGGCATTGTCCCACTCAATATCCGTGCCACGTACATAGGTGCCGTCACCAAAACGCATAGCATCAGAGATAGAAGAGTAAACACGGTCTGCAACGCTGGTGCAGTCCATATAGTCGTAGGTATATTTTGTGTAGGCAGGATCATAGGCCTGCACCACAGAGGCGGTGAAAGTAACAGCAGCAAGTACGATATGTGATATGCGCATGGCGTTATCCTTTGTTATACAAGCAAGTAGTATGTCATTTGCCTGCCTCATAGCTGCACATATAGGCCGATAATTTCCTAATGCAACCACTTTTTTATATTTTTTTAACTCTACAATTCTAGTTGTATGGAATTATAGCATGCTGGGTTGGTTGTTGCATTAGAAAAGAGGGTGGGAAGATACGTTATAGAAGGGTCTGCAAAAGCAGAGGGTTCCAGAGTATTCATAAATAACTTTAGGAAATACCAGATAATGTCTATAGTCTTACTCATGCAAATTACCATACTAGCTGAAGGAAAAATGAAGGATGCGCATCAACGGGCGCTACTGCAGGAGTATCAGAAGCGGATTGGGTGGAAGCTGCAGATTAAAGAGGTGAAGCGTTTAGCCGATGAGCCAATGCCCAAAAATGCGCTGATTGCGCTGGACGAAACCGGTAAAAACCCAACCAGCTTGCAATTTTCGGATATGGTAAAGCAGCATATTGAAGCGGGGCAAGACATTACCTTGGTGATTGGTGGAGCAGATGGCCTGCCACCTGCCTGGAAACAGGCTGCAAGCCAGCTGATTGCCTTTGGCCATTGCACATGGCCACATATGTTGGTGCGGATTTTGCTCACAGAGCAGCTCTACCGTGCCTATAGCATTCTAAACAACCACCCATATCATCGTGGGTGAGTTACAAATTGCGGTACATTAATTTCATGCGCGGGTTATCCTCAAAGCGCGGGCGGTGTTTGCGCAAGAAATCCCAATATTTCACATTGAACGGACACGCATTTTCACCCTCTTTTTGCTTCACATCATAGCGGCATTCTTTGCAGAAATTAGACATGCGATTAATATAGGCGCCGCTGGCAATATAAGGCTTGGTGCCCACAATGCCACCATCTGCATGCAGTGCCATACCAATCGTGTTGGGCGCTTCCACCCATTCATGGGCATCCACATACACAGCCAAATACCAGTCATGTACCTCTTGCGGATTTAGGCCTGCCAAGGTGGCATAATTGCCGGTGATCATCAAACGCTGGATATGATGTGAATAGCCGGTATCAATCGTCATCTGAATCACTTGCTGCATGCAATGCATATCGGTATGCGCATTCCAGTAAAAATCCGGCAAGGGCGCGGTGGCCTCCAGGTAATTTTTCTCCGTATAGCCAGGCATATGTAGCCAATACACACCGCGGATAAATTCTCGCCATCCCAGAATTTGGCGTACATAGCCTTCCACCGCATTAATCGGCGCGCGGCCGGTGTGATATTCCTCAATTACACGCTCACAAATTTCACGCGGACTGAGCAGCCCCACATTCACATAAGGCGAGACAATAGAATGAAACAGATAAGGCTGGTCTGACACCATCGCATCTTGATAATCGCCAAAAAAGGGCAGTGCGTGGAAGCAAAAATGCTCCAATGCCGCCAGCGCCTCTTCTCGCGTCACGGCATAGTGAAACTGTGCTGCCTTGCCCATATTATATGGAAATTGTGCCTCCACCATTTTTATCACCTCTTGCGTGATGGTATCCGGCGATACAGAAAAAGGAGGCGGCAGATGCTGTGCATCTTTCAACGGTTTACGGTTTTGTTTATCGTAATTCCAATTGCCGCCCTCCGGCTTATTGTCAGCGTCCATCAATAGGCCTGTGGATTTACGCATCTCGCGGTAAAAATATTCCATCACCAGCTGTTTGCGGCCAGCAGCCCACTGTTGGAATGTGGCGTGATCACAAAAAAATCGGTCATCAGACAGCAATGTTATCGGCAATGCAGAGGATTCAAATGCCTGCTTTAACCTATATTCCGCCGGTTCTGTGACAATAATCTCATCCGCACCCAGTGCCTCCATTTCAGCCAGCAAACTGCCTTTATTTTCTGGGTCTGTGAGGGTGCGATATATCACCTGATACCCTTCAGCCTGCAACGCACCGGCAAAATGGCGCATGGCGGAAAATACCAATACCAGCTTTTGTTGATGATGCGCCGTATAGGTTGCTTCTTCCATTACCTCTGCCATGAATATAGTATCTGTGGCTTTGTTTACCTCCTGCAAACTGGAAATCTCCAGAGTCAGCTGGTCACCCAAAATAACAATCACCTTACTCATAACAGCTCCATTTGTTCATTAGGTTTTGTTATGCGTATGGCGTAACCACATTCACATGAGCCATTTTGCGCCCGGCTCGTGCCTCTGTTTTGCCATAAAGATGCAATTTGCAATTGGGCTCTTGTTGCAAGACGGGCACTTCATTGATTTCATCGCCAATCAGATTGCGCATTTCCACCTGTTGTACATGGCGCGCTGCATTGCCATAGGGCACATCAGAAATGGCGCGCACCGCTTGCTCAAATTGGCTGGTGATGGCACCGTCCATGGTCCAATGGCCAGAATTATGCGGCCGCGGAGCAATCTCATTTACCAACAGTGATCCGTCCGGCAGCACAAAGAATTCCACGCCCATAATACCCACCAAGCCAAGTGATTCAGCCAGTCTTGCGGCAATATCTTGTGCGTTCTTCGCCGTGTCAGCAGTGATATCAGGCGCAGGCACCACAGAGCGGCGCAAAATGCCGTCCTCATGCAAATTCTGGGACGGCTCATA
>JAHDHN010000004.1:0-28467 GCA_020631295.1 Rickettsiales bacterium
TTAATGCCGCTGCGTTTTGGAATGGCTAATTTCAGCTGCTCGGCAATACGTTTTTTGGTGTGTTTCATGCGGTTTTCAAGGTTGTATTTTACTTCCCGCAACATGCCAAAAAACAGAGAAGGAGCAAGGATAAAATAGAATATGGTTATCCTTGTATCTGCTTACCATCCTCTTTCAGATATTGTAGATATTCTAGCATCTCTTCAATTTCAACATGGCTGCCGCCTGCATCGTTTAATGCAGATCGCAATTCTCGAATGGCCTCTTCTAAATCTTTAGCTGTAATAGCCTTGTTATCACGCAATCGTTGCACAGTGGCACGGTGCTTTTCTAATGCATTATACACACGCTCGCGGCGTTCTGAGTCAAACAAGCCATTGGTAGCAAGGTAGGTGCTGATGGAATCTTTGGTGGACACTATTTTATCACGCATGCTGCCAAAACCCTTGCCCACACCAGGTGTGTGCTCCAGGCCCTTACTATAAGTCAATAGGGAGGAAAACATGTTTTGGGCAACGCCATAAGATTGTTTCAGCTGGTTAATATCCTTCAATGCCGTTCCCACGGCACTTTCTGAAACCAGAGCACTTTGTTGACCAGATTTACTCATGGTTACAGCCACACCACGATATTGGAAGAATTCGATGATGTTTTTGGTGAGCTTTGGAATGAGTGACAAACAGGCGCTTAATAACATATCAGTAAAAATCCATACGCCAATAAATCCCAAAATGATCTTCATTACCTTGCCTAGGCCTGTGAATTTTGGGTTGCCGCTTCCATCATCTTCAAAGCCTGTTTTTTTAGAAGGGTAAGCTGCAATGAGCGGGCCTGGCACGTTGATATGCAAGTTACTTGCTTTTGTATCATCACCCTTTGTGCCTAACATATAGAGTCCGCATGCGAAAAGCGGTTTCACACTCTCACCCGCAGGTTGGCTGTTATATGCCACGGAAAGCGGGCAGGCATTCATGCCGCGATACCCATTGCCACCCGGCCCACCATCATGCGTTACGGTATAAAAATACTCGTAATTTCCATCTAAATCGAGCGCAGGTGGGTAGGTAATTTTTACTTCCACTGTGCTGCCACCTGTTGTGGGTGTTACTACTTTTTCTTCTCCTACCTTAAAGGCATGCACTACATATTCTATGCGGTTATATTCTTGTTCATCCAACGCAGTGCCATCACTCTTTTTATATAGTTTATCAACAGGATCAAATTCTACCGTTTCAACACCGCTTGTATAGTCATCACAACTTTCTTTTGGTATGGCCCCAATAGGGTACCCTGTTTCTGGATGTGTGACTACCTTATAGCGTGAACGCACAAATGTGTGGTTATACTCATCAAAATAGCCAATGGCGTTGGTGGCTGTCCAGCGATAGGTGATGGGGCGTTCTTCGTCATCCTCTTCTTTATTGAAATCTGGGTTATAGCGGCAACCATCCACAATAACAGGGTGGTCGTCTTGTTTTAAATTGGCCAGTTCAACCGGTGTGAATTTGCCGATTCTTTCCCGAATAAATTCACGCTGGTCACCCACATCAGTAGCAGTGCTTCCCATGGCGGTGGCAGTTGCGGTAATAAAGTCATCGCTTAGCTTGTCCAAATGCGCTTCATTGCGCACGATAATGGTGTCTTTTTGGTCTGCAAAAATAGTTTCTGTCAGCTCTGTGATTGGTGTGGCCATGGCACGGATGATGGTGAACACAAAGATCATGGTAAATACCAGCTGCGAGGCATAGGCCAACAGTGAGGCAATATAGTTAATGCCCCAGCTCATGGTTTGTTTAAACAGCAAGAAGGTCATGAAAATAGGGAAGAACATGAGCAGGAAGGTCATGGCCATCATGCTGGTGGCATAACCGGAAATAAGGCGTATAAATGCCCAGAACATGCTCACCAACCCGGTGCCTAATAGAAGTGAGAAGATAATACCAAATCCGGTGGTGCTGAGTGCCAATGCGCCAGCCAGCACGGTCATGCTATGGGTGTGCGCTTCGCCCACCATCACATTAAATAAAGAATCCACAATCTCAAAGGAGGCACCTGGTGAACTCACACCTGCCAAGCCAAAAGGCACGACCATAAAGTCGTTTATAAAGCGCAAGAAACCTTGATATACCACGCCAAAGAACGCATCGGCATTGGTGGCTAACATTGCAATGATAATTACCTTGGTGATTGCTACCACGCTCTCCCCCCATTTGCTTGGGTCCTTGAGTTTTAAGATCATTGCTAAGAAGAACAACGCAAACCACACGGCAAGTGCTGCAAAGAAAATAGGGCGCCAGAAATCCAGCACGCCACAATAGACTTCAAACATGGAGAAGGCGACAATGGATTGCACCAAACACACCACACCAGACACAAATTTTTGGTCGTCATGCAACGGGCATAGTACGCTGTCATAATCAATATCCGCAGCGGCATCTGGATCTACTGTCTCATCGGGGGCAATGCCGGTCACGTCAGACACATCTTTCCCGTCCACATCTTTTGCTACAAAGCCATAATCAATAGTGGCGGCAAAGGCCGCGCTAAAATGTCCGTCAGGCGTACACAGGCTTTGTGCCATGGCCGGTGTGGCCATGCAGAACAATAAAAATAACCATATGCGTGAGATTATTCGTTGCACACATACTCCTTAAACGCCGGCAGCCACTCATTCAGCTTTTCGCCTTTTTCTTCCTTGCAGCGTTGCATCAGTGCGCCATGTGCCTCGCCAGGTGCAAGCACTGCCAACTCATAGGGCATGCCAGATAAATCCAGGCTCACCGTTACCGCATCCACATTATGCTTCAGGGTAAATTGGCGCGTGCTGACATCGTAATTACGTATTTGATGTGCTTCTGCATCGGTCAAATGCATGGCACCTGCTTGCGCATCGGTTAGTTCCGCATTGGGCAGGTATATTTGTGTTTTGGCACGCTCAATCATCCAAGGTGCAATTTGGCTGTTCAGTACACGGTCCGGGTGCTCTTCGGCGCAAATCATCACGCCATTGCCGTCATTCAAGCGCAAAAATACCTTATGCTCTTGGAATACAGGGTTGTTGAACACTTTGAAGGACTCGTCCACCACCACCAAGGTAGGGCGAGACGGATCGGCTGCTGTAAGAATCTGATGCATCAAATAGAACACCATCGGATCCTGCGGTACATCGTCTTGAATCATATGGGTGATATCAAAGCCAATCGTATCACGTGTGGCGAGCTTTAACTCATCCTGCTCATTATCAAATAAATGGGCGTAATCGCCCTTGCCATACCATACTGCCACTATTTCTGCAGTGCTATATGTCTTTTTTGCCTTACCACGGCGTGCTGCCTGCAATTCCGCAGCGCTGGCAGGCGCCTCATTTTCAGCAAGTGGCCAGAATTTGGGCAGTACATGGCGCAGGCGGCGCTTCTCTGGCGGCATTTCAAACAGCTTGGTGACCAGCTGCTTTATCTTTGCATCGTCCTCTGCTGCAATTTTAGTTGCATCGGGCATAATCAGCAATTTCAGCCAGCGATACAGGAAAATACGGTTGTCTTTATTATCAGCAATATGCAGCGGATTGTAACGCAATGTTTGCCGCTCTGACACACGCTCTACGCGTTCATAATGCCCGTCCAGCGCATTGATCAAAATCTCAGCACTGTGATTCACATCCAGATAGAAGGTCTGCGGTGCGTATTTTTGTGCTTCGGACACCAGAAAATTGATCAGGCTGGTTTTGCCCGAGCCATAAGGCCCAATCACCAGCGTATGGCCGTTATTATCATAATGAAAATTGAAGAAATACGGGTTACCCTCATTGGTGCGGAACAGCGCCACATATTCGCCCCATTTATTGCCCAAACGCTTGCCTGCTGGGAAGTTATAGAGCGAAGCAAAGCCACCAATATATTGGCTGTGAATGGTGCTTAAACGATGCAGGAAGGTAAAATTGCCTGGCAGGCTGGCCCAATAGCAATCCTCCATAAACATATCTTCGCGCACTACCACAAATCCCAGCTCACGGAATTTCTCAATGGTCTTAATCACCCGCACTTCTAGCAAATTAGGGTCTTCAGCCAGCATCATCACGCTGATTTGGTGCTCGCCATATGCAGTGGGGCTATCTTCTTCATTTTCTACCAAAGATAAAATGCCGCTGGCCTCCAGCACATCCGTATCTTCCGACATTTTCAAATAATTATATTGTTTTTGATAGCGCTCAGAAGCTTTTTTATGGTTAATAAAGTCAAAGCTTTCAGTGATGATAAATTCTTCTGGTAGTTGCAAAAAGGCATCAATATATTCCACCATCACCTCGTGATATTCTTTCACGCTCAGCATCGCACCAAAATAGGGTTTCTTATCAATATCCACCTCAATTTTGTTATAACCAAATTGGATATCTGGCGAGGGCAGCTGCTCTGATAAATCCACCGCAGCCAAGGGTATTGGTGTTTCACGCAGATTCATCACTTTCCCCAAAAATGCACCAATTTGGGTATAAAATGCACCATCTTCATCTTGTTCCAGCCCCAAGCGACGCGCCGAAAAGCGCTGCAGTCGCTGCAAAATGGTATTCGTCACATTGGTGAGTTTTTTGTGACGCTCATCCAGCATATGTTGGCGGTGTTTTATTTCTACAGGATAGACCAAAGAGCGCATAAAACTTGCTGGATTCTTGGCTGAAAAGGCCTCGCCCTCAATCAGCACGGTAATATAAAGCTCATTAATAAACTGGGTGGAAAGGCGGTTTTTCTTGCTCCAAGCTTTGTTCATTTCTTTGGAGAAATTCTCCGGAAACACAGCCTCACTGCGCAGATCCTGCTTGCGGCGGATGGTGTGGATCCATAAGGCAATATTATTGCTGTCAATTGCGTCTTTCAATGCATTGCGCACGGCCTCACGTACCGAGATAATATGATGATCATCCCTGTCTTCCACCGTTTCAAAATCAAAGCCGGTAATTTTGATCACCTGCATCAACTCACCGTTTTTGGTGATCACAGTGTCTGGGTCAAAATGGCACGCATAGGGAATAAATTCCTCAATATGCGATTCTTCCTCACCCGTTTTGTCTTTTTTACCCAATGAAAACATTGCGTATCCTTATCCTATTTATGTGCAGGCACAGCACGCCCTATACGCACAGTACCACATTATGAAGGTAACAAAAGCGGATTTCAACTTTATGACATAAATAGAAAGAACTGTGTGACACTCTGTTGTCATCTACCGAGAAATATTATTCCAAACGGCCTGGCCTCCGAAGCTTAGATGTAGGAGGGGGTAGGGATAAAATACCGTTTTCTACACCACAGGGCTGAGTTTAATCTCTACGCGGCGGTTGGTTGCACGGCCTTCTTCTGTGGCATTATCTGCAATGGGTTGCAGCTCACCGGCACCTGAAGTGAGCAAGCGCACGCGCTCCACACCTTGTGCAGAGATATAGCTGGCAACGGAATTGGCACGTTGCTCAGAGAGCGTTTGGTTATATAGCTCATCGCCCATATCATCTGTATGGCCAGTTACATCCACATAGGTCTGGTTAAATTCTTTCAGCACCAATGCTACGGAATTGAGCGTGTCATAGAAATTAGGTGTGATGCTGCTTTGTGCCGTTTCAAAGGTGATATTGCCTGGCATGTTGAGCACAATATCATCCCCAATGCGCGTTACGCTAACGCCAGAATGTTGCAGCTGCTGGCGCAACTTGGCTTCTTGCTGGTCCATGTAATAGCCTGCGCCACCGCCTGCAATTGCGCCAATGCCAGCGCCAATAATAGCATGCTGGCGGCGCTCTGTAGAGCCTTCACCTGTTAAAGAGCCTGCAATTGCGCCTACGCCTGCACCAATGGCAGAGCCAATGAGGGTTTTGCTGGCTTGGCTTTGGCCGGTATATGGGTTGCTGGTGCATGCAGAAAGTGCAAGCAATGCTGAGGTAGAAAGCATAAGAATTTTGTTCATGGAATCACTCCTTTATAGTTACATGAATACAGGTTCTATAGAAACCTGTAGCAAAAGCAAAGATTTCTATATTTTTTTAATTGTTTCGTTCGCTTGCGCGACGGAAAACCGCCATTTACGATGGCGCTTTTCATAGAAGGTCCTGACTAAAGCAGACCCTTCTATGCATTACTTACGATCAAAAAGCAAAAACCCTTCACAGCTTTTTTTATTCACTGTATGCACGTTCCAAAAAATGACTGAGGATATGTGATAAAACGCGCGTTAGACATAATAATGGCAATAATTGGTTTGCTTATGTTGCTGCCGGTGATGCTGCTATGTTGCATTCTCATTCGGCTTAACAGCAAAGGCTCTCCGGTATTTGCTCAAACGCGTTTGGGTAGGCATCAGACGCCATTTACTTGCTATAAGCTCCGCACCATGGCGCTGGGCACTAAGCAGGCCGGTACGCATGAGGTGCAATCTGCATCTGTAACCTCTGTGGGGCGTGTGCTGCGTGCTGTGAAGCTGGATGAGGTGCCGCAATTATGGAATGTGATAAAAGGAGAGATGAGCCTGGTAGGGCCACGCCCTGGCTTGCCTGTGCAGCAAGAGCTGACGCTGGCCAGAGAGGCAAATGGTGTGTTTGCAGTGCGCCCTGGCATTACCGGCCTGTCGCAAATTCAGCAGATTGATATGTCTACACCCCAGCGCTTGGCAGAGATGGATGCGCAGTATATACAGATGCAAAGCCTGTGGTTGGATATATGTATCATAACAGCTACCATCACCGGCAAAGGCATGGGAGATAAGGTAGTTTAAGTGCAAATTTTACTGACAGGTGGCGCGGGCTATGTTGGCTCGCATTGTTATTATGCCTTGCAGGAACGATGGGGCAGTGAGGCAGAGCTGATTGTGCTGGATAATCTTTCCACAGGGCACAGAGAATTGCTGCCAGATGATACGGTGTTTTATGAAGGTGATGTGAGTGATGAAGCATTGCTTGCGCAGATATTCTCTCAGCATGAGATTACGGCGGTGATGCATTTTGCGGGCCCGTCTTTGGTGGAAGAATCGGTAGCAAAGCCAGGCTATTATCATAAGCACAACGTGGGAGCGACGATTATGCTTCTGCGGATGTGTGTGGCACATAATGTGCAGCATATTGTGTTTTCTTCCACGGCACTTGTGTATGGCAGTCAGTCACATGAAGCGATTTCTGAGGCAGCAGAAGTAGCGCCAGAAAATCCGTATGCAGATTCTAAATATATGGCTGAGCGTGTGCTGATAGATATGCATAATGCCCATGATATGCATGTGACAATTTTGCGTTATTTTAATGTAGCGGGTGCGGACCCAAAAGGGCGCACAGGGCAGGTGTCGGATGAGGCAACGCATGTGATAAAAAAAGCATGTGAGGTGGTGCAAGGCAAGCGTGAGATATTACCTATATATGGTACAGAATATGATACGAAAGATGGCACCTGTATACGGGATTATGTGCATGTGTGCGATGTGGCAGCAGCGCATGTGCAAGCCTTGGAATATATGTTGGATAGTGCTGCGCCAGCGGTGCATATATTTAATTGTGGCTATGGCAAAGGCTATTCGGTGAAAGAGGTGGTGGCTGCAACAGAAGCGGTGAGCGGCGCGCCATTGCCTGTGAAAGAGGCGCCTCCACGGCTGGGTGATGCGGTGGCGCTGGTAGCAGATAATAGCTATATTCAGCGCGTGCTTGGTTGGCAGCCAAAGCATGGTGATTTGCAGGAAATTATTCGCAGTGCACTTGCTTGGGAGAGTACATTATGAGCCAGGTGGCCATATTATTAGCAAGCTATAATGGTGCAGCGTTTATTGAGAAGCAATTAGCGTCTATTGCGGCGCAACATTATACGGATTGGCGCTTATATATTTCAGATGATGTATCACAGGATGAAACAGTGCCAATCATAAAGAATTTTGCACAGGCACATGCGGGCAAAGTGCAGGTAAACACGCATACACAAAATAAGGGCTTTGCCGCCAACTTCCTCTCACTCATTTGCGATGAAACAATAGACAGCCCGTTTTATGCATTGTCTGACCAAGATGATGTGTGGCTGCCAGAAAAACTTTCCCGTGCAGTAGCATGGTTGGAAACAATGCCAGAAGAGGTGCCTGCATTATATTGCACGCGCACAGAGGCGATAGATGAGGAAGGAAAGTCGCTTGGGCTTTCGCCCCTTTTTGCTCGCCCACCTGCGTTTGCCAATGCATTGGTACAAAGTATTGCAGGCGGTAATACCATGGTGATGAACCGTGCTGCACGAATATTGCTGGCAAAGGTAAGTATAAATGTGGATATAGTGAGTCATGATTGGTGGGCTTATATGGTTATTTCTGGCGCCGGTGGAAATATATATTATGACGCGTCTCCTTCGCTGAAATACCGTCAGCATGAAGGTAATATTATTGGTGCAAATAATAGTTTTTGGGCTCGGTTGGTGCGTATGAAATATTTGCTTAAAGGACGCTTTAAAGCATGGAATGAAAAGAATGTAGCAGCGTTAGAGGCACATAAACATATATTAACGCCGGAGAATCAGGAATTGTTTGAACGCTATGTTTCCATGCGAAAAAGCTCTTTTCTTGCAAGATGTAAGGCAGTAAAGCTGATGGGTATATATCGTCAGACGCGTGTAGGGCATATAGGGTTATATGTAGCGGCGCTGTTGGGAAAATTATAAACGGAGTGACGAGAACATGGCAAAAGCTCGAAAAGGTATTATCTTAGCAGGCGGTTCAGGCACGCGGCTTTATCCTATCACGCAAGTCACGTCCAAGCAGCTATTGCCGGTGTTTGATAAGCCGATGATTTACTACCCGCTTTCCACATTGATGCTTGCAGGCATTCGCGAGATTTTGATTATCTCCACACCGCAAGATATTGGGCGTTTTGAGGAGTTATTGGGTGATGGGTCGAAATGGGGTTTGTCATTGTCTTATGCGGTGCAGCCATCGCCCGATGGGCTGGCACAAGCACTGATTATTGCAGAAGATTTTTTGGACGGTGCACCCTCTGCCTTGGTGCTAGGTGATAATATTTTTTACGGGCATGATTTATATGCTCTGCTTTCCTCTGCAGATGCAAAAACGGAAGGTGCCACTGTGTTTGCGTATCATGTGCAAGACCCAGAGCGTTATGGTGTGGCGGAGTTCGATGCAGATGGCACGGTGCTTAGCCTGGAAGAAAAGCCAGCTACGCCAAAATCGAATTATGCAGTAACAGGGCTGTATTTTTACGATGCAAATGCCTCTGCTATGGCAAAAGAAATCACGCCATCTGCGCGTGGTGAGTTGGAGATCACAGATCTAAACGCCATGTATTTAGAGCAAGGAAAATTGCACTGCCAGAGGATGGGCAGAGGCTATGCATGGTTGGATACGGGTACGCATGAAAGTTTGGTGGAGGCGCATCAATTTGTGCAAACTATTGAGCATCGTCAAGGGTTGAAAATTGCCTGTGTGGAGGAGCTTGCCTTGCGCAATGGTTGGATTATGCCAGAGGATGCAGAAATATTAGCCAAGCCTTTGTCTAAAAATGGCTATGGGCAATATTTACTGCGTATTATTGCTGAAATACGCGCTGAGAAATAGCATGGCGGCAATCTCTGGCCAGAATTCTTTCTTGCGTAATTATACAGCATTTCAAAAACGATGTTTTCGTGCAGCCCCCTTTTTATATTTATTTCACTGTGCTTGTTTTGTGGCTGAGCATATTTGTACCATTGCCTCATTTGTATTACTCATGCGCTATATTATTTTAGTCAGCGGTTTTGCTGGAGATGCAATGCATATTGGTGTGGATATTTTCTCTGATAAAACATGGTTGATTGGGTTGATTGTGATCTGCTGTATCATCAGCTTTGTAAGCAATGTGTTGTGTAGCATGACATTAGAAGCATTGCGTGTGCGTTACGGCAGGGCAGCAGCGCAATATTACGCCAATAAAGAACATGAAGGTAGTAGTTCTATACCACGCCGTGTGTATAGCAACCAGATTCAGCCAATAGTTATGTTGTCGTTAGATTGCTGCAAATCTTTCAGCCATATCGCCATGGTGCTTGCTTTTATTCTGCTGCTTTTGTTTGTGAGCCCTGTGATAGTGTTGGTGGTGATGTTATGCTTGTTATGTTGTGTATTGTTATTTGGTATGAAGAAAAATTTACGCCTGGCATCTACACAAGTGCATAATGGATCTCCCTCAAAAAAAGAACAAGAGGAGCTATTAGAATTTGAAGGCTTTTATGATATATCAAATGGTCCGCTAGAGAGGCGTATGAATATTTATTCTGCAACGGTGCAGGGTATTATTCCAGTGGTAATTATTATTGCCATATTGGTGCTATATAGTGTGATGCCCTCAGTAAGCATTAGCAATGCATTATATGCTATGGTGATCCTGCTAGTAGTGCGCCAAATTTCATCACGCAGCTTTGCGCTGTTTCAGCATATGAAGCGCTTTGCTAAGCAGTATAAAAAGGTAATAGCGTTTTATGGCTGAGAAAAAGCATATTATCTTGGTGGTAGGGATGCATCGTAGTGGCACCAGTGCAATTACGCGTGGACTTGAGGTGCTGGGAGTGTCGCTGGGTGATACGTTGATGCCAGCTGCAGATGAAAATGCAAAGGGCTTTTGGGAAGACATGGACGTTGTGCGTATCAATGAAGCCTTGCTGGAGCGTTTAGGTAGCAGTTGGCACAGTGTAATTCCTATTAATGAAGAGATGTTATTAGCCGATGAGGTAAAAGACCTTAAAATGGAGGCTGTAGCGCTCATAAAACAGCGTTTAAGTACATTTTCTGTGTATGGATTCAAAGATCCGCGCACCACTATTTTATTGCCCTTTTGGCAGAAGGTATTTTCTGAGTTGGGAGTAAAGCATAGCTATGTCATTGCGTTGCGGAACCCATATAATATTGTACGCTCTTTGGAGGTGCGCAACCAGTTCTCACATTCATTTTCTTATATGTTGTGGTTGAAATACCAGCATGCAGCCTTGCGTTATACGCAAGATTTTCCACATGTTATGGTGCCTTTTGAACATGTAATGCAAGAGCCAGAAGTTGCGTTACAGCATGTTGCAATGCAGCTAGATACACCAAAACAGGTGAAGAATAATCCTGCTATGGCAGAATATATGCATCATTTTCTGGAGAAAGGCTTGGAGCATCATACGAATACAGTGAATAGATTAGAAAGTGATCCAGATGTGTTGCCGCTTGTGAAAGCATCTTATGTATATCAGGCCAATATGGCGGTACAGAAGAGCTCTAATAAAGCAGAGTGGAAGCAGCTGGATAAAGAATGGGCAGCCATACAACCCCTCTTGCCATATTATGACGAAATCCAGCGCACAATATGCGAGAAATATACATCCATACAGGAGGAAAAGGCGCAAATGCAGAAGGCATGTGAAGAAAAAGATAAGGCGATTGAAGCTTTGTGTAATACAGTGCAGGCTATGGAGCATAGCACATCATGGCGTATTACTGCACCGTTGCGTGTTATAAGCCGTCATTTCAAAAGGAATACATAGTGATTAATATATTGGTAACATTAAAGCGCTATATGCGTTCTTGGTTGGCGAAGTTCTATAGATGGGGGTTGTTACTTCGCTATTATTATCCTGATATATGGGGTCAGCATATTACAGGAAAGGCATCTAAGCATAAGTCCTATATTGAGCAATTACATGAGGGCAAAAAACAGTATAAAAACGGCAAATGGGCAATTGTAGTGTTTTTTGCACCAAAGGGTGACTTGCATATCACATTTACCCGTCTGATAACTGCACTGCAAGCACAGAAGGTAAATATACTGCTTGTTTGCAATCATGCTTTAAATGAGGCGCAAGAAACCTATTTTGGTACAAACTGTGCAAAAATAATGATTCGAAAGAATCAAGGGTTCGATATTGGAGCCTATAAGGATGCCTATCAATATTTAGTGGAGCAGCCGGGGTTCAACATTACTCGATTAGGCTTCTTAAATGACAGTGTGTTTTATATTGAGCGTGGCTTGGATGCTTTTGTAAAAGGTTTGTTTCAAGGTAAAGAAGATGTGATCTCTGCTTTTGAAAACTGGTCACAGCATTATCATTTTCAGTCCTTTGCCCTCACCATAAGCGGTGAGCTGGTATATCATGATGCTGTAAAAGGCTTCTGGCAAAATTATTGCCCGGTATCAAACCGAGTATATTGCATTGAATATGGTGAAAAAGGGTTTGCACATGCTATTGCTTTAGCCATGCGCAATAGTCACGTGTTATACACGCTGTCTGCATTACGCCACGCTTTGCAACAGGCATATAAAACCGGTGAGCTAGCAGACATGTTCTACTCTACCACTATCTTTCGTTTTATAGAATATGATGCAATGAAGCGTCATGAAAAGTTACTACAACACCCAGATGTGAAAGATAAAATTATTTCGCATCATATGATCGATAATTATATTGCTTCAATTAATAACGACAGTCCTATTCATTCTGGGTTGTGGGGGTATGTGTCTTATTTAGAATGCCCTATTATTAAGAAAGATATAGTGTATCGCACTGTATATACATTTTGCGATGCGATGTCATTTCTAGAGCCACATATTTCAGATGAAGATACCGAGATTATTGCCACGCATTTCCGTGCCAAGGGTATTGGGGGGCAGCTAAAGGGACGTGATCGTAGATTGTATCAGGTGGGTATTAAATAGTGTGACGATATTATCTAAAGAAGTTGGCGTATATATCACGCTATGTTAGAGACAGCACTAATAAATTATAGGTAAAAAGAATAAACATGAATAAAGCAGCCCCCATAAAAGCCGTGCAGCGCTTTTCTCCTGAAGAAACGAAATCATTGGTTAACACTGGCTTTTACATAAAAGGGAAGCCTTCTGCTGCAAAAGAAAAAACCTTATTCATTGTAGGGTTAGAGCGTAGTGGCACCTCCATGATTGCCAAGATATTGCATGAGTTAGATATACATATGGGTGATCAATATAATGAAGCTGTATTCGAAGACAGAGAGATGGCAAAATATGCAGAGGGTAATGACATTGCGCAATTATCAAAGCTGGTAGAAGAGAAAAATGCTGCACATGATATATGGGCATGGAAGCGCCCGCGTGCGTATCGTTACGCCAAGCGTTTAGAGAAAATAGTGCGTAATCCGCATTATATTATCTTGTTTCGTGACCCACTAGCTATTGCATTGCGTAATAATATTTCGGTACATTTATCAGTAGAAGAAGGTTTGGAGAAAGCAATACAGGAAACTACTGATTTAATAGCGTTCTTAAAAGACAATAAGTACCCATGCTTATGTGTCAGTTATGAAAAAGCATTGCAAAATAAGCATGCATTAGTGGAGTCTATGGCTAATTTTATGGGGCTTTCTCTTTCAAAAGAGGATATTGCTGTGGCGGTGAACAGCATAGAAAATGGTAATACACAATATTTATCTAATAGTGCAATTCGGTCTACGCAATCAGCTGCAGTGAGTGCTAATGTTTCACGTATTAAGAAGATACTTCCAGAACCAATAAAGCGCATATTGCGTCGTTGTAGGCAGATGATAAAGCGCTAACGCTTTTTCCCTTGCCCTCTTATCCTTTTTTTCACATGGTATGAGTCATTATGACAAAGCGCATATTACTTATCGATAACTATGACAGCTTCACCTACAATCTGTTGCATTATGTGATGGAGGTGGGTGCTGAGGTGGATGTGGTGCGTAATGATGCGATGAGCGCTGCAGAAGCGCTCGCACATACATCGGATGGTATTTTGCTGTCACCTGGCCCGTGTGATCCTGATCAGGCCGGTATTTGTTTGGATGTGATTACCCAGAATCAGGGCAAGAAGCCGATTCTTGGCGTGTGTTTGGGGCACCAATCCATCACCCAGGCCTATGGCGGTAAGGTGGTGCGTGGTGCAGAACCTGTGCACGGAAAAGTGCATGCGGTGAAGCATCATAATCATGCATTATTTGCCGGCGTGCCCAGCCCGTTTATGGCCACGCGCTATCATTCTTTAATTGCCGAGCGTAATGCATTGCCAGATTGTTTGGAAGTAACTGCAGAAACAGAAGATGGTGTGATTATGGCGCTTAGCCACAAGACGCACCCTGTGCATGGTTTGCAGTTCCATCCAGAAAGCATTGCCAGTGAGCACGGCCATGTCATGCTGCGTAATTTTGTAGGTCTACTTTAATGCAACAGCTCCTCACACAATTAGGTGCCGGTGAAATTCTGCAAGAGTCTGAGGCAGAGTTACTGTTTAGCATCATCCTAAGCGGTGAAGCGGAAGAGACCCAAATTGCCTTTGCCTTAGGTGCCATGTCTGCACGTGGGGAAACAGCTGGGGAAATTACCGGCGCTGTGCGTGCACTGCGTGAAAAGGCGTTATTATTTCCATCACAATCAGACGAAAATCTGATCGATACCTGTGGCACGGGTGGTGACAAGAAAGGCAGCTATAATATTTCCACCGCAGTGGCCTTTGTGGCCGCCGGTGCAGGTGCCAAAGTGGCCAAGCATGGCAACAAGGCCGTATCTTCCAAGGCCGGTTCGTCGGATGTATTGCAAGCGCTGGGCGTGAAGATTGATGCAGCACCAGAGACAATGCGCCGCGCGTTGGATCAGGGCAATATGTGTTTCTTATTAGCGCCAGGCTATCACTCTGCCATGCGCCATGTGGCACCTGTGCGTGCAGCGCTCAAAACGCGCACCATATTTAATCTGCTTGGTCCGCTGCTTAATCCAGCCCAGCTTACGCGCCAGGTGGTTGGCGTGTATCACCCGTCTGTGATGGCGCTTTATGCCGAAATTTTGCTGCAGCTGGGCGTGGAGCATAGCATGATTGTGCATGGCACGGACGGCATGGATGAAATTTCGCTCTCTGCAGAGACGGTGGTAACGCATATCCAGCATGGGGAAATTCAGGAATATAGCATCACGCCAGAGCAGTTTGGTTTTGCGCGTGTGGATGAAGAGGCGCTCAAAGGCGGTGATGCGGCGCATAATGCTGCTGCGTTGGAAGCCGTGCTGAAGGGTGAGGCAGGCGCGTATCATGATATTGTGCTGCTAAATGCAGCAGCAGCGCTTGTGGTGGCCGGTGTGGCGGGTAGCATGGAAGACGGTATAGAAAAAGCTGCAAGCTCCATTGATTCTGGCGCGGCTTATGATGCATTGCAGAGCTTAATTACCGTGAGCAATGCCGCATGACTATTCTAGATGACATATGCCAAAATCGTCTAAAGCAAGTGGAGGAAGCCAAGCAGCGCGTGCCGGTAGAGCTGTTGCTGGAGCAAATAGAACAGCAAGAAGCGCCGCGCGGATTTGAGCGAGTACTCCGTGATAAAAAACGTGCAGGCGAGATTGGCCTGATTTGTGAATTGAAAAAAGCAAGCCCAAGCAAGGGTCTGATTCGTGAAGCGTTTGATGTGCCAGCATTGGCTATGGCCTATGAAACAGGCGGTGCAGCCTGCCTTTCGGTGCTCACGGAAATAGACCATTTTCAAGGCAGTGATGCGTATTTGCAGCAAGCAAAACAAGCCAGCAGTTTGCCCATCATCCGTAAAGATTTTATGCTCGACCCGTATCAGGTGATTGAGGCACGTGCGCTGGGCGCTGATTGCATTTTGCTGATCATGGCATGCCTGGAAATATCACAAGCCAAGCAGCTGGAAGATACCGCACGGCTGTATGGCATGGATGTGCTGGTGGAGGTGCATAGCCGTGATGAGCTGGAACTTGCTTGTGCCATGCTGCATTCCACCTTTATTGGTATCAATAACCGCAATTTGGCCACATTTGAGGTGGATTTAGGCACCACAGAACGCTTAAGCGCCATGTTGCCAGAGGAATATTTGGTGGTGTGCGAAAGTGGTATTTCTACAAAGGCAGATATAGATCGCATGGTGAAAGCGGATGTCTCCAGCTTTCTCGTAGGTGAATCACTGATGCGCCAAGAAGATGTGAGTGCCGCAGTACAGGCGTTGTTGTAAGTTAACCCAAGCCCGCTTCACGTTTTTGTTTCATCTCTGCAAAGTCATCACCCGCATGGTAGGACGAGCGGGTGAGCGGTGAGCTTGCCACCTGCAAGAAGCCTTTCGCATAAGCCACTTCTTCATAGGCCTTAAATTCGTCAGGCGTTACATAGCGATCAATAGGTGCATGGCGCAAGGTAGGCTGCAAATATTGCCCGATCGTCAGGAAGTCCACTTCGGCGGCGCGCAAATCATCCATCAGCTGGAACACTTCTTCCTTGGTTTCACCCAACCCCACCATCAGACCTGATTTGGTGAACATCATCGGGTCCAGCTGCTTAGTGCGATAGAGCAAATGCAGCGAGTGGAAATAGCGTGCGCCTGGGCGAATGCGTGGATACAAACCCGGCACTGTTTCAATATTATGGTTAAACACATCTGGCTTGCTGGCCACGATGATCTCTAAGGCGCCGTCTTTTTTCAAAAAGTCTGGCACCAGAATTTCTACTGTTGTGTCTGGTGCAACTTTGCGAATACGCAATACGCATTCAGCAAAATGCTGGGCACCGCCATCTTCCAAATCATCACGGTCTACAGAGGTAATCACCACGTGTTTCAGGCCAAGCTTTTTCACCGTATTGGCTAAATTTTCTGGCTCATGCGGGTCCAGCGCATCCGGTCGTCCGGTTTCTACATTACAAAAGGAACAGGCACGTGTGCAGATGGAGCCCATGATCATCACCGTGGCATGTTTTTGCGTCCAACACTCACCAATATTTGGACAGGCGGCTTCCTCACATACGGTATGCAGGCTATGCTCTTTCACCAAATTTTTGGTGTTCTTATAGCCTTCTGACACAGGTGCTTTTACCCGAATCCAATCTGGCTTGGGCGGCGGCGTGATCTCGCGGTTCTTTTGCTTTTCTGGGTGACGCAATTTCCCTGCATCTAATGTATGTATATTATTCATGTGTATAATCTCTTATCGACACCATCTAAGCCATAGGTTATGGCAACGCCACGCGAAGATACAATAGAAAGCTGAAGCATTCTATAGATTTTTAATTGTTTCGTGTAGCTCAACGCGACGGAAAACCGTTATTTACGATGACGGTTTTCATTGAAGTGTCTGACTAAAGCAGACCCTTCAACAAAAAGAAGGAAAGTAAAATGGGATTTACATGCGGTATTGTAGGCATGCCAAATATTGGCAAATCAACCTTGTTTAATGCGCTCACTGAAACGGCAGCGGCGGACGCAGCGAATTATCCGTTCTGTACTATTGAGCCTAATTCAGGCCGTGTGGCCGTTCCCGATGCACGCTTGCAGCAGATTGCAGAGCTTGCAGAATCTGCACAAATATTGCCTACCCATATTGAATTTGTGGATATTGCTGGGTTGGTAAAAGGTGCCAGCAAGGGTGAAGGCTTAGGCAATCAGTTTTTATCGCATATTCGTGAAGTGGATGTGATTGTGCATGTGCTGCGCTGCTTTGAAGAGGGCGATATTACGCATGTGGAGGGCAGTGTGGACCCGCTGCGTGATGCAGAGATTATTGAAACAGAATTGATCCTGGCTGATCTTGAATCACTAGAAAAGCGCCTGCCTAATCTGCAGAAAAAGGCACGCAGCAATGACAAAGAAATCAAGGCGCAGCTGGAATTGATTGAGGCGATGATCGCTATTTTGGCAGAAGGCAAGCCAGCGCGCAGCTATCCGATTGATGAAGAGAATGTGCGTGAGGTGAAAATGCTGCAGCTGCTTACAACCAAGCCGGTGATGTATGTGTGTAACATGAGTGAAGATGAGGTGGAATCAGGCAATGCGCTATCACAAAAAGTAGAGGCAAAAGCCGCTGCAGAGGGCACGGTTGCCACACGTATTTCTGCCAAGATTGAGGAAGAGATTGCCCTGTTGGAGAGTGAAGAAGATAAGCAAGAATTTTTGGAGACAATGGGCCTGTCTGAAACTGGTCTGTCGCGTATTATTCAGCTGGGTTACCAGATGTTGGATTTATGCACTTTCTTTACGGCTGGGCCCAAAGAATCACGCGCTTGGACGGTCAAACAACATGCCAAAGCACCGCAAGCAGCCGGTGTAATCCACACGGATTTTGAGCGTGGGTTTATTTGTGCGGAGACAGTGTCTTATGATGATTATATTGCCTGCAAGGGCGAACAAGGTGCCAAAGATGCAGGCAAGATACGCACGGAAGGCAAGGATTACACCGTGCAAGATGGCGACATTTTCCATTTTAGGTTTAATGTGTAGTAATCTGCATAATTAACAACACAAATACCCATCTTGCGTCATGCCATGGTTTATCCATGGCATCTCACAATGAGGGCGCGGCAATTAGCAGGAGATCCCACGGACACGCCGTGGGATGACGAGGGGGATGTTTGTATCGTTAATTATGCAGGTTACTGTATAATCATTTCAGGTAATAACTCATAAAAAACTGTTCCCTGCGGTTTAACCACAGGGTCAAATAGTGAGACAGCATAACTATTGCATTTGATCCTGCGGACGAGCCGCAGGAAACAGGTGAGTTAATTATAGTGACGATTTTAAAACCTAGAACACGTAGCGAATGCCTACGCCCAGATGCTCTGTGTTAAAGTTGGCAGCGCTGCTACTGCCACCTGCTATATCTTCTGCTTTTGCTTCTGTATTCCAGCGATAGCGCCATTGGCCAAAAATATGCCAATGATCATTCAGTTCAAAATTCAGACCAGCTATAAATTGACTCGTAAAGCCAGTATTTTCAATGGGGCCAGCTTCCCAGTTATTGAAGCCTAGGCCTAGTGCCATATAGGGGTCTAAAAACAGAGAGTCATGTAAGTCCCAATAAAAGTAACCATTTAAGAGCACGGATAGGGAGCTGTAGTCATCCAGACGGCCTTGTGAATGTTCTGCTCCTTGTGAGATTATTTCCAATTCTGCAGCCAGCATGGTGGAAAAATAATTCCCCACGGCTAATGAGAAAGTGCCGCCATCATCAAAACGCTCTTCGCCCAAAGCTAATACACTTCCGCCGGGCTGTGTATCGCTTAACTCCAAGGTAGCTAACGTGCCAGAGACATACCAACGGCCATTTTTCTTGGTATCTGGGACATAATAATCAAATTCATCATTTGCCCATGCAGCGCCTGCTATGCATGTACAAATTATCATATATAAATAGCGCATATCTACCTCTTCGTTCTCACCTGGGCATTGAGTATAGCGCAAAATATGAAATGTGCAAATGACGTTGCTTTTGAGGGGTAAGAGGAGTAGTCATAACCCATGTCTAACTCGAAACGTATTCGCTCTGTGCTTTTGCCACTTTTCTTACTCTGTGTGATGGTATATTTGGGCTATCATTTTGTGAGTGGCAATAATGGCATTCTGGCATGGTC
Organism: Rickettsiales bacterium; assembly: GCA_020631295.1. Lineage (GTDB taxonomy): Bacteria > Pseudomonadota > Alphaproteobacteria > Rickettsiales > UBA8987 > JAHDHN01. The sequence goes on from JAHDHN010000004.1 coordinate 19,365, forward strand.
AAAATTGCATCATGAGCGTAACATTTTAGCGCAGCAAAGCGAACTGGTAGAAGAGCAACATCAAGAGATGGAGCGCCGGGTGAATATGCTCTATTCGGATTCGGTGGATAAAGACCTGCTGGATGAGCAAGCGCGCTATATGCTGGGTGTGGTAGGTAAAGACGAAATCATCTATTTTGATGAGAAGAAATAAGACATTATGAATAAGCGTTCACTGATTATTGTAGGGTTGTTGCTGTTGCTTGCGCTTGTATGGATTGGCAGCGGGTATGTGGTGCCGCGTGATGGCAAAACGGGAAATGAGGCACAGTCTGCCACCATTAACGTAGAAAAAGATACGGTAACTATTGTTGAAATGGTGGAAAGTACGGCGCAGACCCATCAGCGTCGTTTGTCGTTAAGTGCGGTGACAGAGCCCTCCAAACGCAGTGAAATAAAGGCAGAGGTAACGGGTAAAATTCATACATTAAATGCAACCGAGGGCCAAACGGTGAATGCGGGTGATGTGCTGATGAAAATTGAGGTGCGCGATACGGGCGCCATGGTGGCAGAGGCCAGGGCGGCCAAGTCCCAAGCGCAGATTGATTATGATGCAGCGGTGAAATTAAACGAAAAAGGCCTGTCTGCCAACACGGCAGTGGCACGTGCAAAAGCTGCATTGGAGGCTGCAAATGCACGGCTTATTGCAGCGCGCACGCAATATGCCAATACCATTATCAAGTCACCCATTTCAGGTGTGGTGCAGGCCGTGGCGGTGGAAAAAGGGGATGTGGTCGGGCCCAATTTTCGTACAGGCTCTGGTTCCTTTAACGATGCCAGTAGCTTGATTAGCATTATCTCCAATGAAGGCTTTCACGTGGTGGCAGATGTGGCAGAGACCTATGTGAGCGATATAAAAGTGGGTCAAACGGCTGATGTTACGTTGTATGACGGGCGAGAGATGCAAGGTGAAATAGGGTTTGTGAGTGCTATTGCAGACCCTGTGACGCGTACCTTCTCAGTAGAAGTGCATTTGCCTTCTGAGGCTGGAATATCCTCCATCGTGGCCGGTGCCAGTGCAAAAATATCACTCACCTTACCGGCAGAAGAAGCGCATCATATCCCCACCTCTTATCTCAGCCTGCATGAGGGTGAGTTGGGCGTGAAGCTTGTAGAGATACAAGAACAGCGGGACGATGGCGTGATTGGAGAGGTGCAGTTTTTGCCTGTGAATATGCGCGATAATGACAGGGACGGTGTCTGGGCAGCAGGTTTGCCGCCGCAGCTGCATATCATCACGCTGGGCCAAGGGTTTGTGAAGCCAGGTGATATTGTGAAAGCGGTGAGTAAAGAGCACGATGCATAAGCTGATTACTGCGTGTTTGTCTCAGCCACGCGCCATGATTATGGTGTTTATTTTGCTGCTTTATATTGGCGTGCAGTCTTTTATCGCCATTCCTAAAGAAGCAGAGCCGGACGTTCAAATTCCTATTATTTATGTGTCGATGAGCCATGAAGGTATCTCACCTGCTGATGCAGAACGCCTGCTTGTAAAGCCGATGGAGAAAGAGCTGAAATCCATTGAGGGCGTGAAGGAAATGACCGCCACAGCAAGCCAAGGCCATGCCAGTGTGGTGTTGGAGTTTGATGCTGGGTTTGACAGTGATACAGCGCTGAATGATGTGCGAGAGAAGGTGGATGTTGCCAAGTCCGAATTGCCGGAGGACACGCGTGAGCCCACGGTGAATGAGGTGAATCTTAGCCTGTTTCCGGTAATTAATGTGATCCTCACAGGCAGCTTGCCTGAGCCTGCAATGGTGAAGATTGCCAAAAATCTACGTGATAAAATTGAAGAAATTCCGGATGTGCTGGAGGTAAATATTTCTGGCGATCGTGAAGAGGTGGTGAATATCTTGGTCGATCCGGTAACGCTGGAAAATTATGGCCTGACCTCGGAAGTGATTCAGAATGTAACGCGCAATAATTTGCTAGTAGCGGCCGGCACGCTGAGCGCGGATGAAGGACGCTTTACGGTAAAAGTACCCAGCTTACTGGAAGATTTGGACGATATTTACAGTTTACCGCTGAAGGTGAGCGGGGAATCGGTAGTGACCATTGCCGATGTGGCGCGGTTGCAGAAATATTTCAAAGATCCAACCACCATTGCCCGTGTGAATGGTCAGCCGGCTATTGTGTTGGAGGTGAGCAAGCGCACTGGTAGCAATATTATTGGTGTGACCGATGCTGTGCGTGCTGCAGTGAAGGCAGAGCAGCGCTATTTTCCCGCTGGGCTTGAGGTGCTGTATTCCGGGGATAAATCTAATAATATCCGCAATAATTTGGTGGAGTTGCAAAACAATCTCATCATCGCCATATTTTTGGTGCTGGTGGTGGTAATTTTATTTAGCGGTTTGGAGGCCGGTATTTTTGTGGCGGTCTCTGTGCCTGGCGCATTTTTAATTGGTGTGCTGGTGCTAGATTCGCTTAGCTTGACTATGAATATTGTGGTGCTGTTCGCACTCATTCTTTCCATTGGTATGTTGGTGGATGCGGCCATTGTGGTGGTGGAATGTGCCAACCGCAAAATGCTGGACGGTGCAGACCATAAAACCGCTTACCGTGAAGCTGCCTTGCGCATGGCTTGGCCACTGTTTGCCTCTACGCTCACCACCTTGATTGTATTTGCGCCGCTGCTCTTTTGGCCGGGTATTGTGGGGCAATTTATGAAATATCTGCCGCTGACCTTGATTGCCACGCTCTCGGGCTCTTTTATCATGGCGATATTGTTTTTACCTACCTTTGCCAGCCTGCTGAAAAAGAAGCAAACAGACGATGATACGCGCCATGAGATTGAGCTGATTGAAACCGGTGATATTGCCAAGCTCAAAGGGTTTTATGGCAGCTATGCACGCTTGCTGTTGCGTTTGGTGCAGCGCCCGCTTTTGGTAGTGGCCGGTATTGTGATTGCGTTGGTACTCACCGTATTTGGCTATAGCGTGCTGGGCAATGGTACAGAGTTCTTCCCAGATATTGAACCGGAAAACGGCCAGGTGCTGATTCAGGCGCGCGGGAATTTATCGGTCTATGAGCAAGATGCGATTGTGAAGCGTGTGGAAGCAGCGCTGAAAGGGCTTGAGGGCGTGCGGGTATTTTACACGCGTGTGGGCAGTGATGAAGGCGGCAATCGTGATTTGCCGGAAGATACGGTGGGCGTGATCCAGCTGGAGTTTAGTGATTGGCAAAAACGGCCCAAGGCAGCTGTGGTGCTGGAGGAGGTGATGCAGCGCACAGCAGACTTGCCTGGTGTGGTGATTGAGGCCAGAAAAGAGCAGGCAGGCCCAGCTGCACAGAAGCCCATTGATATTGAAATTAGCTCTCGTTATCCGGAGGTTATAAAGCCTGTGGCAGAGCAGATAATGGAGCTGCTGAAAAACACCGAACATGTGCTGGATATTGAAAGCAATTTGCCGGTGCCAGGCATTGAGTGGAAGATGGATATTGATCGCTCTCAAGCGCTGCGCTTTGGTGTGGATATGGCAGTGCTGGGAAATTTTGTGCGCTTGGTGACCAATGGGTTGAAGGTTACCAGCTACCGCCCGGATGACAGCGACGATGAGGTGGATGTGATGCTGCGCTTCCCTAAAGAATATCGCCACTTGGGCACATTAGATACGCTTAAAGCCATCACGCCAAACGGTGCGATTCCGGTGAGTAATTTTATGAAACGCATAGCGCAGCCAAAGGAAGGTGTGTTGCATCGCAGTGATTCCATGCGTGCTGTGTCGGTAAAGGCGAGTGTAGAGCAGGGCCAAAATGCGAATGCCATTATTGCTGCACTTTCAGAAAAATTACCGGAGCTGGTGCAAGACCCTAATATCCGTATTCGCTTTAAGGGGGATCAAGAGCAGCAAAAAGAAACACAAGATTTCTTAGGCAGTGCTTTTATGCTGGCGCTGATTGCCATGTTCTTGGTGCTGCTGATTCAGTTTAACAGCTTTTACCGTGCGGGTATTATCATCAGCGCAGTATTCCTGGCGATTATTGGTGTGTTGATTGGGCTTATAATCACCGGCCAGGCCTTTGGTATTGTGATGTGCGGCGTGGGTGTGATTGCGCTGGGCGGTGTGGTGGTGAATAATAATATTATTCTGATTGATACCTACCGCATCATTCGGGAAGAATTGCAAGAGCCACCCAAGCAGGCTGCTGCGCGTGCAGCGGTGCAACGCCTGAAATCGGTGCTGCTCACGGCGGGTACCACAGTGCTTGGGCTTATTCCTATGGTGCTGGCAATGAATATTAATGTGGTGGAGCGTTATATCACCTTTGGTGCGCCTTCCACGCAATGGTGGCAGCAGCTTTCCACGGCCATTGCCGGTGGGCTGAGCTTTGCCACAATACTCACTCTGTTCCTCACGCCCTGCTTGTTGAGCTTTGAGCGTGATGGTAGAAAGAAGGTCAAAGATGTATAAATATTACACTGCATCTTTGTGTAACCCTTGCGAAAGCGAGGGTCCAGGACGAAACGACGGATAGTGCTTGTTAACCCTGGATCCCGGGTCTACGCCCGGGATTGCAAGAGTAATATAAATAAGGAAATATAATGGCATTACCACAATGGGATTTATCGGATTTATTTCCGTCTATGGACAGCAAGGAGTTGGCAGAAGCGAAAGCAGCATTGCTGAAAGAGGCAGAGGCCTTCCAGGCGGCTTATGAGGGAACGATTGCACAGCTAGAGGCAGAAGAGTGCGCCACAGCCATTGCGGCCTATGAAACGCTGGAGCAAAAAGCCGGGCGCATTAGCAGCTATAGCTATTTGCGTTATTGCACGGATATGGAAGACGAGGCGGTGGTTGCGTTTTTTCAAGATGCGCAGGATTATTTGAACCAAGTGCAGCAGCATCTGATGTTTTTTACCCTTGAGTTGGGCGAGGTGGATGAAGCAACCTATCAGCGCTGGTATGCTGCAAAAGAAATTCAGCAATATGGCAATTGGCTGCGCCAGGTGCGTGCTTTTGCGCCCTATCAGCTCTCTAAAGAAGTGGAATCGGTGCTGTTGCAGAAATCGCAAACCTCGCGGGATGCGTTGGTGCGTTTGTTCGATGAAACAATGAGCAGCCTAGCGTTTAATTGGGAGAACAAGAGCGTGTCATTAGCGCCTATTTTGCATCAGCTTTCCGATGCAGATGAGGCTGTACGCAAGGCAGCATTTGCAGAAATATCACGCGTGTTTTCAGATAATAGCCGCCTTTTTTGCTTTATTACCAACACGCTAGCGAAAGACAAAGCCATCAGCGATACTCTGCGCGGGCTTCCAGCGCCGATCACCAGCCGCAATATCAGCAATGATGTGGAAGATGAGGTGGTCGATGTGCTGCTGGAGGCGGTGAAGGAGAAATACAATGCGATTGCGCACCGCTATTATGGCTGGAAGGCAACGCAGCTGGGTAAAGAGAAGCTGGAGTTCTGGGACAGAGGTGCGCCATTGCCTTTTGCTGACGATGTGGAGATTTCGTGGGAAGAGGGCAAAGAAATTGTGCTGAAAGCCTACCGAGAATTTATGCCGGAAATGGCGGAGTTGGCAGAACAATTTTTTGACAAGCACTGGATTGATGCCGCGCCCAAGCCAGGCAAAGAGTCTGGTGCCTTTTCTCACCCTACGGTGACCGATGCGCACCCGTATATTTTAATGAATTATCAGGGGAAAATGCGCGATGTGATGACATTAGCGCATGAGCTTGGTCATGGCATACACCAGCTGCTGGCACGTGAGCAAGGCGAGCTACAGGCAGATACGCCACTGACTATTGCCGAAACCGCCAGTGTGTTTGGTGAGATGCTTACCTTCACCTATTTATTGGAACGTTGCACGAATGAAGCTGCGCGCACAAAGCTGATTGCAGAGAAAATTGAGGACATGATCAATACTGTGATGCGCCAAATTGCGTTTTGTGAGTTTGAAATAAAGCTGCACGCCGCGCGTAAAGAAGGTGAGCTTTCCAGTGCAGAGATTGCTGCGTTGTGGCAAGAGGTACAGAAAGATAGCCTGGGTGATGCCTTCGTGCCAAATGATGCATATGACGTGTTTTGGATGTATATTCCGCATTTCATCCATACACCGTTTTATGTCTATGCCTACGCCTTTGGTGAATGTGTGGTGCAAAGCCTATTTGCTGCGTATGAAAGTGGCATGAATGGGTTTAAAGAGGCGTATACAACACTGCTACGCAGCGGCGGCAGCCAGCATTACAGCGATGCGCTTAAGCCCTTTGGCTTTGATTTGCGCCAAAAAACATTCTGGCAGCAAGGGCTGGAGCATATCGAAAAGATGGTGGATGAATTATGCTAGTATACTGGCTATTATTAATTGTATTTTGTGAAGGCTATGTGGTGCTTTCTGCAGAATTATTGGCGATTCGTCAGCTGATTCCATTTGTGGGCAGCGGTACTGAAACCGTGTCTATTATTATTGGCACTACTTTGCTGATGCTTGCGATAGGGTATTATTATGGCGGGCAAAAAACTATTAAAGACCATGGTTCGTTGCGTGTGTTATTGTTGCGCAATGCGGTGATTGCACTGGGCTTTTTCTCCATTGGCCTGAGTTATGCGTTTTTAGAGCTGTTTTTTGCTGGCCTGCGTGAGCTGGGCATTACCAACACCGTGCTGCAAGCCACTATATATGCGCTGTGCTTCTTAACCGTGCCTGTATTCTTGCTTGGCCAGACGGTGCCGATTATCTCCAATTTTTTCCGCCATCATATTATGGCCAAGGCGGCAGGGAAAATGCTGTTTTGTTCCACGGTAGGGTCCTTCTTTGGGTCTGTGTTCAGCACCTTGGTTATTATGACCTTCTTTGGTGTAAATATTGCGGTGATTGTTACATGTGCCATGTTGCTGGTGATTATTATGCTGCTTTCCAAGGCACAATTATTGCGCTGGTATTATGGTTTCTCCTTTGTGCTGGCGCTGCTTGGCTTGTTGCTGAATGTACCTGGCACCATTCATGGCATGGGGCTGGTGGAGCAAAATGTGTATAGCAATGTAAAAATCGAAGAGCCATCACCGGATGTGGTAGATATGTTGCTGAATAATTCTGCGTCATCGCGTTATGCAGAAGATCCGGAGAAACGCTATGAATATATTCGTTTTGTACAAGATATTGGGATTCCCACTGCAGAGATGGTGGATGGACCAAAAGATATTTTGGTAATTGGCGCGGGTGGGTTTACCATTGCGCAAGATGATCGGTTTAACCAGTATATATTTGTAGATATTGATGGCTCCCTGCAGCGCCATGCAGAATTGCATATGTGGAAACAAGAGCTACCGGACAATATCACTTTTATTCCCAAAGCAGCGCGTCAGTTCTTGCGTGAAAATACGCATAAGTTTGATGTAGTATTTGTGGATGCCTATTCTAATCAAGATACAATCGTGCCGCAAACCATTACAGTTGATTTCTTTGCAGCGCTGAAGGCCTTATTAAAGGATGATGCGGTGTTGTTCATGAATGTGATATTACCTGTGGATAAGAAAAACCGTTTTACACGAAAATTTAACAATACGATCGGGCATGTATTTCCGTCCATCTCCATCTATCTGCCAGGGTTTTATGGAGTAGATCGCAGTGACAGACCGCTAAACGAGGTGGCAAATTATTGGTCAAAAGGCAGAAATTATATCAATCATATTTATGTATATGCGCATACGGAGCCTGTGAAGGGTAGGTATAGCGACAATAAAAACGGCTATTTCTTTGATAAATAGGTAATAGCACTATCGTACTCCAATCTAAACACCCCCCGTCATTCCATGGTTTATCCATGGAATCTCCTGTAGCAAGTCGCGCTCTTATTAGGAGATTCCACGGACGAGCCGTGGGATGACGAGGGAATTGTTAATTGGAACCACTGTAGATTTCATCTTTCCGTAAAGATTATGTAATGCTATTGTCATATTAAGTGGCTATTGTGCAACTAAGGCAGGAAGATGTTAAGCTTTTATTAAGGGTTTAGCGTTATTCTGCTTAAAGTAACCATTGGTGGCTGGCAGCTTGTGTATTGTATATTATATGCAATATGACGTGCTCCCAGCCATCATTATTCGGATAGAGAATAATTTTTTTATAAGGAGATATATGATGACATTTTTATCCAAACTAAACGTGAAGGCAGTGTTTGTCCTTCTTTTTGTGGCGGCAAGCCCTGTATTTGCAAACACCTTTGCAACTACCCTTCAGCCTGTAACGGATGCTTTGAATTCATTTGCTTGTTTCTTGCAGAAGGATTGGGCGGTTGCCATTGCAGTGATTGCCATAGTGATGATGGCCCTTGGTGCCTTTTTTGGTAAGATAACCTGGGGTGTGGTGCTTACGGTGCTTGTAGCTCTCGTATTTATTTTTGGTGCTGCACAAATTGTGGTGAATATTGCCAACCAGTCTAACAGCAGTAACATCACTGTCCAAGACTTGGATTGCTCATAATACAGACATGGTCAAACATTTTGTGGAAAGGGGCCCTTGTGGCCCCTTTTTTTTTTGCCTAGATATTACAAGAGTAAATAATTATAGAACGTATTGTAACCATATAAACAGAGTATGACACTTGCCCCTTACGCCGCAATGCCTGCCAAAAGCCTTGGTCGGCAGCATGAAGAGCCTTCCGCTGTGGAGCGCAGCTGCTATCAGCGTGACCGTGACCGCATCATCCACTCCACAGCCTTTCGCCGTTTGGAATATAAAACGCAGGTCTTTGTATATCATGAAGGTGATCATTACAGAAACCGCCTGACGCACTCCATGGAGGTGGCACAGCTCACGCGGGATATGTGCCGTACCCTAAAGCTAGAGGAAGATCTGGGTGAGGCAATTGCACTGGCGCATGATTTGGGCCACACGCCTTTTGGCCATGCAGGTGAAGATGCGCTGGACGACATGATGCAGCCTTATGGTGGCTTTGATCATAACGCACAAACTATTCGTATTCTTACTCATCTGGAGCAAAAATACGCGGCCTTTGACGGGTTGAACCTCACCCATGAAACGTTGGAAGGTATTGCCAAGCATAATGGCCCTGTTGCCCACCCGCCACGTGCATTACAATCTTACGCTAAGCAGCAT
>JAHDHN010000004.1:28567-30314 GCA_020631295.1 Rickettsiales bacterium
GCATATGCGTGAGATAAAAGCCGAGCTGATGGAGCATGTATACCGCCATCACAGCATCAACCGTATGACGCGAAATGCAAAAACCATCGTGAAATCACTATTTTCGGCCTATATGGAGGCAGAAAATTGCCTGCCAGAAGAATGGTATAAACGGGTGAAAAATGCCGCGTCAGACACCGAAAAAGCTATCCATATTGCCGATTACATCGCCGGCATGACCGACCGCTTCGCCACGGAAGAATACAGAAAGCTGATGCCTTAGTTTCTGGCTAGTCGCCTGCAACTCTGCTTTGTTGTAGTCCTTCCATCTCAATATTCAAATGCTGCTTGTAGAGCTGTGCCATAGTTTGATAGGCATCATTGAATTCTTGTTTGAAAGTAGCCGGGAAATTATTTTTTGTATCCTGCACATGCGCACGCCATGCTTCTGCCACACCTACTCTTAGCTTTATTTCCGAAACCAGTGCTGTGCTTTTATCTGTACCTATATTATTAGCTATAAGGTTATAGGGAGGCTTTTTTTCAACATTACTACGTATGGATTCTGGAAAATCATCGTCATTTGCAAGAGCACTTACTGCATCATATGCCTTCTCCAATGCGGTTAATTTTTCTGAAGTAATGATAGCACTACCATCTGCTAAGCTTTTACCTACATTTTGTTTTTGTGTGTTTGTAAGGTGAAACTTGCCGCGTGGAGGATCTGTAATCAGTGTATAAAGGGCTATATATTGCGCTGAAGTTAAGCCATGTTTTTGGCAGGTATTTTGCATTGCCGTTGCTATTTTATCACATACTTGGTCTATATTCTCTGAAGCTTTCTTAAGCCATGTGTCATTTATTTGCTGTTGAAAAAAATAGTTGGAAACAGTTTCTATACATTTATCCGTGGGTATAAGAGGGGCTGATAATGAGTCATTGATGTAACTTGCTACTTTAAATTCTTCGGTCAAAGCAATAAATTCACTAATATCACTTGGGCTGCTCATAATATATACCTCTACTCTTTAATTGAGTTATACATTATCACATAAATATAAAATTACAAATAAAAATTATACGTTATAAAAAATATCTAAAAAAATCCTACCCACGCAAGGCTGCAATATTGCTTGCATAATTTTCTGCGCCGTCTTTGAACACGGCAGAGCCAGCCACCAGCATATTCGCGCCGGCTTCGATGATGTCTGCGGCATTGTCAGCGGTTACACCGCCATCCACTTCCAGCAGAATATCGCGGCCAGTTTCTTCAATCATGTAAGATAGTTCACGGATTTTGGCCAAGCTAGACGGGATAAAACGCTGCCCGCCAAAGCCAGGGTTGACTGACATTACCAGCACCAGATCCAGCTCTGAGAGTACATAATCCAGCACATCTGGCGGTGTGGATGGCACCAGCGACACACCGGCCTTGCAGCCTGTAGCTTTTATTTGTGCAATCGCACGGTCTAGATGCGTTACGGCCTCATGGTGGATGGTGATGATATCTGCGCCGGCCTTGGCGAAATCATCAATATAGCGCTCTGGCTGCTCAATCATCAAATGCACATCAAACGGCTTCTTGCTGTGTGGGCGCAGCGCCTCCACCACCAGCGGGCCAATGGTAAGGTTGGGCACAAAATGGCCGTCCATCACATCAATATGGATATAGTCCGCACCGGCATCATCAATCGCGCGGAGTTCTCTCTCCAAATTGGAGAAATCTGCTGACAACATAGACGGGGCGATATATACTGGCTGGCTCATA
>JAHDHN010000004.1:30414-32400 GCA_020631295.1 Rickettsiales bacterium
AAGGAACAATAACATGAAAATAGCGGTGATTGGTAGCGGTGGGCGTGAACATGCATTGATCGATGCGCTGTCGCGCAGTCCAAGCACAGAAGCGCTTTTTTGCATTCCTGGCAATGCCGGTATTGCCGCGCAGGCAGAATGTGTGTCTTTGGCCGATAACGCAGCTATTGTGCAGTGGTGTGTGGGTGAGGCGATTGATTTGGTGGTGGTAGGTCCAGAAGCACCGTTGGTAGAAGGGTTGGCTGATAATTTGCGCGCGAAAGATATTGCCACGCTTGGCCCAAGCCAGGCCGCTGCGGTGATTGAGGGCAGCAAGGCATTCATGAAAGAATGCGCAGTGAAATATGGCATACCTACTGCCTCTCATGCCAGTTTTAATTTGGAGGCAGAAGCTCTGGCCTATGTGCAGCAGCAACAGGCGCCGATTGTGGTAAAAACAGATGGGCTGGCCGCAGGCAAGGGCGTGATTATTGCGCAGACTACCGAAGAAGCCGAAGAGGCGGTGCGCAGCATGTTTGGCGGGCGCTTTGGCAGTGCCGGTGCCACTGTGGTGGTAGAAGATTTCTTGGAAGGCGAAGAGCTGAGTGTGTTTGCCTTGTGCGATGGTAAAACGGCGATCGCTTTTGGTGCAGCGCAAGACCATAAGCGTGTGGGCGAGGGTGATACTGGGCCTAACACGGGCGGCATGGGTACCTATACACCACCGCCTTTATTGGATGATGCACTGCACACCCGCATTATGGATGAGCTGATTACACCGCTGATTGAAGGCCTGAAAAAAGACAATATTCCGTATAACGGCTTTTTATTTGCTGGTGTGATGGTGAGCCCGGCAGGTGAGCCCATTTTGTTGGAATATAATGTGCGGATGGGCGATCCGGAAACGCAAGTGATTTTGCCGCTATTGCAAAGCGATGCCGCTACGTTGTTCTATGACGCTGCAGTGGGCAATTTGACCGGCAAGCAGGCAGAATTTAGCGACCAAGCCGCTTTGTGCGTGGTGCTGGCCAGTGCTGGCTATCCAGGTGCCTATGAAAAAGGCAGTGAGATTATGCATATAAATGACGCAGAAGCGCTTGACGGTGTGAAAATATTCCATGCAGGCACCAAGCAGAAAGACGGTAAAATAATAGCGGTGGGCGGCCGCGTACTAGGCGTAACCGCAGTGGCGAATACGGTGGAAGAAGCGCAGCAGCAGGCCTATAAAGCAGTGGATGCAATTGCCTGGCCAGAAGGCTTTTGCCGCCGTGACATTGGCTATCGCGCAATCGGAAGGCAGGGTAAGGAAGACAGAGGACAGAAAAAGGAGAAGCATTATGCCTAAACAACCGCTTGTTATATTATTTTTGTTACTAATCTTATTAGGAATATCCTTCTTTTTGTGGCAAAAGACCGATCCAGGCATTGCAGAGCAGGTGCATATTGGCGGCAGCTTCAGCCTCACCAATACTAAGGAAGAAACGGTGAGTGATGCTGATTTTGAAGGCAAAATCCGTGTGATGTATTTTGGCTTTGCCAATTGTCCTTCCATTTGCCCTTATGATATGGAGGCGCTTACCTTGGCGTTGCGTTTGCTAGACCCAGAAGAGCGGGCTCAGCTAGCGCCGGTATTTGTTACCATTGATCCGGAGCGGGATGATGCGGCTGCCTTACGCAGCTTTTTAGGGCAGTTTCATAAGGATATTATTGGCCTAACGGGCAGCCGTGAACAGATTGATATCGCCAAGAAAGCCTTCCGTGTATTTGCACAAAAAGAGGATGAAGACGGTGATCTGGAAGACGGTTTATATAACATGAATCATACGGCTTTCTTCTATATTTTAGACCGCGAGGGTAACTTCCTGCGCCATGTGGACCACGCGCCCGACCCGGCACAATTTGCAGAAATCTTGCGCCATCTGATTAGCACGCGCTAGGCGCCTTGCTTCACGTGAAGCATACTTGTCATTCCGAACGACCTGCCCTCCGAAGCCTTGGCGTAGGGGG
>JAHDHN010000004.1:32500-39114 GCA_020631295.1 Rickettsiales bacterium
TCTTGCTGGTTGAATTTGCCGATATTGCCAATCAGCTGTTCGCGTAGGGAGAATTCATTGCCTTCGGTGGGTGTTTTGTCCCCAGAGATATTCACATTGCGGGCGCGTTCGCCGTTATCTTCCGACACTTGTGCCACACGGCCACTTTCATCAAAATACACCGCATAGGTTTTCTGCGATTTTACATTTTCGTCACTAAACGCAATATAGCTTGTGTCCATGCCAATATAATACCAACGCTCACCGTTAAAGTTAGAGCTGGTGGTGGGTGACCCTAGCACTTGCACCACTTGCTGCTTGGTAAAGCCAGGCTGGATTTGGCTGATATCCGATAAATCCGTGCGGTAACCGCGTGTTTCTTGTGTGGACAAGCATGCGCTAAGCAGCACAGAGGAACAAAGAAGGGCAAGGGCATGTTTCATAGTAAATAGATACCTCAAAAAAGACTGGATTTATTATTTTATATTGTTATAGAGGGCGTCCGTCAAAATCAAGCCTGATGTGATATTAGGCTGAAATTAAGGAATAGTATCATGGCAGTGCCTAAGAGGAAAACATCCACATCTAAGCGTAACATGCGTCGTGCGAACCATGCGCTAAAGAAAATTAACGTGGTTGAGAATGCGAATGGTGAGTTTGTATTGCCTCACCATGTGAGTGCAGATGGCACCTATAATGGTCGTACTGTGTTGCAAGCCGCAGACGAAGACGCCGCTGAAGCATCTGCTAACGCATAACATTCACTTTCTTGTTGCTGTGTTTCACGTGAAGCATAACGATATTCTTGTAGAACCAACCCTCATTTGCCGCTAGCATGTGATTTATGGCAGATATTACACTTTCTATTGATGCAATGGGTGGCGACCACGCGCCGGATTCTGTGGTGCAGGGCTGTGCTATTGCGCTGAAGCAGCATAGTAACCTCAGGGTGCATTTCTTTGGTGCAGAGTCACGTTTGCGTGCGCTGTGTAAGAAGCATAATCTACCCGAAAATCGCATTGATTTTACCCATACAGATATTGCTATTGCTGCGGATGAGAAGCCGTCACAGGCATTGCGCAACGGCCGAGGCAGCAGCATGGGCATGGCTATTGCCGCGGTGAAGAGTGGTGCGGCAGACGGCGCTGTTTCTGCCGGCAATACCGGTGCTTTGATGGCCATTGCAAAAATTATGCTGCGCACATTGCCGGGCATTGATCGTCCGGCCATTGTGACTACCTTGCCTACGCAAGGCGGGCAGAGTGTGATGCTGGATTTGGGTGCCAATGTGCATTGTGATGCAAATAATTTATTTGAGTTTGCTTTGATGGGGGATGCCTTTGCGCGCATTGCACTGCACAACGCCTCACCGCGCGTGGCGTTGTTGAATATTGGCAGTGAAGATACCAAGGGTAATGAGGCGGTGAAACATGCGGCCACCATGCTGGAAGAGGCGGGTGACGCCATTGACTTTATCGGCTTTGTGGAAGGTGACGATATCGCCAAGGGCATGGCAGATGTGATTGTGACCGATGGGTTTACCGGCAATGTGGCGCTGAAGGTGGCAGAGGGTACGGCTAAAATGTGCAAGCATTTTACCATGGGCGCGCTGAAGAGCAATCCGCTGGGTTGGTTGGCCGCTGGTTTTGGGTATTTGCCGTTTAAAGCATTGTCGAAAAAGATAGATCCGCGCCGTCATAATGGTGCGATGTTTGTGGGCCTAAACGGCATTGTGGTAAAAAGCCATGGCGGAACAGATGGCTTTGGTTTTGCTCATGCTATCGAAGTGGCATACGAGCTGGCGCGGGATGATATTAACGCGCAGATTGAGCGTGAAATGGCTGCCTCTGGCCATATTATGCTAGATGAAGAGGAGGATGCATTCATGCAAGCGGCCGCTGCGCTAGAGCAGGAGGAGGTGGGGTCTGCCTCAGTAAAAGGGGCATCTCAGGAGCCGGTTCCTCATGATGATTAATCCGCGTATTATCGGCACAGGGCATTATCTGCCCAGCAATGTGGTGAGTAATGATGCGCTTAGCACGCGCGTGGATACGAGTGATGCCTGGATTCGTGAGCGCACCGGTATTGCGCAGCGCCATATTGCCGCAGAGGGTGAGCTTACCAGTGATTTGGCTGCTGCTGCCAGCAAAGAGGCCATTGCAAATGCAGGCATTACAGCTGCACAGATTGATATGATTATTGTGGCGACTACCACGCCAGACAGCACGTTTCCTTCCACAGCCGCGCAGCTGCAGGCCAAGCTGGGCATTGGTGGTTGTGCTGCCTTTGATGTGCAAGCCGTGTGCACTGGTTTTATTTATGCCTTAGCCACGGCCAAGGGCTTGATGCAATCAGGGCAATATAAACACGCATTGGTGGTGGGTGCAGAGACGATTACCCGTATTTTAGATTGGGAAGACCGTGCCACTTGTGTGTTATTTGGTGATGGTGCAGGTGCGGTGGTGCTGCATGCAGAGGAAGATGTTAGAAAGGGTATTTTGTCCACGCATCTGTATGCAGACGGCAACCATTGTGATATCTTGCATGCGGATGGTGGTGTGTCTCAGCAATCAGTAGGGTTATTGCGCATGCAGGGCAAAGAAGTGTTCAAGCATGCGGTAACAAAAATGATCCGTTCGACCAATGAGGCATTAGAGGCCAATAATTATACTGCAGAGCAGGTAGATTGGGTGATTCCGCATCAGGCCAATCAACGGATTATGGATGCGGTGATACAAAAAATGAAGCTGCCGGAACATAAGCTGGTGAGTTGTGTGGCCGAACATGCCAATACATCTGCCGCTACCATTCCACTGGCCTTGCATGTGGCAGTGCAAGACGGGCGCGTGCAAAAAGACCATGTGATTGCCACGCAGGCTGTGGGTGGCGGGCTCACATGGGGCAGCGCGCTGATAGTATATTAAAGGAGCGTTGATGTGGTAAAAACATTTTTCTCCATGTTGGTTAGTGTATTTCTGGTGTTCTCTGTACATGCGCATCGAGGGCATGATCATGCTGAGCAAGGCTTTGACGAAAAGATTTCTGCCAGTTTTCGTATCACCAATATGTATAAAGCAGAGTCTGCTGAACTTTCTGTCCAGATTGGAGAAAAATCCTATTGGGACGCTATTTCCATAGAGCTGATTGATTGCATGGCATTAAAGCATGACCAGAATAATTATTGGGCGCATATTAAGCTGGTGGATAAAGCAGATAATGTGCGTTTTGAAGGCTGGATTAATAGCCGCTTTGCTTCTGCCAGCCCTATCAACGACCCGACCTATGATGTGTGGTTAAAAGAGTGTAAGTAATGTGTAAGGACACGTTCTAATCGTCAACAGCAACGTCGTCTGCACCAAAGTCAATGGCAGCTTCATCATTGCCAGCAGCAGCGTCTGTAGCTTGGTCTGCTTCTGTTTCCTGACGCATGGCTTCTTGCAATAATGCTTCTGGAGAATCGTCTTTCACTGCATTGTCAGAGGCACCTAATGCATCCACCTCGTCGTCAGAAATATCTTCTTTGCGGCGCTCTGTTTGAGAGTTTTCTACCAACTCATCGCGCAAAAACGCTACATCCACATTGCCCGCTGCAATTTCACGCAAGGCAATCACAGTGTTTTTTTCACCATTTCGGTCAATGGTAAGTTCAGAACCATTGGCGATATCACGCGCGCGCTGACCAGCCACAGCCACCAGCTCAAATCTGTCTTTTACCTTATCAATACAATCTTCAACGGTCACACGTGCCATGGAAATATCCTTACAAATCTTAGTGTTTTTTATGTTATTGATTGTTATCAATAACATTGCCCGCCCGCTCATCGCGGCGGAAAATCAAGGCGTTCGCTCGTTGCACTCGCTGCTTGATTTTCGTAGTATTCCCTCAATACATTGAGAAAATACTACAATAACGGGAGACGCTGTCTATCAAATAATGCCGAAACTGCAAGGTAAAATTATCCCAAGCAACTGCTACTTAATAATTTCCTCGTCATCCCACGGCTCGTCCGTGGGATCTCCTGTCGACTGTCGTGTCCTTATGAGGAGATTCCATGGACAAGCCATGGAATGACGGGTGTGTGGAGATGGGGGATTATTAAGTGGAAGTATTATCATTAAAAAAACTGCATAGCTCTCTGGTATTGGAGATTTAGTTGCGCTATAGTGGTGAGCATGAAGGGTTATGAGTTAAAAAATCGTATTGTGATGTGGCTGCTGCTCGCCCTCATCATTTCCATTGTGTACACATTGGTAGTCTTCGTTACCGATGTGCTTTTTTACGGCACTGATGTGTTCAAACAAGGCCTTGGCTTTGGTGATTTTTTTGCGGCTTACGGTGAAATAACCGATTGGTGGTTTGCCAACCGCTCTGCAGTATCCATGAACGATACCATGAAGCTGGGCTTGCCCGCCCTTGGTGGTGTGGTGTTGTTTGGTATGATTATTTTTGCCATGCGTGCACCGCTGCAAGATTTTAAATTATTCAAGCCGAAAGAGACCCTGCATGGTGATGCCAAATGGGCCAGTGAGAAGGAAATTAAAGCGGCGGGTCTTCGCTCAAAAAAGGGGATGCTGGTTGGGCAAACCGGCCGCGGCTATTTGATCGCTGACGGTTACCAACACTCACTGCTTTTTGCACCTACCGGTTCTGGTAAGGGTGTGGGCTTTGTAATTCCTAACCTGCTTTATTGGGAAGAGTCCCTCATTTGTCACGATATTAAACTGGAAAACTGGGAAATCACCAGCGGCTATCGCGAGCGTGAAATGGGGCAAGATGTGTATCTGTGGAACCCCGCCAGCCCAGACGGTATCACCCATTGTTATAACCCGCTTGAATTTGTGAGTGAAAAAATGGGGCAGATGGTGGATGATGTACAGAAAATCTCCAACCTATTATTGCCTGAGCAAGAATTTTGGCAGAATGAAGCACGTTCGCTCTTTGTAGGTGTAGCGCTTTATTTGTTATGTGTGCCGGAAAAAACCAAATCCTTTGGCGAGGTGGTGCGTACGCTTCGTAGTGACGATGTGGTCTATAATCTGGCGGTAGTGTTGGATACGTTGGGCAAGCAGATCCACCCGATTGCCTATATGAACATTGCAGCCTTCTTGCAAAAGGCGGATAAAGAACGCTCTGGTGTGATTTCCACGCTGAATTCCTCGTTGGAACTCTGGGCCAACCCGTTGATTGATACGGCCACGGCCAGCAGTGATTTTGATTTTCACTATTTTAAGAAAAAAGCCACCACGGTCTATGTGGGTTTGACGCCGGATAATATTGAGCGTTTGATGCCACTGATGCAGATTTTCTACCAGCAGGCTTCGCAGATTATGACCAAGCATATGCCCCGCGACGATGAACCGCTGGGCGTGTTGTTTATGATGGATGAGTTTCCTACACTGGGGAACATGGTGCAGTTTAAGAGCGGTATTGCCTATTTCCGTGGGTACCATCTGCGCTTGTTTTTGATCATTCAGGATACAGAGCAGCTGAAGGATCACTATGAAGAAGCAGGGATGAACTCGTTCCTGTCCAACGCGACCTACCGTATTACTTTTGCTGCAAACAACGTGGAAACAGCGAATTTGATTTCGCAGCTGATTGGTAACAAAACCGTGAAGCAGGTATCGCGTAACAGCCCGGTGTTCTTGGATTTGAACCCGGCATCGCGTTCGAAGCACGTATCTGAAATTCAGCGTGCCTTGCTGTTACCGCAAGAGGTGATTGGCCTGCCTAGAGATGAGCAGATTATTTTGGTAGAATCCTCTCCACCGATTAAGACCAAAAAGATTTTTTATTATAAAGATCCGTTCTTTACCAAGCGCTTGATGGACCCAAACCATGTGCCTACGCAAGAGCCATATGACCCGGCGAAGAAAAAGGAAGAGGAAGAGGCCAAGAAGAAAGCCGAAGAAGAAGCCAAGGCCAAGGAGGAAGAAGAGGCGCGTAAAAAAGAGGAAGAAGAAAATAAAGCAAAAGCGGCTGCAGCGCCGGCAGAGGATAATGCAGCTGAGGAAGATTTTGATCCGTTCTCGTTTGACGATGATCCGTTTAGCTTTGATGACGACCCGTTTGCTCCGCCAAAGGAAGATACGGCAGAGAGTGCAGAAAAAAGCGATGCAGAGACGAGTGAAACAGAAGAAGTAGCTGCGGCAGATAAAGCCGAAGAGGATGAGGTGTTTGATCCGTTTGCAGAAGATGATGATGATCCATTCTCGTTTGATGATGATCCGTTTGATCCATTTGCGGATGATGATACGGATGAGAGCAAAGAAGAGAAGCAGGAAACAGCAGAGGCCGCAGTGCCAGATCAACAGCCAGAAGCTGAGCCAGAGTCTAAGCCAGCAGAGGACACTTCGTTACAAGGCTCCTTGTCTTTAGACGATGCTATTACCAGTGAAGCACCGCTGATTAGTGAAGCGCCACAGGAAAATAATCCTTTTGCAAAAGAGGAGCCAGCTGCGGATGAAACGCTGTCTGCGCCGGTGGCAGATACCAGCCCAGTGGGTGAGGAAGAGGATATTTTTGCCGCCGCCGCACCTACTATTGCTATGGATGAGCAGGGTGATACTGCAGGCGATGGCTCTGATGCCTCAGGCAATATTATGGGGCCTGCTGCAGATGAGGACAGCATTGA
>JAHDHN010000066.1:0-4750 GCA_020631295.1 Rickettsiales bacterium
TACGTGATTTTCATAGCATTCCCGTTGGTAAATTTCGAAAATGCTATAGTAACCTGCATAATCAACGATAAGGCTTGATCGCGGGGTCCAGAGCGATTCGGCACCATCTTGCTTGTGGCTCTGGATACCGCGATCAAGTCGCGGTATGAAGCGAAGTGGGTATTTGTGTCGTTAATTATGCAGATTACTATATAAAACCAGACGTAGCTGCAGTGGCACGAGATTCTTCAGTCGCTAACGCTCCATTCCGCCGTCGCTAAAGCTATGGCGGACACGGCAGAATGACATTAGCATAGTTATGCCAAGGCTTGGCTGAGGTCTGCAATTAGATCTTCTGCATTTTCAATCCCAATAGACAGGCGTACCACATCTGCGCTGGCACCGGCGGCGGCTTTTTCTGCGTCCGAAAGCTGGCTGTGTGTGGTGCTGGATGGGTGGATGATAAGACTGCGCGAATCACCAATATTCGCCACATGGGAAAAGAGCTCACAGCCATTCACAATTGCTTGCCCGGCTGCATCATCACCGCCCTTAATGCCGAAGGTAAACACTGCGCTTGCGCCTTCTGGCATGTAGCGCGCAGCTAACGCATTATATGGACTGCTTTTTAGGCCTGGATAGGACACCCATGCGACTTTTTCATGCGACTCTAAAAATTCGGCCACTTGCAGTGCGTTGCGGCTATGTTGCTGCATGCGCAAAGCCAGTGTTTCGCTGCCCAGCAGCGTTAAAAACGCATTCATCGGTGCCATTACCGCACCTAAATCACGCAAGCCCACCGCAATAGCGCGGAAAGTGAAGGCCAAATTGCCAAAAGCTTCATGGAAATTCAGGCCATGATAGGAAGGCTCTGGCTGTGTTAATAGCGGAAACGCATCGGACTGGCTCCAGTCAAAATTGCCGCTATCGACAATCACACCGCCCACGGCAGCGCCGTTGCCGCTGATGAATTTGGTGGTTGAGTTAATCACAATATCCGCACCATGCTTGATAGGCTGGCAGAGATATGGCGTAGCCACAGTATTATCCACCACCAGTGGAATGCCTGCTGCATGTGCCACTTTTGCAATAGCTTCAATATCACTCACCGCACCGCTTGGGTTGGAGAGAGATTCAATAAACACGCATTTGGTACGTGGCGTGATGGCATTTTTCAGTGCGTCTAAATCTTCCGTATCTACAAATTTCACGCTCCAGCCATATTGCTTGAAGCTGTGTTTGAACTGGTTGATAGAGCCGCCATAAAGACGTGTGGAAGCAATAAATTCGTCGCCTGATTGCAGCAGATTATGCAAAGCTGTGAGCTGTGCAGCATGGCCGCTGGCGCAGGCCACAGCACCTACACCGCCTTCCAATGCCGCTAAGCGCTCTTGCACAGCAGCGATGGTGGGGTTGGTCAGGCGGGAGTAAATGTAGCCCAGCTCTTTCAGCGCAAATAAATTGGCGGCATGTTCAGTGCTTTTAAACACAAAGGAGCTGGATTGATGAATGGGAACTTGGCGTGCGCCTGTTTCATCGGGGTTGTTACCTGCATGTACGCATAGGCTTTCAAATTGCATGATTGGTTCCTTTTATTATGTTTTTATCTGCGTCATTCCACGGCAAGGCCTGCGGAATCTCCAGCGATATGCTGTGCAGTAGTTAGGAGATACCGCGAATAAATCGCGGTATGACGTAGTGGTTATACTACCGCGCAGCGATTTTCTTTTTAATATTTGCAATGGCACGGGCTGGGTTTAAGCCTTTCGGGCAGGTCTTCGTGCAATTCATAATTGTATGGCAGCGATACAGCTTGAAGCTATCTTCCAGCTGATCTAGGCGCTCATCAGTCGCTTCATCGCGGCTGTCTGCAATCCAGCGATAGGCCTGCAGCAGCACTGCAGGACCCAGATATTTATCACTGTTCCACCAATAGCTTGGGCAGCTCGTAGAACAGCATGCGCATAGGATACATGCATCTGTATTGTCCAGCAGTTCACGGTCTTCGGGAGATTGTAGGCGTTCTTGCGTGGCGTCTTTTGGCGCATCCGCCTTTATCCATGGCTCCACAGAAGCCAGCTGGTTATAAAGATTATTCAAATCCGGCACCAAATCTTTCACCACATCCATATGCGGCAACGGCGTGATCTTGCTGCTTTTGCCGCCTTCTTCAATGCTGCACAGGCACGCTAATGTGTTGGTGCCGTTGATATTCATCGCGCAGCTGCCGCAAATGCCTTCACGGCAAGAGCGACGGAAGGTCAGGCTGCTATCTTGCTCAGCTTTAATTTTGATCAAGGCATCCAGCATCATCGGGCCGCAATCATCCAAATCCACCTCAAATACATCCAGCACGGGGTTGGCTTCGTCGTCTGGGTTCCAGCGGTAAATATGGAACTCTTTTACATTGCTGGCGCCTTCAGGTGCTTTATGCACCTTGCCTTTGCCGATTTTTGAGTTTTTGGGTAATGCAAATTCAACCATGGTTTCTACCTTCTAATATACACGCGCTTTTGGTGGCACCACTTCCACCTCATCGGTGAGGGTGTAGAGATGCACAGGGCGGTAATCAATTGTCACCTTGCCGTTTTCATCCACCCAAGAAAGCGTGTGCTTCATCCAATTCTCATCGTCACGATTTGGCAAGTCCTCACGCGCATGGGCACCACGGCTTTCCTTGCGGTTCTCAGCACTATGCATGGTTACGGCAGCTTGCGGCAACAAGTTGGTGAGCTCTAATGCCTCTACCAAATCACTGTTCCACACCATGCTGCGGTCTTCAATGCCAAGCTCCTTAGCGCTTGCCACCACCGCATCAATCTTCTTCACGCCTTCTTTCAGGCTCTCATCGGTGCGGAACACGGCCGCATGCTTCTGCATTGCATCTTGCATCGTGCCACGAATTTCTGCTGTGCTCAACGCGCCTTTTGCATGACGCACACCGTCTA
The DNA here is from genome assembly GCA_020631295.1 of Rickettsiales bacterium. Taxonomy (GTDB): domain Bacteria; phylum Pseudomonadota; class Alphaproteobacteria; order Rickettsiales; family UBA8987; genus JAHDHN01. Next base: position 2,928 of record JAHDHN010000066.1, read on the forward strand.
GCCGTGCCAAAATGGCTTCGGTTTTGCTTTCCGCCAGCTTGCTGTGTGCCTTGCCTTTTTCCACCACTTCGCCGGCACGAATGCCTGCAGCGCGGCCAAACACCACCAAGTCAAGCAAGGAGTTGGAGCCCAAGCGGTTCGCACCATGCACAGAAATACAGCCTGCTTCACCAATGGCCATCAAGCCAGGGATTACACTGTCCGGATTGCCGTCTTTCAGCGTTACCACCTCGCAATGCACATTGGTGGGAATACCGCCCATATTATAATGCACCGTTGGCAATACCGGAATTGGCTCTTTGGTCACATCCACACCTGCAAAAATACGTGCCGTCTCGGCAATGCCTGGCAGGCGCTTATGGATAATAGACGGATCCAAATGCTGCAGATTCAGATGCACATGGTCTTGCTTGGCGCCCACACCGCGGCCGGCATTGATCTCCATGGTCATAGAGCGGCTCACCACATCACGCGAGGCCAGGTCTTTCGCGGAAGGTGCATAGCGCTCCATAAAGCGTTCGCCTTCGGAGTTGGTGAGGTAGCCGCCTTCGCCGCGTGCGCCCTCGGTAATCAAACAGCCGGAGCCGTAAATACCCGTTGGGTGGAACTGCACAAATTCCATATCTTGCAATGGCAAGCCAGCGCGCGCCACCATGCCGCCGCCATCACCCGTGCAGGTATGCGCCGAGGTGGCAGAGAAATAGGCACGGCCATAGCCGCCCGTAGCCAGCACTACCTGATGCGCGCGGAAGCGGTGAATGGTGCCATCGTCCAAATTCCAGGCGATGCAGCCTTTGCAGCTGCCATCATCATCCATCAATAAATCCAGCGCAAAATACTCAATGAAGAACTCGGCCTCATGCTTCAAACATTGCTGATACAGCGTATGCAGAATACTGTGGCCGGTGCGGTCTGCCGCCGCGCAGGTGCGCACAGCCGCTGGGCCTTCGCCATATTGCGTGGTCATGCCGCCAAACGGACGCTGATAAATCTTGCCCTCTGGCGTGCGGCTGAATGGCACACCATAATGCTCCAGCTCAATCACCGCAGGAATCGCATTTTTACACATATATTCAATGGCGTCCTGATCGCCCAGCCAGTCAGAGCCTTTTACCGTGTCATACATATGCCAGCGCCAATTATCTTCGCTGATATTACCCAGTGCCGCAGAAATACCGCCCTGTGCCGCCACGGTGTGGCTGCGTGTGGGGAATACTTTGGTGATACAGGCAGTTTTTAGACCCTGTTCCACCATGCCAAGCGTGGCGCGCAAGCCAGCACCTCCGGCGCCAATCACCACCACATCATATTCATGATCTATAATCTCATAGGCGTTGTCTGCCATATGCTTTTTCCTTATTATTTGTACTTAACCAGTGATACGCAACCACAGCAATGCTGCAATTACTGCCAGCGGTGCCAGCAGCGCAACAATATTCAATACACGCATCGCACGGTGATGCGCCTTGCCATGCACATAATCTTCCAACACTACCTCAATGCCCAATTTTCCATGCTTGAATGCCACGGTAATAAACAAAATAAGCAGTGTAATATTCAGCCAGCCATGTTGCAGCCATGCCACCAAGCCCGCATGCGGCAATGGCAGCAGCGTGGGCAATGTGAGGATAAACCAAATAGACAGCGGCAGCAGCAATATAGCGCTCAGGCGTTGCTTCAACCAATGGCGCAGAGCGGGTGATTTAGAAGAAAATAACATTAGATCACCCCTCCGATACGTGCCCATAAGAGTGCCGTGAGTATAGCCGCGCCAATCACCACCACATCATATTCATGATCTATAATCTCATAGGCGTTGTCTG
>JAHDHN010000066.1:4850-7248 GCA_020631295.1 Rickettsiales bacterium
GCGCCAATCACCACCACATCATATTCATGATCTATAATCTCATAGGCGTTGTCTGCCATATGCTTTTTCCTTATTATTTGTACTTAACCAGTGATACGCAACCACAGCAATGCTGCAATTACTGCCAGCGGTGCCAGCAGCGCAACAATATTCAATACACGCATCGCACGGTGATGCGCCTTGCCATGCACATAATCTTCCAACACTACCTCAATGCCCAATTTTCCATGCTTGAATGCCACGGTAATAAACAAAATAAGCAGTGTAATATTCAGCCAGCCATGTTGCAGCCATGCCACCAAGCCCGCATGCGGCAATGGCAGCAGCGTGGGCAATGTGAGGATAAACCAAATAGACAGCGGCAGCAGCAATATAGCGCTCAGGCGTTGCTTCAACCAATGGCGCAGAGCGGGTGATTTAGAAGAAAATAACATTAGATCACCCCTCCGATACGTGCCCATAAGAGTGCCGTGAGTATAGCCGCGCCAATCACCACGGCCCAGCCAGAGAGTGCGGCGGTTTTTAGTTCAAAGCCTTTGCCCGCATCCCACACCAAGTGGCGGATGCCGTTGCACATATGGTAGAATAAAAAGAAGCTGTAGGATACCAATACCAGCATGCCAAACCAAGAAAGCATGATGCCTTGCGCGAAGCTATAGGCATGTTCGCCCAAGGCGGCAGAAAGCAGATAAAGGCTCATCACCAGTAGGGCCACAAACAACAAAGCACCTGTAGCACGGTGAGAAATGGAAAGTACCGAGGTTATCTGCGGCTTATACACAGATAAATGCGGCGATAAAGGGCGTGATTTTTTTGTCATAATGGCAAGTTATACAACAAGGATTCCGCAAGGCAAGAGTGGATGGAATGGGTTTTATAAAAAATGTCTTTCCCTGTCATTCCATGGCTTGCCTGCCCGCCGAAGCTTTATGCGTAGGCTAGTCCATCGAATCTCTTACGACTGACTGTATCCTAACTAGGAGATGCCACGGATAAACCGTGGCATGACGAGTGTGAGTTATCTGTGCTTTACCCCTGCCTCTTCGCATCGGTATCGCGGATATAGAGCGGTGATGGCGAGTGTGGCATGTGGCCGTTTTCTGCATAATGCTGTGCTAGGGCAAGGGCCTGGCTGGCGGTGGGCAGCATTGACATCTCACCTTCATAGGCGATTTCTGCCGGATCATTTATGGCGGTAAATGCTCCATCAACATAGCTGAATATTTGTGTGTAGGCCATACCGCGCTTGGAAGGTAAATGCACACTGCATTCTTGCATGTTTTTATCTTCTGCAAAGGCAGCGAAGGCGGCCGTTTCCAAGGTGGTGAGTGTGATGAGCGGAATATCCAACGCCCAATGCATGGCACTGCACAAGCCCAGCCCAATCCGTACGCCAGTGAAACTGCCCGGGCCAATGGTGCAGCATAACATATCCAGATCGTTGGGTGTGATATTTGCCTGTTGCAATAATGCTTCCACCATCGGTGCAGTGCGCTCTGCCTGGCGGTGCGGTGTTGATTCCTGCTCGCTATGGAGCACGCCTTGGTGAAGCAACGCCACAGATGCATTGCCAAAGCAGGTATCTATGGCAAGGATGGATTGCATTTAGAAATATTGTTGCAGTGTTTCGGACAATGCAGCGGAAAGATACGGGTTGGTGGCCACAATATTGCCGGTGCTGAACGGGTCTTGCCCGCCATCTAAATCCAACACAATGGCGCCGGCCTCCCGCGCGATCAGCACACCAGCGGCCATATCCCAGCTTTTTAAGTGGCGGCACCAAAAGCCGTCCAGCTTGCCCGCGCCCACATAGCATAATTCTAGCGCTGCAGCGCCAATCACCCGCATATTGGCCTTGATATGGGTGAGTGCTTTGAGGTTATCATCTTCAAATTTGGGGTCTAGGTTGCGCACATAAGAGCTCATCATGCTCTGTTCCAATGCTTTGCAGGCAGAAGGCTGTAAGCGCCGGTTTTCTGCGCTCCAAGCGCCGCCACCTTGTGTGGCATGATAGGTCTCTTGCAAGGCGGGCGCATGCACCATGCCCGCTAAAATATCAAACCCATTACCGTCTTTATGAAATTCCACCAGCGCCAGTGAAATGGCAAAAAACGGTAGGCCGCGCATGAAATTGCTGGTGCCGTCAATCGGGTCGATAATAAACCCATAGCGGCTTTCGCCCTCAATGGTGCCGCTTTCTTCAGTGATGAAATGATGGTCTGGAAATGCTTCCACCAGCTGGCTAACCAAGATCCGCTCAGATTTTTTATCGGCCGAGGTCACAAAATCGCGCGGGCCTTTTTCGCTGATATCCAGCGATTCCAGCTCCGAAAAATCACGCAGCAGCGCCCGCCCGGCCTTCTGGCAGGCTTCGTTCATCACGGTAATATAGTTCTTC
>JAHDHN010000067.1 GCA_020631295.1 Rickettsiales bacterium
CTCTTCAACCGCCGCTTCCTGCCCTATTGCAGCAAATTCTTGGGCAGACGTAAAAACTTTTTTTAAGGCCTCTAAAGAATCTCCTGACATCTTGCTTCCAGCAAATCTATAAAAATCCTTCAAAGCAAAGCCAGATTGGTGAGGTGTACCATCTAGGGGAATATTATGATACGTAGATGTATATCCATGCCTGGGAAGAGTAAAAGTCTTTTTTTCAGGATCTAATACTCTTTGCAATTCATCCAACCTCTCATTTTGAAGCCAAAGAGTACAGTTAGATTTTTCAACATCTAACATAAATGTTATAGGACGAAAATTATCTACATGAGACAGGTTAAAATTTAAAACTTTAAAATTATTATATGAGTACTGAATTTCTGTATAATTATATATGCCACTTGACCGCATAGATATATTATCTGTATTTGCACCCTCTATTTCAAAAGTTTGATTTTTGTTCTTTTTGAAATCACCTTGCAACACTGCAGTAAAGTTATTAATACTCTCTTTTAGAGTTTCCAATGCCTCTTGCTTGCTCGTCATAATATTTCCTTAATTTTCCTATAATTATACTTATTAACATAATTTAATATAAGATTACAGTGAAAATCCACTCCCTTGCCCTACTATCTCAAACTGATATACTTATACTATGCGCAATCTTATTACATATGTTGCTCTGCTTGTTCTTTCCGGATGTGCATGGCTTTCTGGAGAGCAGCCCAAGCGCAATGCCTCACCCATGGCGGCACTGCCGGCTTCCTTATATCACAGCAATAATAATACCGAAGGCCTGCAGCTGCGCGTGAAAGACGACATTCTGACCGTAACTGCGCAGGCGCCCTACACACAGCAACATGCGTTTTTGAAAGCACAGCAACATTGCCTGCCCAGCACGGGCTATTTGCCGGTGCTGCTTACCCAGCAGCCGACGAATGATCAGCGTGCTATGCTTTTTTACTATGCCTGCGCGGGCGATGCGGTTACACGTTTTCGTGAAAATGTGCGTGCAGAAGAGCAATTTGCCAAAGAAAACCCGCATCTGCACAAAATGATGAAGGAACTGCGATAGGTGAAGTTGATTCTTGCCCAACCCAGAGGTTTTTGTGCCGGCGTAGACCGCGCCATAGAAATTGTGGAGCGCGCGCTGCAAAAATATGGCCCGCCTGTGTATGTGCGCCATGAAATTGTGCACAATAAAACCGTGGTGGATGATCTGCGCGCCAAAGGTGCGGTATTTGTGGATGAGGTGAACGATATTCCAGACGGTGCTGTGACTATTTTTTCTGCCCATGGCGTGAGCGATGCGGTGGAAGATGCGGCCCATGCACGTGAGCTGCCGGTAATTGATGCCACCTGCCCGCTGGTAACCAAGGTGCATAACGAAGCACGGCGCTCTGCTACCGAAGGCAGAGAGATTATATTAATTGGGCATGCAGGCCATCCGGAAGTGGAAGGCACTTCTGGCCGCGTGAAAGAGCCCGTGCATTTGGTGGAAACGGAAGCTGATGTGCAAGCATTACAAGTGCGGAACCCAGAAAAACTGGCCTATGTAACACAAACCACATTGAGTGTGGACGACACACGCAGCATTATTGAAGTGTTAAAAATGCGTTTTCCTTCCATTAAAGGGCCAGATCTGCGTGATATTTGCTATGCCACGCAAAACCGGCAAGATGCAGTGCGCGTGCTGGCCACGCAAGTGGAATTACTTTTGGTGGTGGGCGCTAAAAACAGCTCCAACTCCAACCGCCTGCGTGATTTGGGGGAGCAATCCGGTGCTATAGCCTATTTGATTGATACGGTAGAGAATATTGACCCGGCTTGGCTTGAAAATATAAAAACAGTCGGCCTGACTGCTGGTGCCAGCGCACCAGACCGCTTGGTACAAGATATCGTCAGCTATTTTAAAACACATCATAATGCCGATGTTAGCACCATGGATGGCAAGCAAGAGCGCACACGCTTTAAACTGCCCGAAATATTAGAGAGCGCTGCCTAGTTTTCAGTTATTTCCTTTAGGATTTTTATAAGAAGCGCTGTTCCCTGTGATTTAGCCACAGGGTCAAATATTGATACAGCATAACTGGTAGATTTGATCCTGCGGCCAAGCCGCAGGAAACAAAAACCTTACGGTGTTATCTTACTCACTCTGCAGCAGGCGGTTGATTTTATCCGCCTCATCAAAGCTATCATCCAGGCTAAAATGCAGATGTGGCGTATTGCGCAGCTGCAATTTAGGGCCAAGCTGATGACGAATATTCGGCGCCATGTCTTGCAGTAATTTTACCGTATCTTGCTGATCTTTCCCTGCCAGCGGCATTACAAACACCGTAGCATTACGTAAATCCGGGCTGATGCGCACCTCGCTCACCGTTACCATCAATGTTTTGCCCGACGCGTCATATAAATCACCGCGCATAAAAATATCCGAAAGCGCGTGGCGAATGGCTTCGCCCACTTTCAGCTGACGCTGCGATGGCATTTTGCTGCTATGATGCGGCATGATAACAAGCCTTCTCTTCGTTAGATTAGCTAAGGTTTAAGAAACCGTCACCTGCTCTTCAATAATACGATAGGCCTCAATCACATCACCGGCCTTAATATCTTCGTAATTCTCAAAGGCCATACCGCACTCTGTGCCCTCTTTCACCTCATCCGCCTCTTCTTTAAAGCGCTTCAGCGTTTTGAGTTTGCCGGTGTGAATTACCACATTTTCACGCAAGAGACGCACGCCTGCACCGCGCTCCACTAAGCCCTCGGTCACGCGGCAACCGGCCACCTTGCCCACACGAGTAATTTTGAACACTTCCAAAATCTCTGCATAGCCAATAAATTCTTCGCGAATCTTTGGTGAGGCGAGGCCATTTACCAAATTCTTCACATCATCTATCAGATCATAAATGATGGAATAATAATGAATTTCTACCGACTCATTTTCCGCTGCTGTTTTCACCGCACCGGCTGCACGCACGTTAAATGCCAAAATTGCAGCATTGGTAGCATTGGCCAAGGTCACGTCTGATTCGGTTACCGCACCAGCGCCCGAATGCACAATTTTGATCACCACTTCCTCATGCTCAATCTGGTTTAGGCTGCCAATAATGGCCTCCACAGAGCCTTGCACATCGCCCTTAATCAGCAAGTTCAGCTCTTTAGAATCTGCAGTTTGCTTGAAAATATCATCCACTGTTTTTACCGCACTGGCAGATTTCTGCTCCAGCAATTTCTTCTCACGATATTCAATAATCTCGCGCGCATCTTTTTCCTGCTCTACCACATTGAACACATCACCCGCTTGCGGTAATTGGTCTAACCCCAAAATCTCCACCGGCGCAGACGGTCCAGCCTCTTTCAGCTGCTTGCCATTTTCGTCGGTCAGCGCTTTGATTTTACCAAAACCAGTACCCGCAATACCAATATCGCCCTTGCGCAATGTGCCGCGCTGTACCAGCACGGTTACCACATTACCACGGCCTTTATCCACCTTGGCTTCCAGCACAGAGCCAATAGCAGTCTGCTTCGGGCTGGCCTTAAGGTCTAGCATTTCTGCCTGCAGCAGAATAATATCCACCAGCTCATCTAAATTCAGCTTTTGCGCTGCAGAAATTTCTACCACCTGCACATCACCGCCCAGATCTTCCGGAATCAACTCATGTGAAAGCAGCTGGTCTTTCACTTTCTGCGGGTTCGCATCTGGCTTATCAATCTTATTAATCGCAACAATAATCGGCACTTCTGCCGCTTTTGCATGGCTGATTGCCTCTTCTGTTTGCGGCATAATGCCGTCATCCGCAGCTACAATCAAAATCACAATATCCGTAACGCTTGCACCGCGCGCGCGCATGGCTGTGAAGGCCGCGTGGCCTGGCGTGTCGATAAAGGAAATCAGTTTACCATCCGCTGTTTTATATTGATAAGCACCAATATGCTGGGTGATACCGCCTGCTTCACCGTCGGTCACAGAACTCTCACGCAACGCATCCAAAAGCGATGTTTTACCATGATCCACATGGCCCATAATGGTTACTACCGGTGGGCGCGTTTCAAGATCCGCCTCATTCACCTCTTCTTCAATCAGCACATCTTCCACATCGGCATCCGTCACACGCTTAAAGGTGTGGCCAAATTCGGTTACCACCAGCTCGGCCGTATCCGCATCAATCGCTTGATCCTGGCGGGCCATAATGCCCAGCTTCATTAGCTCTTTAATCACGTCTGCAGCACGCACTGCCATACGGTTGGCCAGCTCTTGCACGGTAATCATCTCTGTGATTACCACCTCACGCTGCTTTTGCTCGCCTGTGCCAAAATCATCGCCCTGGCGCTTTTCTTTTGCACGCTGGCGCTTCACGGAAGCAAGACTACGCACACGCTCACCACGGTCAAAATCCAACGCATTGGCAATGGTTAGTTTCTTCTTATGGCCTTTATCTTCCTTCACGCCTTTTAATTTGCGCTTTTGCTCGTCTTTCTTGGCAAGCTCTTTGGATTTGTCTGGTGTTGCAGCCGCACCCGCCTGCTGCGTTGTACCAGAAGTAGCATTACCCGCAGCTGCGGCAGCAGCCATGGCTTGCTTTTCTGCTTCAGCCTGCTTCTCTGCAGCTTCTGCTTTCGGGTCGTCATTCGACACCACCTTCTTCACACGTGGCTTTGGCAAATCTGGCTGTGAGGATTGTGCTTCTGCAGAGGTACTGAGTTCTTCAGCACGCTTTAACGCCTCCATGCGCGCAGCTTGCTCATGCGAGGAAAGCTTGGCTTCCTGCTCTGGCGTGGTAGAGGTTTGCGGCGTTTCCATATTGCGTGGCTTGAGGGAAATTTTTCCGTCCTTATCACGCGTAACGGTGCGAGTTTTTTTCACCTCCACTGTTACCGTTTTGGCACGCCCTTTAGACATATTATGCTGCAGCTTGGTTTCCAAGGAACGCGTGAGCTGCAATTTTCCGCCTAATTTCTTTTTGTTATCGTCTGACATTACCCTACCTTATATGATTTCACTGCTGATGCTATGTTAATTCTTACCTTAGTGTATCTTAACTATCGCGCTTTATGCAGCTTCTTCACCTCCAGACTCACCTTCGGCTGCTTCAGCTTCAGGCTCATCATCAAACCAATCTTGACGCAGTGTCATGATCAACTCTTCAATTTCGGCATCCACCAAGCCAGATTCCGGCAGAATTTCTTTAAATTCATCCGTTGCCAGGCCGGCCACATCGTCCTTGCTCTTCACATCGTTCTGCACAAGAATTTTGATGCTGTCTTTGTCTATGGCTGTCAGCTCAAGCAAGTCTGCATTTGCGCCGTTATCTGCCAAGAATTTCTCAAACTCCGCTTGCTGCTCCTGCAGATATTCCTCTGCACGCTGCTGCAATTCTTGCGCAAGATCTTCATCAAAGCCCTCAATGGAGAGTAGATCTTCCAGCTGCACGTAAGCTACCTCTTCAATGTTAGAGAAGCCTTCCGATGCAAGCAACTGACCAATCACCTCTTCCACATTCAATGCGTCTGCAAAGAGCGCGCTGATGCGGTTAAAGTCGTTAATGCGGCGCTCAGATTCTTCTGTCTCAGACATCACATCAATGTTCCAATCCACCAATTTGGCAGCCAGGCGTACATTCTGACCACGGCGACCAATCGCCAGGCTTAGATGATCATCTGGGATTACGGCCTCAATTAAATGACGGTCTTCGTCGATGATAATGCGCTGCACTTCCACCTGCATCTCTTTGGTCTTGGAACTCAGTGCGTTCACGGTAAATGTTGCCAGGTCAGAAGACCATTGAATGATATCAATCTTCTCGCCCTGCAGTTCATTATATACTGCCGTTACACGTGCACCGCGCGGACCAATACATGCGCCCACAGGATCCAGCGTGTGATCTTCAGAATACACAGCCAGCTTAGCACGCGAACCAGGGTCACGCGCCACCCCCATAATTTTTACCAAACCATCGTAAATTTCTGGCACTTCTTGGGTAAAGAGCTGCTCTAGGAAACCAGGATGCGTACGAGACAGAATAATCTGCTGCCCTTTATTCACACGGCGCACATCCACAATATACGCACGGATACGGTCGCCCGCGCGGAAGGATTCACGCGGGATTACCTCATTGCGCGGCAGAATGGTTTCTGTTTTACCAAAATCGATGATGTAATCACCAAATTCTACGCGCTTCACCACACCGGTCACCACTTCACCGACACGGTCTTTAAATTCTTCATATTGCTTATCACGCTCTGCTTCGCGGATCTTCTGCATCAATACCTGTTTGAAAGTTTGTGAGCTTACACGACCAAAATCAATGGGGGGCAAGGCTTCAGTCACAGAACCACCCAGCTCAATCGTAGCATCTTGCTCTTTCGCATCGCTCAAGGAGATTTCTGTGTGATAATCTTCGGCATTTTCCACCACTTCACGCACGCGGAACAGAGAAATCGCCCCGGTTTTTGCATCAATAGTTGATTCCACATGTTGCTCATGGCCGTATTTACGACGACCAACAGTAGCAATCGCCTCTTCCATGGCTTCCATTACCAACTCTTTTTTAATGCCTTTTTCACGCGCCACAGCATCTGCCACCTGCAGGATTTCTGTATTACCCGTAATTGCAAAATTACTAACCATCGTTCGCTATCTCCTTCTCATATTGCTTCAATAGTTTGTCTGTTATTACCAGCTTGGCCGTTTCCACTTGTTCAAGGGGAATCTCCCAGCTTGCATCTTGTTCTTTACCTTTTACCACCACCACATTATTATTTACCTGTGCGATAGTGCCTGTAAAACGCTTTTGCCCATCTAACAACGCTTGTGTGGTGAGCTTTGCTTCATGCCCCACATAACGCTCAAAATCTGCCAATTTCACCAGCGGACGATCCACACCCGGCGAACTCACTTCCAAATTATATTCGCTCTTAATCGGGTCTTCCACATCCAAAATGGCTGATACTGCATGGCTAATTTCTGTACAATTATCCAAATTCAAACCACCGTCAGACACACGCTCCGCCATAATTTGCAGCGTTTGTGGCGCGCCTTCCATCAGCTTCACACGCACCACGCCATAACCCAGCGCCTCAATAGAAGGCGCAATCATCGCTTCAATATTCTGTTCCAGCATGCTTGGCATGGTTGTGTTATTCTTTCTTATTTGCTTTGTTGTACAAAAAATTTCAGCCAACAAAAAAGGCGGCAAAACTGCCACCTTTGGTGACTGTGTATAGAGACTTT
>JAHDHN010000117.1 GCA_020631295.1 Rickettsiales bacterium
CCGGCCAGACCGGCACCAATCAGAGGCGCGACGATAAACAGCCAAAGCTGCTTCATGGCGTCCATATGGAACAAAGCCGGGCCGAATGAGCGGGCCGGATTTACCGAAGTCCCTGTAATATTTATACCGACCAAGTGAATAACCCAAAGTGTCAAACCGATCGCCAAACCAGCGACAGCTGGATGCCCACCTTTACCATGAGTGACGCCCAGAATAGTGACCAAGAATAAGAAGGTACCTACAACCTCAAAAATAAAGGCTGCGGTCATATTAAATCCTCCGCCATAATCAGCGCCCCAGCCATTCGTTCCCATTGCGCCTGCAACGCTTTCACCTGACGCAGTATTTGTAGCGATTAGGTATAATATCGCAGCACCAGCAGTTGCACCAATGAACTGAGCTATCCAATATTGTATCATATCTCCGATATTCATACGTCCTGCTACAAATGCACCAAAAGATACGGCTGGATTAATATGACAGCCTGAAATAGCGCCAATCCCATAAGCCATGGCGACAATTGCCAGGCCAAACGCTGCCGCAATGCCTGCGACACCTAAAGTGCTGCCAGCGATGACTGCGGCACCACACCCAAAAAACACCAGCGCGGCTGTGCCGATGACTTCTGCAACCATTTTTTTCATAAGATTTCCTCCCCTTAATTGTTGCACTGAATAGATTTTCCAGTCCTCAATCCTTAACAATTGTTAACTGAACCGAAGATAAATCAGAATAAGCAAGCATAAGTAGAGTGAGTGATCGCAAATCTGGCCATTGCGACTCGGCCATCAAGGGCGTAAAGAGGGCGCAAATAAGTGCATATTCATAAGGAGAATAACTATGGCACGCGCAAAAATCGCCATGATTGGTGCTGGTATGATTGGCGGAACGCTGGCCCACATCGCCGCCCGTGAAGAATTAGGAGACGTGGTTCTCTTTGATATTTTCGAAGGTACGGCCAAGGGTAAAGCTCTTGACCTGTGTGAGGCTACGCCGGTTTTTGGCAAGGATAGTCATCTCAAAGGGACGAATGACTACGCTGATATTGCTGGCGCAGATGTCTGCATTATTACGGCGGGTTTCCCGCGCAAGCCAGGCATGGATCGCGGTGATTTAATTGCTAAAAACCTGGGTGTGATTAAACAGGTCGCCGAAGGCATTAAGCAATATG